>NZ_JABMCN010000001.1 GCF_013179515.1 Pseudomonas sp. CM27
TCGACCTTGGCAATGTCGAGGATGTCATTGATGAGGTTGAGCAAATCGTTGCCGGCCGAATAGATGGACTCGGCAAACTTGACCTGCTCTTCGCTGAGGTTGCCGTCGCCGTTCTCTGCCAGCAGCTTGGCCAGGATCAGCGAGCTGTTCAGCGGGGTGCGCAGCTCATGGGACATGTTGGCGAGGAACTCGGACTTGTACTTGCTCGAGCGCTGCAACTCGTCGGCGCGCGCCTGCAACTGCTCCTGGGCCTGGACCAGCTCGTCGTTCTTGCGGTCCAGGGCCTCGGTGCGCTCGGACAATTGCTCGTTGGTCTGCTCCAGCTCTGCCTGCTGGGTTTCCAGGTGGGCCTGGGACTCCTTGAGCACACGCGATTGCTCTTCGAGCTCTTCGTTGGCGGTTTTCAGCTCTTCCTGCTGCACTTGCAGCTCTTCGTTGAGCTGTTGAGTCTCCGCCAGCACCTCTTGCAGGCGTTGACGGTAACGAGCGCTTTCGATGGACATGCCGAGGTTGCCGGCGACGCGCTCCAGGAGCTCATCATCGCGTTCGTGCAGCGGGCGCAGGAAGCCCAGTTCGACCACGCCGTTGATCTGCCCATCCTCGATGGCCGGCATCAACAGCGCGCTGCGCGGCAGGCCGCTGCCCAAGCCGGAGCTGAGCTGGTAGTAATCCTCGGGCAGGTCCTCCAGGCGCAGCAGGCGGCCCTCTCGCACCGACTGTGCCAGCAGGCCATGATGGTCACCAAGCACCTGCTCGCGCCCCTGCTCCTCGGCGCTCAGGCCATAGCAGGCTACCCGCACCAGGCGGCCATGCTCGTCGCGCACGTAAACCGCGCCGACCACACTGCCCAGGTATGTCGCAAAAAACCGCAGGATGTTGTCGCCCAGCATGGGCAGGGTGAGCTGGCCCAGCACCTGCTGTGCCAGCTGAGTCTGGCCATTACGCAACCAGGCCTGGTGCTCCAGCCGTTCGGCGGAGCGCTGCTGGGCCTTGAGGTTCTGGTCATAATTTTCGGACAACGCCAGCAGGTCTCGACGGCCCAGATAGGCCAGCAACGCACTGAGGCCCACAATCAACAGCACGAACGCAGAGATCGCGGTTACCGTGACGCTGCTGACCTTGTCGTTGCGGGCCATGCGCAGCTGCTGCTCGGTGGTGACGAAGCTGTCGAACTCCTTGCGAATTTCGTCGGTCAGGCGTTTGCCGCGGCCATTGCCCACCAGTTCGCGATAGGGCCCTTCATTGCGGCGCAGGGCAATCATGTCGTTGCCGAAATCATTCCAGGCCTGCTGCAGCGCAATCAGCCGGTCGATGCGGTCGACCTGCTGCGGGTTGTCTTCAACCATGCCGCGCAGGCCGTGCAGGCTGCTGAAAATGCGCGGCTTGGCTACTTCGTACGGGTCAAGAAAACTCTCGTCCCCGGTAATCAGAAACCCGCGCATGCCGGTCTCCATGTCGATCGACAGCTTGACCGTTTCGTTGGCATTGCCGATCACCCGGTCGGTGTGTTCGACCCACTGCATGGCCGAAAGCAGGTAGTTGATGACCGCGACAAACGCCACGGCCCCCAGCAGGCCCACGCCCAAGGGCAAGCCGATGTTGCGGCTCAACAGCTTGCGAAAGCTACGCTGGTCTATCGAGGCTGCTTGAATCATGTGAAAACGCCCGAGCAAGAAAAGTCCATTGAAAAGTGTGGCCGATCAATCGTTATTGTTATCCGCCACTGCCGTCCTGTTAAGCGAGTCTAACCAGCTTTGACGGGTCTGGCGGGGCATTTAGCCAGTATTTGAAGGTGGCAGGCGCCAATCGTTCCATCTGATTGCAGGGATCGGTATCCTCGGGAACTTCTGCTGCCATGCGGTGCACAGATTAAAGACATTCATTTTGCACAGGATCCCAACCATGCCCCTTCTGGTAGTCGAAGACGACGACATCGTACGTATGCTGATGGTCGAAGTGCTCGACGAATTGGGCTACGCGGTCATCGAGGCGGCAGACGCTAATGCCGCGCTGACGGTTCTCGAAGACCCGGCCCAGTCGCTGGAGTTGATGATGACCGACGTCGGCCTGCCCGACATGCGCGGCGAAGAACTGGCGGACAAAGCGCGCGAGCTGCGCCCGCTGCTGCCGGTGCTGTTTGCCAGCGGTTATGCCGAAAACCTGAATGTGCCCGAAGGCATGCACCTGATCGGCAAGCCGTTCAGCATCGACCAGTTGCGCGACAAGGTGGTGGCGATTCTGGGCGCACCGTAACAACGGTGCCGCCTGCTTCGCGGGGACTGGGAACAACGCTTACAGCTCCCTGCGAAGCAGGTAGGTATCCATGATCCACCCCTTGCGCTGCCGCTCCCGCTCGCGCACGGCCAGGATCTGCGCCTTCACCCCCTGCAACGGCCCGGCAATCAGCAGTTCATCCGCGGTCCCCAGATACGCGCCCCAGTAGATCACCAACGCCGGGTCATCCAGCTGCGCAAAGGCACACTGCCCGTCGAGCATGACCACCACATTGTCGATAGCCCCCAGCCCGGCCAGGCGCCGCCCGGGCAGCACGACCAGCGGCTCGCCGATACGGTTTAGCGGTACCTGATGGCGCGCCGCCAAGGCCTGCACGCTGCTGATGCCAGGGATAACCTGCAAGCGCAGCGATACCCCGCGTTCGCGGACCAGGTCGAGGATGCGCAAGGTGCTGTCATACAGGCCTGGCTCGCCCCACAGCAGAAAGGCGCCGGTTTCGCCGGCGCCGATCTCCTGATCGATCAGCTGGGCATACAGCGCCGCACGTTGGCGGTGCCAGCCCTGCACAGCGCCCAGATAGTCAGCCGCCTGGCCATCGCGCAGCGGGTCGGCCACCTGTATCAGGCGATAGCCGCCCTCTGGTCGGTAGCGTTGCAGGATGGCCTTGCGCAGGCCCACCAGTTCGTCCTTGTCAGGGCCCTTGTCGAGCACGAAGAACACGCTGGCCTTGCGCAGCGCATCGACCGCCTCATAAGTAATCTGCCGCGGGTCACCCGGGCCGATGCCGATCAACAACAGGTCTTTCATTGCCCTGCCCTTCCAGAACCAGCCGCCATTGTCAGGCGGCTGCCGGTATTTGGCAAAGCGCCCGGTTACAGGATCGAGAAGTTGTAGCTGACGATCACTCGGGTTTCGTCCATGTCCCGCGCCCACTTTTCATAGTTGCTGCGATAAGTGGAGTTTCGCAGGCGCACACTGACGTCCTTGAACGTGCCACTTTGCACCTGGTACTTGAACTCGGTGTCGCGTTCCCATTCTTTGCCTTCGGCGCTGCTGCCCGGCACCTGAATATGGTCACCGTTGATATAGCGGGTAAAGAAGGTGAGGCCGGGTACACCCAGTGCCTTGAAGTCATAGTCATAGCGCACTTGCCAGGAGCGCTCCTGGGCGGCAGCGAAGTCGTTGACCTGAGCGTAGTTGACCAGGTACGGGTTGCTGCCGTCCAGATAGGGCATGGCGCTGTCGCCATACATGCGCTGCCAGCCTGCACTGAGCTTGTGGCCGCCCAGGCTGTAGCCAAGCATGCCGCTGAAGGCACGGTGGTCGATTGCACCGGCGCGGGCATTGCCGATATCGTCACTCTTGATCACACGCAGGTCGGCCGACAGGCTACCCACCGCCAATGGCTGGCTGGCCACCAGGCCGAGGAAGTGCTGACGGTAGATATTCTCCAGCTTGGCCACCTGGTACTGGGCACTGAGGCGCTCGTTGAAGCGGTAATCGACCCCGGCCAGGTCGAAGTGGTCGGCCTCGGTATCGCAGGCATAGCGCTTGTTCTTGCAATGCACGCGAATGTCCTGGCGGTCGGTGGAGTCCCGAGCAGTGTATTTGTCCAGGCGCGCCAGGGTGAACTTCAGGTCATGCAGTTCTTCGGAGGTCAGCATGGCGCCGTGGAACATGGTCGGCAGCAGACGACCGTCGTTATACTTGACCAGCGGCATATCCGGCATCATTGCGCCGTATTTGAGCACGGTGCTGGAAACCTTGACCTTGGCGGCAAGGCCCATCTTTGCGTACTGGTCGGCGGAGTGGCGTGGGTCGTGTCCGGAGGACGGCAACAGGCCGCTGTTACTGTCGCCGGGGCTGGAGTCGAGTTTGAAGCCGAACATGCCCAGCGCATCCACGCCAAAACCTATCGGCCCCTGGGTAAAACCAGACTGCACATTGAGGATGAAGCCTTGCGCCCATTCTTCGCGCTTGGAAGCGCCTTGGCTGGAACTGCTATGGCCGTCTCGGAAATCCCGGTTGAAATAGACATTGCGTGCTTCGACCTTGGCAGTGCTGTCTTGAAGAAAACCGGCAGCCTGGGCATTGACGCCGGCACACAACAGGAACAGGCCGGCAACACGACGCCCGGGGGCGAGAGGAAAAGGGGCAAACATGCGAGGAAACATCCAGAATCAAGGGCGAGTTAACAACCTGTGGCACACGCTGGCCACGGTACTGCGACAGGGCCGAACATTCGCCGGCCATTATCTGAAATTGTCGCGCAAGGCGTCTGCCACGAGCAATTGGACCATGGTCTAGATCCGCCCGTGGGTGATGCCGCGAAATTCCGAAAGTTACCGCCCGCAAAACTAGGAAAGTTCCCACCCTACTTGCAAAAAGTTAGCAGTTTACCCAGTACCGATGAATGACTACACTCGGTATCAGCGAACAGCGTAACCCACCCGCGTGGCCGGCGTTTTTTTATGCTTCTTCAATGTTCGTCACGCCCTGCCACGACTGACGTACAGGAGTGAATACAGTGTCCAGACTTGCAGAGTTTCGTGCTGCCGAAAAAGCGCTCCAGGAACAGATGGCGCAACTGGAAACGCTTAAAAAGGATGCCGGCCTCAAACGCGAAATCGAATTCGAGCAGAAACTAGTCGGCCTGATGAAAAGCTATGACAAGAGCCTGCGCGATATCATCGCCATCCTCGACCCGAAGGCGGTCAGCCGGGCCCCCAGCGCAGCGCCCAAGCAACAGCGCCGCCCGCGCGTGGTGAAGGTTTACCAGAACCCGCACACCGGCGAGCGGATCGAGACCAAGGGTGGCAACCACCGCGGGCTCAAGGCCTGGAAGGAAGAGTACGGGGGCGCCACCGTAGAAAGCTGGGTACGCTGATGAAACGTGCACATGGGCTTCACACTTTTTTCACAACGGCTGGCTCAGTATCGAGACAGCTAAAGGACTAGCGACCCCACGCGCCCGCACATGCGGGCCTCTAATTCCAGCGCCCTGCCTTGTGCAGGGCGCTTTCGTTTGCGCAATCGGCGCACTGCCGTATCATGGCCAGCCTGTCTGTTTTGCCGGTGCCCTGCGCCCGGCCCTGCCTCAGGAGTTCCCATGAGCCTGCACGATCTGCAAACCCTGCCGGGTGTCACCGCACAACCGGATACCGCCACCGCCCAGTTCGTCTTCAACCACACCATGCTGCGGGTCAAGGACATCGAGAAGTCCCTGGACTTCTACACCCGCGTGCTGGGCTTCCGCCTGGTGGACAAGCGCGACTTCGCCGAAGCCGCCTTCAGCCTGTACTTCCTGGCCCTGGTCGACCCGGCGCAGATCCCCGCCGATGACGCCGCACGCCACCAGTGGATGAAATCGATCCCCGGCGTGCTGGAACTGACCCACAACCACGGCACCGAAAACGATGCCGAGTTTGCCTATCACAACGGCAACACCGACCCGCGCGGTTTCGGCCACATCTGCATTTCGGTACCTGACGTGCGCGAAGCCTGCGCACGCTTCGAGGCACTGGGCGTGCCGTTCCAGAAACGCCTGCAGGACGGGCGCATGAACCACCTGGCGTTCGTCAAGGACCCCGATGGTTACTGGGTCGAAGTGATCCAGCCGACCGAGCTCAAAGGCTAAGCGTCAGCGCGGCTCGCTCGTCGGCCCGGGAACTCCCGGCCGCTTGCTGTGGTATATGAAGGTAACTGCTTCACATGCCACAGCGAGGTAAGGACGATGCAATCTCTTCACTGTGAATACCGCAAGCACACCATCACCGCCAGCGTGATGCCCCATCCCGACTCCCCCCTGCCCTATGCCGCGGGCTGTCTTATCACCGCGCCGGACGGGCACACCAGCAAGCGCATGTCGATGCCGATGAAGTTCTTCTCCGACCTTGAGAATGCCCAGCATGTGTCGCTGGCCCATGGCCGGGCGTTGGTCGACCAGCAGCTGGATGACGGGCAGAAGGTATTCTGAGGCTGTTTTTGCCAGCGCTGGCTACTTCGCGGGCAAGCCTTAACTGACTGGCATTCAGGCTTGCCCGCGACAGGGCCAGCTCGGGTAAGTCAGATATCCCGGGCGTAGGCCACCGCCGCATCTACCTGCGCTGATGTCGGCCGCACCCCGGTATACAGCACGAACTGCTCCAGCGCCTGCAGCGCGATCACCTCGAGCCCGGTGATAACCGGCTTGCGCAACGCCTGCGCGCGGCGGATCAACGGTGTCTGCGCCGGCATGGCCACCACGTCGAACACCCGCTCCGCCGCGGCAATGGCGTTTTCGCAAAACGCCAGCTGGTCAGCCTCCGGCCCGCCTGCCATTCCCACCGGTGTCACATTTATCAGCATTGGCGGGCAGCGGTCACCCAGCTCCGCCACCCAACGGTAACCGCAGACATCCGCCAGCTGCCGCCCGGCCTGTTCGTTGCGCGCGACAATGATGCCCTCGGTGAAGCCCGCATCGCGCAAGGCGCTGGCCACCGCCTTGGCCATACCGCCACTACCGCGCAAGGCAAAAGCGGTGCCGGGGTCCACCTGGTGTTGCGCCAGCAATTGGCGCACTGCCAGGTAATCAGTGTTGTAGGCTTTCAGGTGACCATCGGAGTTGACCAGGGTATTGACCGACTCGATGGCCGCCGCAGACGGGTCGATTTCATCGACCAGGGCCATGCAGGCTTCTTTGTAAGGCATCGAGACTCCACAGCCGCGGATACCCAGCGCGCGGATGCCCCCTATCGCCGCCGGCAGGTCATCGGTGCGCATGGCCTTGTAGTAGAAATCCAGGCCCAACTGCTGGTACAGGTGATTGTGAAAGCGCACACCGAAAGTGCCAGGGCGCCCCGCCAGGGAAATGCACAGCACCGTGTCCCTGCTGGGAGTTGTCGACATAACCTGCTCCTTTGTCATGACTGAATCGTTTGTTCACCCTAACAGAGCTAACCGCTGGTCGTCCCTTACACAACCTTTACCGTTCCCCTGTGCTCAGCTTACAGAGACCGGAGTCATAGTAATGAGGCCCCGAGAGTGGGGTTTACTGCGAGGTTGTTCCATGAACCGTTACATTCCCGGAATCGTGCTGCTGGCCGGTGCCCTGGCCATCAGCGGGCCTGCTGCCGCCCACGGCGGCGGCCATGGCGGTGGTGGTTGGTATGGGCCGGGCCCTCTGCTGGGCGCGGCGGTGGTTGGCGCGGTGGTCGGGGCGACGGTTCATGGTGGGCATGACCGCACCGTCTACGTCGAGCGCCAGCCCGTTTATTACGCGCCGCCACCCGTGTACGTGCAGCCGCCACCCCAGCCGGTGTACTACCAGCCGTACTACGCGCCGGCGCCACCGCCGCCCGGCTACCGCCCTTACTATGGCCCGCCGCCGGTGTACTACGGCCCACCGCGCTGGTAACGGTTGATAGAACTAATGACCACTATCGACAGCGTTGATTTCAAACCCGTCCGGCTGCTGCGTATGGTAGGGCCATGTTCTACAGGAGGTCCCCATGGCCACTATCCATATCATGTCCGTTGTCGGCAGCGCTGTCCCCGTTTCATTGCGTGAGCAGGGCCTGCTGGCGTGCTGGTACCTGATGCGCAACGGCGAAGCCGTGAGCGGCCCGATGCCAACCCTGGCCTCGGCCCAGGCATTGGTTGAACAGTTGCAGCCAGGCACTATGGTTGCCTGACCCGAATTTGTTGTGTGTTGCTCCCCAAGCCCTTCTGGCCCGCCCTCTGGCGGGCTTTTTTTTTGCTGCTTGCCGGTAGCCGGTGGCGTGGCTTCAGGGCTGGGAACTGCGGCTCACCTGGCCGGTCAAGGCCACGACCTTGCCCTGCAACCGCCCCACCGTCAGCACCAGCTCGTTACGCTCCCTGGCCAACTGGTCAGCCCTGGCTTGCGCCTCCCGACGCGCGTCGCGCTCGATATCGAGCAGTTCAGTGAGGCGGCGCACCACGGCGATATCCGCAGCGTCCATCGCGCGCTCGGCGGCATCCCTCGACAGCCACTTGCGCAGCCACAAAAATGCACCCAGCAACACAGTGCCTGTACCGCCCAGCCAAGTAACCGTGCCCGGGCCGAGGTCAGTCGGGTCCATGTAAACCTCTTTGCGCATGATGATGTCAGCAGCCCTGGAGAAAAATGTCTCGATGGCTTTCCTTGTTTGCAGGTTTAATTTAGCCTACAGCTAATTTCACCACAACCACCATTTTAGCTTTGCGCACATTTAGCAACGAGCTAAACACTGGCATGCTTCCACCTATGGATATCTACGAAATTCGCAAGCACAACCTGGTGAAGCTGATCGGCAGCCAGCGCAAGGGACTCTGCGCAGAGCGCTGGGGAATGGCGCCTGCGCACCTCAGCCAGATCCTCTCGGACAAGACCGCCAAGAACCTGGGCGATGACGTGGCGCGGCGCATCGAGGGCATCGAAGGCTTGCCGCGGGGCTGGTTCGACGCGATGACGCCCGCCGGCCAGGCACAGCCAGTGATCGAGGTCGACAGCAAGTTGTCTGCCGCCGACCTGGTCAAACAGATGCTGGCCAGAAGCGGCAAAGGCATTTCCGAGGTAACCCGACAAAGGCTGCTGGCCGCCGCAGAGGAACCGGGCGACGCTGCCCTGGTGAAGGCTGAGCGGGCTCGGCCCGGTCTGGTTGGTGACGAAGTGTGGATCGCGCACTACGACGTAAGGGCGGCCATGGGCGGCGGCCAGATCCCCCACGACTACCCCGAGATGTTCACCGATGTACGGGTCAGCCCAAGCCATCTGCGCGAACTGGGCGTGGCGTTCAGCGAGCACCATCACCTGAAGATGGTCACCGGCTGGGGCCAGTCGATGGAGCCGACCATCAAGCACCGCGACCCGCTGATCGTCGACGTGAGTATCCGCGAGTTCGTGGGTGACGGGATCTACTTCTTCTCCTGGGGTGACCATATCTACATCAAGCGGCTGCAGATTGCGGACGAGGATCACTTCGAGATGATTTCCGATAATACCCGCCACAAGGACCGCATGATTCGCCGTGAAGAGACGTATATCCAGGCCAGGGTGCTGCTGGTGTGGAATGCACACCTGGTCTAGTACGAAGCCCGCCAACCCGACGGGCTTTTGCTGATGATCAGAAAGGCGCCCCTTGGTCGCTGCCCTGCTCGACGATAATGTCGTCGCGCGCTTCTACGCTGCTGCGCTGCCAGCGCACCGTGACGCTGTCATCGTCGTTGAAGGTAAGGTCCAGTTCGGGCGTTTCCGACAGCAGGCCCATCACCTCGTCCCACTCCGCATCACCGTCGGTATCCAGGCGATGGACCAGCACCCAACGCTGTGTCTGTGCGAGCGGATGGTTGATCATCGACGACACCCGCAGACTCAGCCGCTCTATACCGGTCATTTCCTGGCGTAGCTCGGGCGCCGACTTCATGTGATATGACATAGCCTCATCCTGATATCTGTATATTTGTACAGTAGCCAGGGAAAGCTTATCTCACCGCCGAAACCAGCGTAAAGCCCCTATCAACAGAAAATTTGCCAGCGGGCAATTTATCGCCACGCGAAATTATTTTAGCTACGGGCTATTGACGATTATTTAGCGTACGGCTAAATTTTCTAACGCAGTCCGTCCGTGGCCGCTCGCACATTTCGTCGTCCATCCTCCGTATTTCGCAAGGAGCTCCCATGACCGTAGACATCAGCAAACTCACCATCGCCACCCCGGTGGCCGTATCCGCAACCAACCCTGTAGCCCTCGAGCTCAACGGTGCCGAAGCGGTCGTGCGGTTTCCTGGCATCGTCAAGGTGCTCGGCGATGGCTCGATCCAGTTCTCTGCCCCCACCAAAGGCGCTTCCAGCAAAAGCACGCACAGGACTCGCTGCGAGTGGACGGAAACGCAAGGCTGGACACTGTCCAGCGCCCGCGACCACTGGAATCGCCAGACCATGACGCTGACCAAGGTCAATGCAGCGCAGAAGGTGGTCATCGCCCAGATGCACGTGCGCGGGGACGACGGCCCGCCAGTGAAGGTGTTCTGGAACAAGGGCAATATCACCTTGGGGTTTCGGCGCACCTACAACCAGGCCGATCCGGTGAACTCCACGGTGCTGAAAGGCGTAGCGCTGGGGGCAGCGTTCAAGGTCAGCATCCATGTCACGGCCGCAGGTGTGGTCAACGTCACGGCCAGTTGCAACGGCGTGTCTGGCGCGTCTGGCGACCTGCAACTGGACAGTACCTGGGCGCCGCAGTTGTTCGAGTTTCATGGCGGGGTGTACAACCAGCTCGACTACACCGATACCACACCGGCTGATGACGGTTCGATCTGCATCATCAGCGAGCTCTCGCTGATGCATGCCTGAGCCCGGCAAAAGGGGCCGCTGCGCGGTCCCGATCCGGCGGGTATTTCAGGCCAGGATTAAATATCCTTCACCTTGCGCCCTTTAGTCATAAGGCATTCGACACCGTTTGGGCCATACTCCACAGATGTTTTTTGCGTTTCGGCAGGTTTTTGAGCGTGAGAAAAGCCCGTATTTACGGACCTTCCAGCCCTCCCCGCCACACTGCATCCCACTCGAAAACACAGCCATTGGTACAAAAATTGGTACGAGCTGCCTGTACGCCCATCCAGCATTATTTCAGGGCGACTAGTGACCCCTTTGGCCAACATCACCATGCGGTTTTTTAGTGGTGTTGGCCGGGGTCAGAGGGTTGAATTTGCTGGGCGAAACACCCCTCCTCTCCCCCTCAAAACCAGATCATTGGTATCAGAATTGGTATCGCCTGCAAGCTGTCGCTGACCGTCCATTATCGACCCGTTCCTGTCCTTCGCGGTAGGCAGCTCACGGCCACTAGCAGCCGGTCAGATGTGTGTAGGAAATCTGATGCAACTCAGGTGGTGCATACAGAAAAACGATCGTTGATAGTAATATGCCTTCATGGGCATAGGCCGAATACCGTCGTGTCCTATGTCATAGGTTACTCACGAGCTAAGATGCGGAGAATGGAATGTCCCTTGCTGGAAACGATAAGCTAACGATTGGCGCGATCATTAAATCAGTCAGACTCGTCCAGCAGGCTGGCTACCTCAAGGATGCCGGATCATGCGCCGGCCAAATCCTCTACGAAAACTACGAATATCTCATTCAACAATCGTTTCACCGCAACCTGAATTCAATCCCGGAAATTCTCAGGATAGTAAAATCGAAGAGAGATAAGGACTTAATACGTGGTTATCTACATTTGTTCTTTCCTGTGTACGCCAACGAGGAGTTGGAAAAGTGTAAGCCTAAGAAGGTTGAAGAGTTTCGGAGAGAAGAAACCAAGGCCCTGTTAATCGATTTTGAACTCTACAAGCGGCTGACAGATGCCAAGGTGGAGGTCACCTTCGATAAGCTTAATGACATCAGGCTTGAGGTCCGGTTCGTGACGACCAATTGGAAGGCCTACCTGGAGTCGTTCTTGAAATGGCCGACCACTGATGCGCCCGCTTCGCTTTCTGAATTAGTCAAAGTTGGTTGGATTAAGGCTGGCTTGCTAAGCCACTTTGGATATCACGTCGGAATGAGCGGACAGCCATCGGCAATGAGGATTAATATTCTCGATAAGCTATTCAATGCAACCTTGACGATTCATTACTTTGACAAAAGCTATCTCTCTGAGTGGGCTAAACCGTCCAGCCTCGAGCGGTTAATGAAAATGGCCAGGACGATTGCCGCTCTTTGTAGAAATGCCAAACGATCGCCGGGGAATTTCACACAGGCGATTTGCGATTGGGAAGAGGATTTGGAATATCTTCACCGGACTTACTACAAGACTTTCCTGAATCTGCAGGCCCTTAATTGGCCTGAGACGTGAGCAATATCTCTCCGTTGAGCCACCGTCAACAATGAGTCGAAAGCAGCCAGTCGCGAGGGACCGGCATCGCACCAGCCGGCCTAGAGTTGCTGGTTTCCTACCGTCTAACTAGCTGAGGTCCAGCGCTATGGCCGCTCAACGGTTTTCAAGACCGTGGTATAAGCGCCCGATCCATGCGGTTCCTGCGGAGAATTCGATTCCAAAACAAAGGCGAAACGGCCCGGCTACAGGCCGCATTCTGCAAGGGCCGCCGCTTCTGTTTTGGAATGGATTTTCTCGTCAAATATCAGCTTCGCTGATCTAAAAATGGCATTATTTAGCCACCATCCTTTACTGGACCGAGAAATGAAACTGGGACTCATTCCTTTGATTGCTGCAACGCTCGTTGGCTGCGCCACGCCACCAGCGCCCCAACCGAAACCTGCGGCTCCGACGGTGTTCTACCGCTACCCAATGCCACCGAATGCAGAGAAATTTGCTCAGTACATGGCTGCTCATGACTTGAAAGATCCGGAGTCGGCGAAATTCAGAGATACGTTTTTTGTGACTGCCGACGGGCGCGGCGACAACAGAGATAAATCCAAGGATTCATGGTGCGTCGAGGTTAACGGCAAGAATTCCTACGGTGCCTATACCGGTTACAGCTGGGCTCTGTTCCCTGCGGGAGGGACCAAGATGATTCAAGGCGGGGCTATGGCCGCCGTAGTAGAAGGAATTTGCTCGAAGGCAGTATACGGCTCTGTCTCAGTTCCACCCAGCACACTGCTAAAGAGCCAGCCACCAGTACTGCAGCAGTAGCGTGAGATTCGAGGCTCGGGCCGCACCACAAGCGGCCTGCGCATCCGACCTGTCTAATACGGTTCGGCCAGTTTCGGTGACTCTCGACCAGGAATACCGAGAAGCTTTCGAGCAGTTTTAGACAGCAGGTCGCCAGGTTTCAGCTCTTGAATGCAGCTCAAGCTGCCTCCTCCTGTTCGAGCAGCGCCCACAGTCGGGCCGCCTCGGCAAACTCCAACATGTCGGCAAGCTGGTCGGCGTCAACGTCGGTCCGTCGGTAGGCAGACATCGCCAGCTCCCCAAGCACTGCAGCTCGGCCATCGGGATCGGCCACCAAGGCAGGCTGATCATTGAGCTCAGCCAGCCAGGCCGATGGCAGGCTCAACATTTGACTGTCCACAGTTGATCGATCCTCGTTGTGTACGATTGGCTCATCATCTCCCGCCTCATGCCCCAGTCCGGCGTCGCCGGCACGCTGGCGGCCCTCATTGTCCCCCTCCCCCAGCGCTCGTTGATGTCATCCATCACCCGCATCAGTCGGTCACATTCCACCGACTGCTTAAGCGCGAACAAATCCTCTGAAGATTCGCCTGGCTGCCGCAGATCCATCAACAGCACCTCAGCCTTGCTGTATCGAAACTGGGGCCTGAAGATTTGGCCAACCGCGTCGGTAGCCAGCCTGGTCATCAGGAGCGTGTCGCAGGTTGGGTACGGCAGCTCGACCAACCCCCCTTGGGCGTGGTGGGCCTCGTCGGGGTTGAACATCCCGGTGCGGATGCTGACGCGCATGCGCTTGCAGACCGATCTCTGGGCACGGAGCTTTTCCGCTGCCCGACCAACGTAGGTGGCCACTGCCTGCTTGATCGGCGCCAGCTCGGTCAGGCGCTTGCCGAACATCCGGCTGCAGCAGATTTCCTGCTTCGGCGGTTCGGCCTCATCCAGTCCCAGGCACGGCGTACCCGCCAACTCCCGTGCGGTCTTCTCCACCACGACACTAAATTTCTGCCGCAGCGTCCAGGCGTCGGCCTTGGCCAAATCCATCGCCGTGTGAATGCCCATCGCCTCAAGGTGGGCGGTCATGCGCCGGCCAACGCCCCACACCTCTTTCACCTCGGTGTTCCGCAGAACCCAATCTCGCTTGCACGGATCGGTGATGTCGACCACACCTCCAGTCTGGGCCTGCAAGCGCTTGGCCGTGTGATTGGCCAGCTTGGCGAGGTTTTTGTGCCAGCGATTCCGACACCCACGGGTATGCCGGTGCACTGGAAGATCTTGGACCGCACCTTGCGCCCAAACTGGGTCAGGTTTTCCTGAATACCCGACAGGTCTGCGAAACACTCGTCGATGCTATAGATCTCGGTGGCAGGAACCATCGCTTCGATCAGGGTCATCACGCGCTCACTCATGTCGCCATAGAGCGCGTAATTACTGCTGAAGGCCATGATGCCGTGCCGGCGCAGCTTGTCCTTCGCCTGGAAGTACGGCTCGCCCATCTTCACGTAAGGCTTGGCGTCATACGATCTGGCAATCACGCAGCCATCGTTGTTGCTCAGTACCACGATCGGGGTCTTGGCCAAGTCCGGCCTAAACACGCGCTCGCAACTCGCGTAGAACGAATTGCAATCGATCAGCGCGAACACCTGGTCACTGCGCATGATCGCGAACGCTGTAACGCACGACACCCCAGATGACGAGTTCATCGCCCTCCATGATGTACCGCGGTGGGTAGGCCGGATTCTCCGATTTCAGGATCACCACGCCATCACGTCGGTGCAGACGCTTGCACACCGGCTCGCTGTTCACGGCTGCAATCACCACATCGCCGTGCTCGGCCTCGCGGCCGCGGTCTACGATGACGATATCGCCCGAGTAGATTCCAGCCCCCTGCATGCTCTCGCCCTCCACCTTCACTAGATACACATTGGGCGCGCGGAGGTCGAATAGCTCATCCAGGGAAGTATGACCTTCCAAGTGGTCCGCTGCTGGCGAAGGAAACCCGGCCGGAACATGGAACGAATAGAGCGGTAGCGGTTCGGTACCGCCGGTAGGCGTACCCAAGAATGTGATGGTCATGATGGAAGGTCCAATGCAAACTGTATGCATATACAGTAAATCTGGCATCGGGTGCCTGGTCAATCCTGGACGGTGAAATTTCTGACGGGCGAGAGGTGGAAGATGTGCGGACGGTACTCGATATACGAGTCGATGGATCACTACCTGCGCCAGCTATCGCTGGACCTGGTGGTGATAAATGGATATGACCATGCGCCAATCCACCGATACAACGTAGCGCCGTCCACTCGGGTGGAAATCGTTCGCCAGATAGGGGATGGCTTGAGCGTGGACCGCGTCAAGTGGGGATGGTCGCCTTTCTGGGCGAAGGGGAAGCGCCCGGATCCGATCAATGCTCGGGCCGAGACGGTAGTGACTGGAAAGTTCTTCAAGGGTCTATGGCCAAACGGCAGAGCCTTGGCGCCTGCAAATGGCTGGTTTGAGTGGCTGCCTGATCCAGCGGACCTAAAGCGAAAGCAGCCCTACTACATCACCAGCGTCGACGGCGAGCCACTATTCTTTGCAGCTCTGGCTGAGGTTCACCACAGCATGGAGCCGGATGAGCGCGATGGATTCGTGATCATAACCGCAGCGGCCGACCATGGGCTGGTCGATATCCACGATCGAAAGCCTCTGGTGCTATCACCTGATATTGCCAGGGAATGGATGGACCCAGCCACAAAGCCTGCGCGGGCGGCGCAGATCGTCGAAACTGGATGCCGGCCTGCGCAGGATTTTCGCTGGTTCCCCGTGGGTAAGGCCGTCGGCAACGTGCGCAACCAAGGACCAGAACTGGTTGAGCCGATTCAGTGAAGCGGCGGAAGATTCTTGCCGCGAGCCTTGGCAATTACCCTAAGTTGGTAGTCGGAAACCACCTGGAATAGAGACTCAGCCAGAAGGCGTAGGCGCTCCACTTCCTCCACCGGCGCGCCACGGTCCTGGGCCTGGTGATACTCGCGCATAGCGTCGATAGCCTGCTGAATCAGCGGCTCGCCGGCTTCGACCATTCCGATGAAGGTTCGCTTGTCCAATGGGCTCCCCTCTGATTTAGGCGATAGTGACCAGCACCAATCGCCTGCGAGTTTAGCTAAAGCTAAGCAGACGCCATCGGAAGCGGTAGCATTTCGTAACAATTACAGAGGGCGATGCACACCAGCCCTAGGCAAAATGCGGGGTTGTCGAGCCAATACACATGGAGCACATGGCGGTGCAAGTGACCCTAAGCAGTACTGATGATTACATCATCACGTACCACCAATCAAATGAAACATTGTCCGAGGTAGTGGTTGTCACGTTCGGCCAGATCAATTCTGGCCTGAATGACTCAGGATTCGGCACTCAATTCCTAAAAAAGCAAGGCATTGACACGATTTATGTAGGTCAAAGAAACAAGTCTTTTTACCAAGGACTTAGCGGTGACGACTTCGTTAGTGCGGTCTCCCCTACGATTGCAGGCCGTAAAGTATTCACATATGGGTCTAGCCTTGGGGGCTACGCCGCCCTTTACTTTGCATCCTTTTTAAACTGCATCGCCATATCGTTTAGTCCTCGATGCTCAGTGGACCCTTTAATATCTGACGTAATCGACAAGAAGTTTTCTGAGCCGTTCAGACATACTGCGTTGGACGAACTGACATCTGCTGGCCACTTAGAGCATGTAGTGGCCTACGATCCAGGCGTGGACATAGACCAGGCCTACGTCGATAGAAGAGTCCTCAAAGCTTTCCCGCGAGCAAAACTGGTCAGCGTTGCTAACGGTTTACATGGCGTCGGCCGAGCGATGAGCTACTCAGGGGTTCTCAAGCCTTTCATCCTGTCGATTTTGCAGACCGGAAATGTAATTGAATTTGAGATAGATCCGTCACTAGACCCTCGACACAGCGGCGAGCAAGCTTTGAAGGAGTACAACGAGGGCAATTTGGAAGCGGCACAAAAGCTTGCTGAGCGCTCATTAGGTGCGGGCGGAGACGAGAACTCAGTATTTGTAATTTCTCGTCTCTGCGAGAGGCGGCTTACCACCGTAAACCCAACTACATATAAGATCGACCCGACGATCAGGAAGTACTTTTTGCGACAGTTCGCGAAAAAGTCTGCCAAGCTACAGTCCGATACCGACGTGACGATGAACCTGATCGATGCGAACTGCCGGATTCTGAATTTTGAGACCGCTCATGATTTGGCGTATTTCTTGAGCATAAAAGAGCCGAGCAATGATGATGTTAAAAACAAACTGATCCGAGTTCGGAGAATCATCCGGCATTTGGAGTCGCTCGGTTAAGGTCACCGACCGCGTGGACATCCAGCGACATCAGCCGGGCGGCGTCAGGGCGTCATATTCACGCTCGCACTGCTGGCCGGCAATTGTGGCTCGGTCATAAGCTTTCGCCAGTTCTCCCGCTCGAGCATCAGCCCGTGTGAGCAGTTCGGAGAGCACCATGGCGGCGCGGGTGGCTGCCTCGCCTCTGGAGACAACGGCGGTATCCGTGCCGGGGCAACTGACGGCGGCAGCGAGCTGGGTGGCGTCACTGCGCAGCCGCTGGCCAGCAGCAGCGCGCCGTCCACTTCCTCAACCCCGTTGATGTTCATCCCGAGCTGAGCCATGCCGTTGACCTTGGCATCGTGCAAGCGCGGGATGATGTCTGGACCTGGTGTTGGGTTGAAGGGATGGCCACGCCATGCTCGCGGCGTCGAACGAGAAGGAAGTACATGCGTCACCGATACTGTATATTTATACAGTATCGTATGACCTATGATCCCTAAGGGCAACGCCGGATAGCTGGATAGACGAATGGCCTATTGCGGGCCGATCTGCTATGGCGACTGATCCAGATCAGACAAACGTCAACGGGGTCCAAGCTGGAGTACGTTCAAGAGCCTTATTGCAGTTTTCCCAAAATTGGATAAGCGCCCTACGGGCCTCATCCTCTGAAGCATAAGGGCCTTTTGGCTGAGGAACACCCTTCACAGATGCTTCAACTCTGCATGAGAATGCACCAGTACCCAAATGCCGTACTACTTTCCCTGCAGTTTGTCGATCGCTGTTGATGAATCCTTCAGCTTGAAGCTCAATGACCACTTCCACCACATCCAGCATCGCCACTTCTCCATTAAAGTTTGGAGTGCAATCTACCACAGCTCGTCGCGACCAATCAGCCGGGATGATTCAAGGCATCACGTTCTCGCTCGCACTGCTGGCCGGCGATCCTGGCTCGGTCATAAGCCTGCGCCAGCTATCGATTCGATTCGACAGACCGGCTGAGCAGGTCGGATAGCACCATGGCGGCGCGGGTGGCTGTCTCGCCCTTGGCAACAGCAGCGGTACACGTGACGTGACAGCTGACGTCGCCAGCGAGCTGGGTGGCGTCACTGCGCAGCCGTTGGCCAGCAGCGTGAGCACCAGCACCAGCAAACGATCTCACGACCTTTTACCCTACTTTCTTGCTGCGCATCTGCGATCCGATGTTGCTCCTAGCGCAAACCGCTCGCCAATCATTTCTGCCAAGCGATAGCTGCAATCCCGCGGCCCTGATACTTTGCCTGCTCATACAAGCGCACCCACCGCCCGTACTCCTTATGGCCACAACCTTGCTAGACGTGGTACTATCGCGAAATTTTAAGATTTAACTCAAAAAAGAAAATAATTAACCAACTACATTAGTGAAACCAACTGGACACCACCTCAGCCATATGGCTGTTGAATTGGAATAACGGAATAACCAATGGACGCGGCAAGATTTGATTCGACAGTACAAAGCTTTACTAAAAACTGGGAATTCGAGCTACTAATTAGACACTATGAGCAGCACGCAGAGAACACAGAAAAACATTTGGAATTCTGCGTACTCCTTGCTGACCTAGGACTCCTTGAAAACCTTCATCTTTTCATTTGCAAGGTCGGCCTTTACAGCCTAAAAAAGCTAGCCAGCGACCCAAACTCCAAGTACGCAAAAAGTGGCAACGCGAAGATTCTTCTAGAAATTTACGAGTCGGAAATCCTGCCCACTTTCGAACATCAACCTGGAAGAGCAACAGGCATTGACCACGAGTTATTGTGCCTTTCCCGATACAAAGACACAACCGTTCTCGAAAACTACATACTATCTAAAAAAGACGATATTTTTCAGATCGATCAAAACCCAAAGACATTGATGTATTTGACCTATGCTTTAAACCAACTATGGTCAAAAACCAAAGAAAGCCATACCAGCAAAATCACGCTCAGCAATTTCTCGAACTTTAAAAACCTGTCTGCAATCCGCAGAGCTTACATCACTAAAAATGTGTGCTTGCGCATAATTACATGTGAAGAAAGCATTGCCTTCCCACAACTTGGGCATAACGACCTTCAGAAATTGCTAGGCATTATTGCAGCTCAGAAATCTAGATACCGTGGTGCAGAGCGAGCATATGATTTAGTTTCCGACATCGTCCGCAAACAGCTCGCAAAACCAACTACATCTAAAAATCTTGGCTGGAATATCAAGCCGAGGGTTGCGGTTTGTATGTCCGGCATATACCGATGTGGAAACTTAGCAGTCGAGAGCATATTCGAAAACATCATCAAGCCTTTAGAGGCAGATGTATTTTTTCATTCATGGACAGAGATGCAAGATTGGCCAGGACTGGGCGGCGCGGGTGATGAGTGGGTGATAAGAACCTTCAACAAAGAAATTCTTTCGAAGTGCCCGCCAACCATCCGCTCAAAAAAACAATTCAAGTCTAAGTTCCCCAAATCATTCGAAAAACTCGACACTGCTTCACTCTCAGAATTCAAAGTAGAAAAGCTTCCACCTGAAATAAAATTTACAAAAGTTCTTTTAGACAACGATGCAACTGTTTTTTCTGAGAATGGAATAGACATCAACAATTTCCTTTCTTTAGACTCCCCCAACCAAGCCAAGATGATATACGGCATCTACAAAGCACATGAGTTGGCCGTAGAGCATGAAAAGCAAAATGGCTTCCGCTATGATTACATTATCAGATGCCGCCCAGATGTATTCCTGAAAAATAAACTTACATTTGACCTTTTAGAAGATCTCAAATCTCACGATGTAGCGATGGAGTTCTCAAAAGAATGGGGGCCTCAAGATCAATTCTGGTATGCCCAAAGAGCACCAGCACTTACTATGGCATCACTTTGGTCTGCATCCTTAGACAGTAATAGCTTATCCCCTTTCCCTCTAATACCGTCTATGCGTGCTCACAACCTCATATTGGGCTGGATGACAGATAATCATCTTCAACCTGTCAACACTCCTATAAAACGAGACATGAATCTAGTAAACAGTCAGGCCACACCACCTGACTTCTCAGCAGCTTTGATTGAAGACTTTACGAACGAAGCTAAAGATCTTAGCCAGAGCCAAGCAACACTTGACTTTTTCGCAGCCTTAAAGGGATTCAACAAGAAATGAAGCGCCTAATTATGGATTTGGATGATACAATTTGCTCAACCATAAATGGCGACTACAAGAATAGCACGCCGGACCTAAGTGTAATTCAAAAGCTTCATGAATATCGCGAGATGGGCTTTACAATTGCCATTAGCACCAGTCGTAACATGCGCACATATAATGGTGACATCGGAAAAATCAATGCGAACACTTTGCCCATAATCGTAGAGTGGCTCAACACACACCATGTTCCATATGATGAAATCATTGTGGCTAAACCATGGTGCGGAATGGAAGGCTTTTACGTAGACGATAAAGCAATCCGCCCCTCCGAATTCAAGAAAAAAAGCTATGAAGAAATTCAAGAGCTTTTGAGTTTGGAGAAATCTGCATGATCTTAATCACTTCAGCGGCATATGTTGATGCCGAATTTCAGGCAGAGTTTGGCAAGTTACCTCCCGCCTTTCTTCCAGTGGGAAACAAGCGCCTATTTACACTCCAAGCCACAGCAATAAAAAAAGCATACCCGAGTGAGAGAATCTGGCTTTCCATTCCCGAAAGCCATGCTGTATCAGTGCAAGATTTTCGAACTTTAGACAGCCTTGAAGTCAGCGTACTAAAGGTTCCTGACGGGCTAAGTCTTGCCGACTCAATCCTTTTCTCTTTGAATGTCATCGGGGCAAATAACACCACCGTCCGAATTTTACACGGCGACACCTACCTCCCCCAGATACCTGTTGGAGACAACCTCCTGGCGCTTGCCTCTACGCAGGATTACTACAACTGGGAAGTTGAAAAATCCAACCCCAGCGACGAACTTGTTTGGTGCGGTTACTTTGCTTTCTCCAACCCACAAAACCTAATAAAGAATTTAACAATTTGTCGCGGAGAATTTGTAGGTGCTGTTCGGGAATACTCCGCGAGCTATCCCACCGAAAAGATTTTGTTAGACAATTGGTTTGACCTAGGGCACATCAACACTTTCTACAAGACAAGAGCAAAAATTACAACTCAACGCTCATTTAATGAACTAAAAATCACAGATACCCATGTATACAAAAGCGGAACACCCCATCACAAAATTGTAGCAGAAGGCACTTGGTTCAAATCGCTGCCAGTTAGCCTCAAAGGCTTTGTACCTCAGCTTATGGACCAAGGAATTAAGGATGGGAAACCTTTCTACGTTATTGAGTTTTTGTATCTTGCGCCCCTAAACGAACTTTTTGTAAACGGCAATAACCCGAAATTCTTTTGGAAAAAAATATTCCGCCACATTAAAAGTTGGCTCCAGGCCTGCACCGAAAACTTCCCCGCAGAGCAATTGAGCCACGTACAAGCAGGCCGCCAAGACTTGATAGCTCGAAAGTCCGCGAAGCGTCTTGCGTCTTTCTGCGATACCAAAAATTACAACATGCATAAAAACGTCATTTTAAATGGTAAAACAATGCCATCTATAAACGACGTAATGGAGCATTGCATTAGCTTGGCCCTAGCCAAACCAACTCTACCTGGCATACTGCATGGCGATCTGTGCTTTAGCAATATGCTTTATGATTCACGCGCAGATATGCTAAAGCTTATTGACCCCAGAGCTATTGACTTCAACGAACAGTTCACGCTCTATGGGGACGTTGCCTACGACATCGCGAAAGCTAATCATTCGATCATCGGGTTGTATGATTTCATAATTGCCGGCGCCTTTAGCGCCCAGCAGATCGGGGACCTCAACTTCGTATTTGAAATATTCAAAGACGACAGGATTGATAGACTTCAAAGCGATTATCTCGACGAACAACTTCTCCCGAATACGTACGCCGCAGACTACATGCCGCTAACCATTCTTTTATTCCTATCTATGCTGCCACTACATGCTGACAATGAGCATAGGCAGCTTGCACTTTTCGCAAATGCTTTCCGGCTGTATGACCAATTCCTAATCGAGGCTAATTAAATGTTCATTATTCCGATGGTTGGCAAGAGCAGCCGTTTTTTTAACGAAGGTTACGATCAGCCAAAATACAAGCTGAACATTAAGGGTAAGTCTGTATTTGAAAGGTCGGTCCGTTCCTTTGAACGATACTTTGAGACTGACAAGTTTTTATTCCTCGTCAGATCAGACTTCAATGCGGCAGAGTATGTTGAAAGCAGCATTAAAGAAATGGGCATACTCGAGTACTCCATTATAGAGTTCACTGAGGAAACTCAGGGCCAAGCCGATACAGTTTATCAAGGACTCTCGAAAGCTGGCAGTTTCTTCACCCCCGATGAACCGCTGTACATTTTTAATATTGATACTTTCAGGCCAGGATTTAAAAAATCCGAGAGAAGCATTGACGATGGCTACCTTGAGGTTTTTAAAGGCGAGGGATCCCACTGGTCTTTCGCACTTCCAGGACCTAGCAACACCGTCATCAAGACCACTGAGAAAGAACGAATCTCCGAACTTTGCAGCAACGGACTTTACTACTTTAACTCGGCCGCCATTTACAATTCCGCATTCGAGCACAGCGTCAAAAATGACTTAAAAGCCAAAGGTGAGTTCTATATTGCGCCGCTTTATAACCACCTGATCAGCAACAATTTAAAAGTCAGCTACGAACTCATTCCGTCCTCTGAAATAATTTTCTGCGGAACACCTGACGAATACAAAGCGATCATTAACGCAACAATTTGAACGTAGCTGACAGTCCCCGAAAAATCCTTATTGAGCAAAATTTCCACATGAACAACCACCTTAGTGCCTCTGAAATTACGCTAGATGACCTCTACTACGACGACTACCACTCCACTAATGAAAGCATCCAAACAAACACGCGCCGCTTTGATCACATGAACGGCGTGGAAGCCCTTGAAATGATCAATGAGATCATCGCGATTCATGACCATCTTACCCGCGATGATCGCTATCTCATTGAATGGATGATTAGAGAGAAGCTTCCTTCGAGCATTACTGGATATAACACAGTCCGCGCCTGGATTAGCGATGAGCATAAAGATCTAGCAGAATTGCTTCCACTCCACTTAAAAAAACATCTTGCCCTGCAATAACCACCAGCTTTAGCCAAGGCCCAAAATCTGCTTCACCATCTTCCTAGATTTTATATATGATGAAGCATGGGCCTGGCGGCGTCTTCCACCCTCCAAGAAGTGACGGGATAGAGCATATACAAGCCGTATGGATAAGAAGGCTTCAGCCTCGCCGAACTTTGTGCACAAAGCAGTGACTACAGCTGAACTGGCTGGGCATGTGGATTGAGCGGGCCGGGCTGGATATTGGTGCATCAGCCCGGCGCACCTTTTCATCTCGTGACTTCTCGGACATAGGCTTGACAAGCCTTCAGTGCGATCAGCCCCCGGTCGCCGTAGTTGGTGATGGCGACAATTCGTTGTGCATGCGCTGTGTCAAGTTTGGCGCGTACGACTCCATGAACCATGCTTCCGGTACTGGCGGTTTCTCGCACCCCGCCGACACAACCAGGGGCGGCAAAGGCTCCGGTGTCGACAAGGACTGACAGCCGCAAGTCAGCAGTAGCCAGCCTGTCACGCAGGCGATCTTGAGTTTGTTTAGCATCACTCATTTCCTTCCAATGTGCTCTGTCCTGCTCCTGCAGGCGCTGCTCCAGGGCATATCGCTGGCTTTTCTGTCCTGCGAGCTGCTCGAGGGCGGCTGCCGCAGCCATCTCACGCTCAAGGCCATGAGCTCGATCCTTATCCGCCAACTGCCGGACATAGTTTGAAGCCTGATCGGATAGGCGCTGGCCGTAGTCATTGGACTGCCAGACCCAGGCACCACGCCACCCAACCCAAAGGCCAACTGCCAGCGCCAGTGCCAGTGCCAGTGCCAGCAGGCCGAGTCGCTCATTGAACGGCGCAGCTGCCATCACATTCATTCCAAGGCCCTCCGGATCCCCTCGTTGAATACCGCGTCGGGGTAGCGATAGTTTGCGCACTCATGGGCGATGATCGCGCCGACCGCTACACGCAAAGTGCGCACATCCTTGATGTTGATGACATCGTTTGCCCTGACGCCCAGTTTGGCGGTCACGGCTGCGATATAGGCTTCGGTGTTATTCTCGTTACCCGGCGCCCAGCGACTGACGGTTTCGCGCACCGTGTCGATCCCGAGACCTCCTACTCCCGGCATGCCGTCCTTGCCTCGGTAGTTGATGAGCAATTTACCCAAGGCTCGTATGCCGTTTTCGGCCGAGTCGAAACGGGCAAATCGCGGCTTGGCCACGCCCACCTCCAGGCCGAGCTGACCCTGCCAAGCATTGCGGGGGTTGAAATCGATGTTGCCCGGGTTGTTGTTGCGGACGCCGCGCGGTGTAGACATGTTTACTCCAGACACAAAAAAGCCCGCACTGGGCGGGCTGCATGAATTTCAGGCACAAAAAAACCGCTCAAGGCGGCTGTTTGGTGAAGTCCAGGATTAGGCGATGCCGTAATAAGTCTTCATCTCCGCCACCAGCTCCCTGAGCTGAGCGGCACCGAGCTCAGTCGAGAGCAGCGACTCGCTGAAGGTGTACAGGTCACCAATCTTTGAGTTTCTCAGCGCGTTCACGCTGTTGTGATAGCCAAGCTCCAAATAGGCATCAGCCGAAGGCGTTGGCGTGGCAACCGTCTCGGTGCGCTGCGTGAAGCTGTCCGCATCATTGATGGACAGGGAAATCACGCGAGTATCATTGTTGTAGTCCGCCACGAAGATACCCCACTCCGTCAGCGGGATTGCCTCATACACTGAGGTGAATTCGCCAGACCCCGTTGCCAGGCTGTTACGGGCTTCAACCGTCGCGTACTGCTGCCCATATGCGCGGAACAACCGCCGGGTAGGGGCTCCCGCGTCGAAGCCGACCACAAAGTTGGTCAGGTAGTTGCCAGCCCGATCAGCAGCATCCCACGCAAATGCCCCAACTGCTGTGTAGGACTGGGTCAGGCTGCCTGGCGGGAGCGCAATAGACGCCGCCGCCCCTTGGCCACCAGACGCCGCAGGCCCCGAGTAGAGAGCCGCCTTTCCGCCCAAGGTCAGAATCTGCCAGCGGGCGACATCCACCCCCATTGGGACCAGCAGCTTGCCTGTGAGCCGGCAACGGCCTGTTACGCCGCCGCCACTGAGGGCGGTCATGCTCCGCGCGCTGACAACGTGCTTGAGCGAAGCAACTTTGGCGGCTACCGCGTCGGGCGCGGTCATGATGATTCGTGGCGCGCCGGCAGCTGCAGCTGCAGTAACGCCCGGTAGGCGGATGAGTTGACCAGCCATTGAAATGTTCCTTCAGTCGGTAATCGGTGTTAAGCGGCTTGAACCGCGATGCGCTGGTGACAGGCCCAGTTGTAAACTGGCCGGCCCTGGCCGTCTCGGTCTGGGCTGTTATCGCGCAGGCATGCACGCGCGCCGGTCGTTGGTCCAAGCGGTTGGCCGGCGATTCCAGCGTCGGCAATGCCGATGTAAGGGTTTGCGCCGGTTGGAACCGCGCTAAGAGTGACCTCCAGCAAGTTTTCTCCCAGCAGGCGAACCTTGGAAACGCTCGCGCTCGACGCGTCGTCCACGTAGCGAATGCCCCAGTTGCCTGGGTCACTGACGTTTCCGGTGTCGACGGTGAGCGGCCCGGATGGGGTATGGAAACGCACGACAACCACAGCATCGGTCCGGATTGCCGAGATGGCATGTGTAGGCAACCAGCGGCCACCTCGGATCAACGCCTCCGCGGCGCGCATGTGCATACAGCCAATGCGGGTGTAGCTGTCGCCAGTTAGGTGCGTGCCATCCGTATTGCTCGGCACCCAGTATTTAGGACCTGCGCAAGCAAAGCGGTCCGGGTAGTCGAGAGCCGCCTGGAGCTGAGCCAGCGGGACGAAGCTGCTGACAAGCCCGTAGTTGGTGAAGTTGCTGATTTGGTCCAGCAGCATCGGCACCGGTTCGCTCTGTCCTGACGCGGCTCGGATATCGGTGTCCAGATCGGACTGCAACTGGAGAAGAGCCGCCAGGTAGGTGGCCTGGGCCATATTCCGGTCTGCCTCACCCTGAATCCAGTCAACGAACGGAACCCGGTAGGTAAGCCCCAGTCGCGCTGCTTCGGCCTTTGACGAAGCCACCGCCGTCAGCAGGTTGCTGTAGTAGAGCGACCCTTTGCTCAGTTGGGCGATAGTTCTCCCGTTCCTTCCGTGGGCACTGGTCAGCAGCCCGGCGTTCGCAGGCACCCCGCGCAGTCGATTAAGCTGTCCAGACATCTGAACAACCGGAACCTCACGCACGACGCTTACCAAAGGCTTGAACGGGACCACCATCGCGTCGGTGAGGGTAGTTTCCTGGTCTGCCAGCATGACCCCGCTCTGGATTGTCAGAAGACGGTTGGCAGTTGGCGGCTGGGTAGTCTGGACCACACTGGTGTCGCCCATGGATAGCGACTGGCCATAACCCAGGATATGAAGCAGCACCTGCACAAACGTGGCAACAGACCCGGCCACCGGAACGTCCACGGTAACAGAAGCCACACTGGTGCCTCGCCGGATGTAGGACAGCCGGCCGCTCGACACCTGCGGCGAGAAGTTGTCGCCACTGGACGTGACCTGGTACGGCACGCCATCCACCAGCACCCAGATATCCTGGCCACCCACCGGACCATCAGCGTAGGCAGCCACGGCGCCCGTGCTCTGGCCGAAGGTAACCACCTCCCCGCTCCACTTGATGCCGAGCAACACCACGCCTTGGGAATCGACCACCGCCCAGGCATAGTCGCCCAGCAGATCGAGGCCAGGCAGCGTGTCGAGAATGGCGTGCACAGCACCGTTCGCTTTAACGCCAAGAATCGCTCGGAAAAACTCATCAACGATAGCCCAAGGCATTGCGTCATCGAGCGAGCGCGGCGGGGTCTGGCTGAGCGCTGTGCGGGCCATGGCATCAGCATTCTGCGTGGCCAGCGCACTCGGGTATGTAGCGATCCAGTCAGCCGTCCCGCTTTCGTTGCGGTAGAGGTTGAGGTACTCCTGCGTACTGGCAGAGATGACGCTGAAATATCCGCCAGGCTGCGTGCCAGCTAGGCCCAAGGCGGTACTGGTGTAGATGAGCGCACCGCTCATCTGGGTGGCCAGGTCGGCCAGCACCTTGGCGTTCGTAGGGCGCTGCTGCCCTCCCCCCACGTCGACCATTTTGATTTGATCGGACAGCATCAGCTCGTTGGCCTTGTCGATCGTTTCCGTCAAGCGCGCGAGGTCTTCGGCTCCGCTCATGTTTACTCCAGGCAAAAAAAAGCCCACCGAAGTGGGCAGGAACTCAAATGGCCGGCGCGCCGGGCCAAGATCGGGTGTACCAGCGCTGCAGCAGGTTGCGCAGCGCGGCGTTCATCACCGGCAAGGACATGCCGGCGAGCAGTTCGGTGAACTCGGCTTCGTCGATGATTGGCAGTTCGAACAGTTCAAGCGTGGCCGTATAGCGCCACAGGTCATCGCTCACAAACTCAGGCCCGGTGTAGATGTCGGTGAACCTGGCCCGGTGCGGCTTCAGTCCAAGCGGCGTTCGAAGCGGGCAGAGAAACCAGTCGGCCCACCCGATCCCCCACTTGCACCACCCTTCGAACAGCTTGGCCTCCGCCGTCGAGAGCAACCAGCTGACGGGCAGCAGCGTAGGAACGCTGCCGAACCGACGCCGCTGCATAGCCCGACCACTCGACATCGTCGTCCTGACTATCGGGCTTACGGGCTTGAAGCCGTATCCATCCCCCACTGGCAGCGGGAGATCATCCGGAAAAGTCAGCATCCTCAAGCGTCCTCAGGTGCAAAGTTGTCGTCATCCGCGTAGACACGCGCGTCGTAGTTGACCGCCTCCATATCCGCCGAGTAGTCCCCCGGCTCGATGGACGTGATGAGGACCGGGTAGCACCACCTGGTAGAGGTGCCAAACAACAAGTGCGGCGGCTCAATCTCCAGGGAGAGGTCCGGTGCGAAATCAATCGTCGGGATGATTACTCGGTAGTCGTCCAGCCGTGCTGCTGCCCATGGCCCGCTGACAGAGCCGTCTGGCCGTCGAACCGCAAGAACGTGAGACTTCCCGGCCTCCCAGGTGAACGGCTCACTGCTCTCAACGATGACCGGCCCTTCACCTTGGGAGCAGTCGACCATTACTGCGGACTGGGCATAGCCGGGAATGTCGTCTGCCACGGCGTCGTAGCTGAGGTAACCGCTATTGAGCGCCGAGAGCTCAGTGCTCCAGCTGTAGCTTTTGGTCTGGTAGACATGCGCCCGGCGCTGCCGCATGCCATACCGCCAGGCGCGGTCGCGGTCGGTTACGCCATCGAGCGTGATTTCCTCTACCCTCTGGAATGCGTCGCCGGACAACTTGCACTTCACCGTTTCCTCCGCCCAGGTCTTACCGTCTTGGTACTTAATGAGCACCCCGTCGTAGTCATCCGGCGGCGGCGTTGTGAACGCTCGCTTCAAGGAACTGGTCATGTTCTGCGGCGTGTACATCTTGCCGATCTGGGTGCGCAATTCATCGCGCACAGGCGTGATACGCCCTCGCTCGAGTGTGAACTTAGCGAAACCAGCCTTCAGCGCATCATTCAGGGCATCCTTGACCGTGCCGGCTTCCTCGACCGAGAAATCGAAGTAGTCTCCGCGACTCTGCCAAGTGGCGCCGTAGCGCACGAACTCTTCGATATCCAGGTCGTCATCGGTCGCGCCTGCATCCTCTGCAACGTAATGGACCCAGGGCTCGATGTTCCGGGTAGCCGTAGGCTCGGACCAAGACCCATCGACCAGCACCGGCAGCTTGCGCGTGCCGATCACCGACACTTGGCTCTCGGACTGCGCCGACAGCTTGGTACCGCCCCGGGCATAAACAGCGATCACCGTCACTCCCTGATAGCGCAGCGGCGCCTTGTCGATCCTGGCGCGCAGGCCATACCACTGCACCCGGTCCTGCTTGGTGTTGGCAGTGGACTCCTCGCCGATTCGGCGAACCCGCATTTCGCCGCGCATATAGGCCGGGAAAGTGACAGCTCGGGTAAACGCGATCTGATCCCGCCGGGTTGCGGTGAAGGTCCAGAATACAGAGGTCCATCCCCCTGCCGTGCTGACATCGCGATACTGCGCTTCGACCTTAACGCTGGTTGCTCGCTGGTTACCGTTCTTTTCCGTGTAGCGAATCAGGCCGCTCGGGAAGAAGAAGTCCAGCTCCACCCGGCGTACAGTCTCGCCTTCCGGGCAGACCACGAACGACCCCGCCCAGTCGCCTTCAGTGGTCGAGCCGTCCAGCACAGCGCTCACGCCATTGCTTTGGATTGCGTCGAACCCATCCCATTCATCGTCAACTGCACCGGTGTCGGTCAGGCGAACAACTGTGATCGCTGAAGGGCCGTGGCTCTCGTCCTCTGGGGTCTCGTCGTCATCTTCTGCAGAGTCGTCCGAAACTTCCGTGATCCGGTAGCGCATGTCGCGATACCCGATCGAGGAAAGCAATTCACCGGTTTGCAGGCCAACAGCTGGAGCACCGCCGTCGTAGGCCATGGTCATCCAGGCATACTGCCCCTCCGTTGCAGCCTCCGACTTCACCCCCGTCGCAAAAACGGGGCTCGCACCCAGGATGTCGACGACGGCGCCGGCCAAGGTCAGTCCGGTGCCGGTGAACGGCGCGGCCTTTTCCGCAATCCTCAACCGGCCACTGGATGCGCTGGCCACCAACGGCGTGCCTGCCAATGCGGCGTTCACCGCAGTCACCAGGCCGGCCAGGTCAGTGGTGGCAGTGTTCAAGGCAACGGGGAAATCACTGGTCCCGCGAAATACCGTAAAGCTCAGCGGCGTCACATTGAAGTCGAAGCGCGTTGGTGCAGCGCTACCGGTGACCATAGAGGCGCTACCGGGCACTGCCGGCGTGCCTGGCACTTCTGGCGTATAGCTGGCCACCACGTATTCACCCGCGTTGGCACCCGAAATCTCGATGCGCATGCCGAAAAACGGCAGAAGCATGGGCAGATGCGGGCCGCTGACAACAGTCGCGCTGCCATCAACCGGCGCAGTGAACGTGTACGGGTACGGCACCTCGATGCGAGCGATCATTCCGCTGTCCCAGCCGAGCGGGAACCAGCCAGCCCCCTCCGGAACGGTCAGCACATGGTCGGCAACCAGCACCGATTCACCCGTAAACTGCTGGGCAACGGTGGTGGTGGTCGTGAGCGTGAGCCCCGCCCCGCCGGTGCTGGTTGAACCAACCTCGGTGGAGTTGTGCCACCAGAGACGGGCCGGCTCATCAGCCAGCGACTCGCCCGGTCCATAAATCCGGTACCGCGCGGTGCTGCCGAGCGATGCGATCGGGGTGTCGCCAATCTTCACGTCGGTGGGATTGATCTCGAACTCACCAACGCCTACACACAGCAGCATCTCCACCCACTGCTCCGTCTCATTGACGAAGTAGTGCCGAGGCGGCACCAGGTAGTCGGGGAAGATCCGCGTGCGGCCGGCGACCTCCCGGATTATGTCCCCCACCTTTACCTGGTTACCGGTGGTCTTCGCCAGGTTAAGGCTCTGTCCCTTCTGCGACTTGTTCGTCTGGGTGGCCAGCGGCTTCTGCGTGAGCATGATGACGCCGACCGCCACCACGGCGGCCACCACCGCCCACACAGCCACTTCAAGGCCTGTGCCCTTGGGCTCCGGGTAAATACGGACGGTGTCCAGCGGGGAAAACTCGGTCTTGCCCCAGCGGTCAGGTGCAATGAATACCCCGTTCACCTCAATGCTGATGGGCGGCGAGGAACGCGGCACATACCCTGGCACGTTGCGCTGCAGCCACCCTTCGATCGTCATCACCTTGTCGGTTTTGTGGCGCTCCAGGGGAGAGCCCTCAAGCTTGCTCGGGTAGAATTCGATCACGGTGATAACTCACTTTCAGGTACTGGTCTTGAAATCGCCGAAGCGGCTTGATGGTCGCCCCGCTGGGCTTCATCTCCAAGCCATGCAGCCGTCCTTCTGCCTCGACGATCAACGCAACGTGGATGCAGATATCGCCCCGCCAGACGCAGGCGATTGCGCCAACTTCCGGATCGCAGCGCTCCATGCCGGCGGCTTCGTGGTTGACTGCCCGGGTGAACTCCATCGGCATGGTGTTTCGGACATAACCCCAGCTGGGTAGCAGCCGCAGGCCGTACACCTCATGACGCACAGCCCTGGCCATCCCCCAGCAATCGAAGCGCGCAGGGCCGCGCCCGCCATCCTCGTAGGTGGCGGTCAAGTAGCTGTCGAACATCACACGTACCTAAGGCAGGGGGCGAAGCTCAAGTTGTACTTGCGCCTTGGCCAGGCCAAATTGATGTAGTCGGTGTAACCAGCCTGCAGCTGCACGCTGGCCCCTTCCATGAACCCGCTGAGCACCGTCATCCGGTACGGCATCTCTGCGGGTGCGGACAAGTCGGACGACATGAAAATCCGGAATACCAGCGTGATTTTCTTCCGGGCCTCCAGCGCCTGGTCGATCAGCTGCTGAGCTACGCCGGTGACGTTGTCGATTGCAAAAGTCAGCGTCTGGCTACCACTGTCGTCACGTTTGGGAAGCGCTGCATCGAAGGCAGCCGCGGTGAACTTCACCTTGGCACCTGTCTCCAGCGTGGCCACCACATCATCGAAGCCCGCGCAGATGTAAATCGGCGCCGGCCAGGCTGGGCAGCGAAGCTCAAGGGTCGGAATGATCCATGCCTTGCCGCCAGAGGCGTACAGCGTTGCAATTGCGGTCATCGCCCCACCCTTTTCGCCCCATAGGTTTGTTCGTAGGCCTTGGCCAGCACGCCGCCTTGGCGGATGTTTGCCACGCAGATATCAAGGATCTGGCGACCATCCGGGCCCGTTGACATCTGAACTTGCCCTGCCCGGCTGGCATCCTCGTACAGGTTGACCTGGGGAGCAGGTTGCGCCGGCGCCGGCCTGCCAGCGGCCACTGAATCAGCAGCGGGCGCCGAAGAGCTGCCGGGGCCGCCAACGAAGGCAGCACGGCCGTCGCTTATGGCCTCCAGAGTTCCAACCCCGATACGCGCCGTAGCCTCCGCATCGAACACATACTCGCCGCGGTGCACCGGGCCGGCGACCTCATCCTTGCGGCCATGGCCCGTGTAGCCGCCATCCATGAAGCCCACGCCCGACATCGCGGTCATGCCCACGGCCGAGGCCAGCGGGTTGGCGATGGTGAGTGCGGTGGCCATTGCACCTGGAGCCAGGGCCGGGCCTACGATCGGAATGGCCGCGGTCGAAGCAAATGCAGCCAGGCCGGCCTGCAGAGCTGTCGCCTGGGCGTTCGCAGTCATCATCCCGGCAGCGCTTGCCTGGGTGGTTTTCCCGACAATCAGCTGGACGCCCTGATAAATGAGCCATTGGGCGGCCATGTCGGCCAGTGCATTGAGCACCGATCTCGCAAACCCTCCGATCATGCTGTTCAGGGCATCACCAGCATCCTCGGCGCCGGTGGCAACATCGGTCATGAAGGTGCTCAGCTCGCCCCGGGCGCTACCCAAGATGCTGGTGGTGGCATCAGCTGCTTGGGCCGAGTAATTCCTTGCCTCGTCGGCATAGTTCGCCCAAGCCTCGCGCACCCCGTTCATCCAGTTGGACTGCTGCTCGTCCACGGCTGCGTAGTAGTTCTGTTGATTCTCGAGCTGCTTGTCTAACTCCTGCTTCAGGATCTCGGTTTCACCGGCGTACAGCTCTGGACTGATCTGCCCAGTGTTACGCTGCTCGTTCAGCGATTTGAGATCCGCGACATACTTCTGCCGCAGGGCAAGCTCAGAGCGCATGCGATCACGCGCCTTATCGCCCAAGCCGATACCAGCAAGCTCCTGATCGAAACCGTCAGCCTGGGTTCGGGTGCCACTCTGCTGCGCGGACCTGAAGGCGCTGAGCTTCAGGTCATCTTCATTGGCCTTCTTGATCTTGTTCAGCACGTCCAGCTCAGCAGCGAGCTCAAGCAGGCGTTTCTGCTGGGCTTTGGACAGGTTGCCGAGCTTCCCTTCCTGGAGCTCGAAGGAAAGCTTGGCGACCTCAGTCGCATCCTTCTGCTTGTCGCCAGTGGTGTTGATCAGTTCAATCTGGCGCTTGTAGCCTTCCTCGGCCGCGTCGAAGTCTTTCAGCTGCTTTTTCGCAGCCTGTTCGGACTTGGTCTCACCCTCGCGCTTGGCCTTATTGGCCTTATCGTTGGATTTCTTCTGCGCCTCGATGGCGTTGGCTGCCGACAGAATCGCCTTCCGATCGGTCTCGGTGAGGTCTGCATTCTCGGCGATGTAGCGGTTTGCGATCTTGATCGCGTCGTTGTTGTCTTGCAGGCCGCCGAGCTGTTTCTGCAGGGTTTCCAGGTAGGTCTGGCCGGCGCTGCTCATGCCGGTCTTCGCGGCATTGTTCGCTTCGGTCGCGACTGTGTTTTCCTTGGTAATCCCGGTGAGGACGCGCAAGGTTTCCGCAATCAGGCCTGAACGCTGGTCAGCATCACTGACGGCGCCCGCCTGGGTGATCCACCCCTGCAACGTAGCCGCTGGCAGCTGGAAGCGTGCCCCCACCTCCTTGAGGATTGGGGCAAGGTCTGCACCCGAAGACCGAGCCTCATTCAGCCGGTCGATGATTCCTTGGTAGTCGGCCAACTGCTTGTTGTACTGACCACCCGAGTCCCGAACAGGTGCTGTTACTGTCGCAGAGCGTATGGACTGGGCAAGGTCGCCATAGGCATCTTTGACCTTGTCTGCGGCGTTGATCTGCTCCTGTTGCCATTTCACCAGAGCGGCTTCGCGCTGGTCCCGGTTGAGTTTCTGGAACTCCTCCCGCAGTTGGGATACGGGCTTTTGCATGTCCTCCAGGCTGACCCCGGCCTTGTCCGCATTGTCGCGAAGCAGGAGGAAACTTGCCGCGGCGGTGCCGGCGAGAATCGCCAAACCCATGGGCCCACCCAGGCCAGCAAGGAGACCGGCTGAAGCTGCTTTCAATCCAGACTGAGCTGTTGCTACTGCGGCAGTTGCCGCAGCCTCCTTTGTCCGCGCCGTTGCGAGCTGAAGGGACATTTGGGTCTGAACTGCGGTACCGCGCGCCGCAATAGCCTCCCGCTCAGCAAGAATGGTGGCAGTCTGAGCTTTCCGTTGATCCGCTATCGCCGCCTGCAGGGTTGCCTCAGCCTGGGCAATGCGCGCAGCACGGTCAGCCCGCGCGGCCTGCACGGCAAGTCCGGTCTTCGCAACGTAGTTGGTCAGCGCAGCAGCTCCAACGCCACCCATGGCCACGGCCACCAGGTCCACGTTGTCAGCGAGGGCAATTAGCACGTTCGCAAACCCTGCAACTATGCCGGTTTGCTCTTCCATGCCACCCAGGAATACCTGAATGGCGTTGCTGATGTTCACCAGCGCATCTTGCACGCTGGTGGACATGTCGGCCGCAGCCTTGCGGTTGGCCTCAACAGTCTTCAGAAGGCCAGTGTTGATATCATCTATCGAAAGCTTACCTTCATTACCGAGCTTCCGAATCTCGTCTGCACCCTTCCCGGTGGCGGCGGCTATCGCGTCAACAATGGTAGGCATTGCTGTCTGGATTGACTGCCAACCATCGATCTCTACTTTACCGGTCTGCAGCGCTTTCGAGTACGCATCAAGCGCGGAGCCGGCTTTGTCGGCAGCGGCGGCGTTGGTCACTAGCAGGAAGCTGAAGCTGTCGGTGATGTCCAACGTCTCTTGGGTGTTGAATCCCAGGCTACGCATAACGTCCGCAGTGCGGATATACAGCTCTTGCGCTTCTGCCAGAGGCCGGTAAGTTTCCTGGGCAGTTTGCAGCAAGTGATTTTGGACCAACTGATACTCGCTTGCGCTACCGGCTGCAGCCTTCATCCTGTCAGACATCTGCCCGTAGGCGTCGACTTGCTGAATGATTCCGCCGATCAGGCCGGCTCCGGCCACGGCCGCGAAAGCACCACGAACGCGAGTACCGGCTTGCTGCGCTGCGGCGCCTGCCCGATCAAAAGCAGAGTCGACCTTCGCCAAACTCTGATCAATCGCCTGGGATGACCGAGCGACCAACTGATCAGCATTGGCCAACTCTCGACGCAGCTGAGCCGTGGTCGCCTCAATCTGGACCAGCATCCCCTGGACCTGTTGGTCGGCCATGTAATTCTCCAGAACGAAAAAACCCGCCGGAGCGGATGTTGAGCTATGCGTTTCGGCCCGTCAGCGCCTGGCGCAGCTTGTCGGCCACGGCAGAGGCGCTGGGTTTCGGCTTGGCCCCTTGCGCCTTTCCTTTGCCGAAGGGGTTGGTCATCTGCGACCACTCCAGCCTGGCATCCAACGCCATGAACAACTCGGGTAGCGGCGTTCGCCAAGCCACATCGGGTTGCCAGCCAAGCCAGCCCGTTGCGATCGAGTACAGCCGGTCAACGTAACTTCCGTCTTCGATGACGCTTACGCCGTCCCGGCTTGGTCGTTTCCCGGGTCTTTGCCGCGCGGGTTGTACAGCGCGACCAAGTAGGAGTTCAGCTGCGTCGACACATCAAGAACGCCGTGCTGCCAGACTTGCTCTGGCACTGCCTTGGCGGCCTTATCGTCGAGGCCGGCACCGGCCACCAGGATGGCGGCGCAACCGTCGACGCTGAGCGAGTTGATAGCCTGGGAGGCGCCGCGCAGTCCGCCAAAGCGGCTCTCGATCGCCCGCACAGCCTTGAGGGTTGGGGTAAGGGTGAATTCTTCATCACCCAACTTGACGGTAACGGTACCGTGCAGCGTGTTGTTCATTGATCAGGTCCTGTTAGGCCGGGGCCGAAGCCCCGGGCGCTTATGGGGTTACAGGGGCCGGCAACAGCTCGAGGATTTCCGAGTTGATGCCAAAGGTGATGTTGCGGCGCACCACGTTGTCAGCGGCGCCGGCCGCAACGGTGTTGTTCATCACTTTCGCGCGGTAGTAGAAGGTGGTCGGGCTGATTGCCGGTGATGCATCAGGGTCGCCGTCGTTGAGGGTGACCTTGATGTTGTAATCGCCCTTGCTGCGATCCTTGTGGGCGGTCTTGACGGCATTCTGGCCAGCATCACCGTTATCCAGGCCCACGGTCATGGTCATGTCGCCGGCATCAGCCGTGCCCTTGTACTTGCGCACCCGGCCATCCTCGAGCGACGTAAAGGTCACGCTGCTGAAGGTGTCGCCGAACTCGCCGAGGTCTTCGATTTCACCAACACGCACATAGGTGTCGGCCTCGAACTCGGTTTTGGTGGTCGCGCCGGTCTTGCTGCCAATGAAGAGGCGGCAGCCGGCGGCTGTATTGAGGTTGTCTTCTGCGGGCATGGGTGATCCTCCAAAGCCACGTTGGATAGAAGCCGCAGCGCGGCCAGTGGGTGATTCAGTGAGTGGTGATCACACGGACGGTGATCGACCCCTGGTAAGTGATGCCGTCGGCATCGCGCTGGGCGTCGGCCTGCTCGACCCGAACGGACACGGCACGGCCGACTTCCAGCGGCAGGCGGCGCTCGTCCAGGGCGGCGATAACCTCGCCGTTGATGCGTTTGACCTCGGCCTGGCCCACGGAATCGGACCAGACGGACAGATACAGCAGGCGCGTTTCGCGCTTGCGGCCCGAGATTGGGCTGCTGTTGACCGAAACCTCTCGATCGATGGAGACGTACGGCATTTCGGCGTTCAGCGGCGCGCCATCGTATATCGGGCAGCTAACCTCCGCCTGAAGCCTGGCAAAGATGGCCTCTTGCAGAGCCAAGGATGGATCAGCCATTGCCTACCCCCTGGCTTGCCTTGCGCAGCGTGCGCCGGACGGCTTCCTCAAGATCCGCCATGACGAACTCGCGGTTGACGTCCAGAGACGGACGCAGCCACGGGTGTGCGGGCCTGGCAGGTATGTCCGGATACTTCCCGAAGAAGTGCTGCCCATCGGACTTGTTCTTCGTGTCGCGCTGGCGGATCGAGTTTCGCCGGCCTTTCAGTTGCGACTTGTCGCGGTTGTTGGTGTGCACGCCGCCGATCGCGTTCCGGTCAGCTCGCTGGTACATGCTGCCGGAATAGCCCTTGGTCCCGTACTCAAGGAACCGTAGGTAAAAGAATCGGCGATTGTCTCGCTTGCCCCGTATGCCCACCTGAGCATCCAGCCCGCTGGGGGTGACGTAGACACGCAGGGCGGCTGCAGCAGCGCCGGTATCCTTGGGGATCAGCTGTCGCTGGGTTTCGAGTACCCGCGCGGCTGCTTTGGCCATGGCAGGCTGCAACTCGCTGTCCATCGTCTTGTGGATGTTGCGCAGCGTCCGGCGTAGCCGGATGTCACCGCGAAGGCTCGACCGGCGCGCCATACCCTACTCCTTGGCCGGATCAGCCTTCGGGAGCTTCGCGGCCTTGTCGGTGACCGCTTCAGCGTACCCCCGGGCAATCAGGCCTTCGCCATAAGCCTTGTCGACCTCGAACTCTTCGCCCTTCTCGCGCTCGCCAGACGCGCCGGTCAGCGGGCCCAATGCTCGAATTTTCATCATTCACCTCATGGGTTAGGTACCGATGAGCAGAGAAGCCTCATCAAGGAGTTTTCGTTGTCAGGCAACACGGCCTCAACCTGGTAGGTGATCCCCCTACGTGTCAGGCGCGATCCTGCGACGATATCTGGGCGCGGCCTGCCTATGATTTCGGCAGTTACAACAGCACTCAGCTTTTCAGCAACCGCAATGACTCGACCGCTTGGGGTGCGAACCTCACCCCACATTTCAGGGCGAGCAGCAGGCAGCCACGTCACTGTGGCGCCCCCGGATTTATTCCTCTCCTCGTGTCGATGAGCCACCTGTAGCCGATGACGCAACGGGCCGGCCCTCATACGCCCCACCCAATCCGGTGAGGCGTCAGGAGTGCCACCGAGCCTTTGGGCAGCTCGGTGGCAATGGTTCCGATCACAACGTCCTCGCGGTTGGCGTAAAGATGGCCAAGGATCAGCAAGCAAGCAGCCTCGATCGGCTTGTTGCAGACCATCGGCGAGTCACCGGCATCCCCGGCGGCGACAGCCTCATCCAGCGCCTGCTGATCGACGTAAAAACGGCGGTTCAGATATTCCATCGCCTGCCCCTCCGCCGCCTCGACCAGCAGCTCCAGGTACTGGTCATCATCATCGGGATCTCGAAGGTGATGCCGGGCAATGGACATACTGATAACCGGCATCATCTACTCCTTCAGCGGTTCGAGTGATGCCAGATTCCGCTGCACCAGTTCCTCCGCATGCCGGCGCGGCACCTTGTACGCTGGACCTCCGCGACGACGAAGCTCACCCTCGTCCATGTACGAACGCAGCGGATAGATCTGAAGGGACGCTGGGTTGGAGTTGGCCCGATCATCTAGCGCCAAGTCATCAGCGCCGGCGCCGCTATCTGCCAAGACTGAGGCGGCTTGAGCGACGGCTTCGGATGCGGCATCGGCAGCGTCCGTCGTAGAGATACCGGCACCCTGCTCGCCTGTGACGCAATCCAACCCAGTGCCAGCGGCCGCCTGCCCTTCTGCCGTCAACAGGCCCGAGTCCTCCACCGTGCCTGGAGCAGTTGCAGGTACGCCCGAATCAGCGGATTCGCTAGCGTCTGGAACGATCACTCGGCTAGGCGAAAGGGGCAATCCGGCAGCTTCAGTCGGCCCGCTGCTGGAATCAACCGTCGATACCGAATCCTTAGCATCAGCCGTCGAGGCTGGTGTTTCCTGTTTACGTGCCATTGGATTACTCCATTGCGGCGCCATTTCTGGCGCCGATCTGCGGGATGGTTAAGGCGTGACCAGCGGGCCAGTAACGAATGCTTCGTCGCGATAGATGGCAAAGGCCAGGCGCTCTTCAGCACGAATCGTTGCCATGTTTTTCTCGAAGTCATCACTGTTCTCGGTCGAGATCAACACTTCGATTTCCATGCGGTCGAAGATCTGAGCGCCGAGCTTGAAGGCACCAACCAAGAAGTCGTTCTGGGTCATGGCCTGGGTGGAAACCACCGGACGATTCCACAGCTTCGCGTTGGTGCCTTCTTGCGGTTGACCGATGATGTAGCGGCCTTCCCCGTCCTTGGTCAGCTCAATGGCCGCCCAGTCGATCGGGTTGAGCACGATGCCGTCCGATGGAAACTCGGCCAGTTCGGCCTGCAGAAGTGCCAGGCGCAGGCGGTCAATGCGCTGCTCGCCCACCACAGCAACGCCAGCTGGGGCGGCGTACAGTTGAGCAACCGTCATGAGGCCCTGCAGGTTCACCCCGGTGCCGTTGCCGTAAAGCAACTGAGCCTCTTCAGCCATGTTGAGGCCGTAGCGTGCACGACCGTCGATGTAGCTCTGCAAGGCCTTGGCATCGTCCAGCATCTGCCGGCTGGCTTTGAACAAATGGGCGATGGTCCTCACGTTCGCAGTGGTCAGGCCGAAGGTCAGATCGGAATACGGCTTGGCAGTCGTCTCCGCCACGGTGCGGGCGTTGTTGGTGAAGCCAGTCTCACGCACGTACTCGATGGAGTTCGATTCTGTGGTACCCGGCGCGACCAGGTCGCGAACGGTCAGTCGCCGTTGAGCCGGGGCAATGATCCCCGGCAGGCGCTGAGTCTGCACCAGGTCGCCGCCGGTTGCGGTGGTGATGGCCGCACGCGGTACGGAGACACGACGAGAGCCGCGGAAGGACGAGTTCATGTCCTTCATTTCTTCGCTTTCGATCACGAGGGCGCCTACCGATTTCTGCGGTTCCTCCTGATGGTTGCGATCCCGGCTTGCGTTCACGAGCTTCTGCTCGGCCTCGCCCAGTCGCGCCTGAAGCTCGCCCTGCTTTGTCAGCAGTTCATCAACCTTGGCGCGGGTTTCGGTATTCATTTCACCGGAGGCCTTGATCTGCTTCTCGGTCGCCTCGGCCTGGCTTTTGATCTGATCGCCAATGCCCTTGAGGCTGGCGTTGAGTTCCTTGACTTGGGCTTCAAAGTCCATGGTCACTTTCCTTTCAGAGAATTGAGGAGATTGGTTGCCGCGCTCAGAGAGGCGGAGAGGTCTGGCGCGACAGCGCGGGGCTTATCGGGCGGGGCAGCGTTATGCGTACCCCCGCCGGTAGCGCGAGGCATACCGGACTTGAAACTGGCGAATAGTTCGCGGCGCTCGGAGCGAGGCATGCCACCCTTGGCCAGCGCTACATCCATGGCCTTGAGCGCATTGGCCTGCGCGGCATCTTCGGTTTCGCGCTCGGTTACTTCAGTGGACGACAACAGCCCGGTGGCCAGGCCAAGCTCCACGGCACGCTTGCCGCGGATGTAGGTTTCGTCGTCCATCAGCTCGGCCATGTCTTCTGTCGACTGGCCGCTGGTCTCGGCATAGAGGTCTGCCATCGCGGCGTCGAACTCCTCCATGTCGTCAGCGATGTCGCGCAGGTAGTTGCGATTGCCGGCAAGCCAGGTCCAGCAGTTGTGGATCATGAGGAAGGCGCTGCTGGCCACCTCGCGTTTTTTGCCGGCCAGGAACACAATCGACGCAGCGCTAGCCGCCATGCCGAGCACCTTGGTGGTGACTTGGTGGCTGTGCTCCTGCAGGCGGTTGTAGATGGCAATGCCTTCGAACATATCGCCGCCTGGCGAGTTGATGTAGACGGTGACATCACGCTCGCCTATGGCCCGCAGCGCGGCATCGACTCGTTTCAGCGTGACGCCTTCGCCATACCAGTCTTCGCCGATCACTCCGTAAACAGTAATGGTGTCCGAGGTGTTCTCGACGGCCGCCTGGATCGCGGGATTCCATTTTTCGAGCGCGCGCGGGCTCATCTCGCTGCGCAGGCCGCGAGACTGGATCTTGTGCTTCATGGATTGCTCCCGTGATTTACTTTTCCGGCTGTTGGAGCCAGTTCATCAGTGCGGCCCTTGCGGCCTGGCTATCGTTTTGCTTGCCCAACTGGTCAAGTGGCACCAGGTTGGATTGCACCGTCAGTACATCGCCACCCGGCATGCTCGGAAGGTTTTCTTTGCGACGGCCCTCGTTTCGGGTCATGTAGCCGTTCTGCCCCATTGTGCTGAGATAGGCAGCGCGACCGGCGCTGTCCGCGCGCAGGAACGCTTCAAGTGAGTACTCTGCGTAGAACTTGATCCGGTCAACAGCCGTCATGCACCACTTGTTCACGCACTGCTCGATCGGCGCCGTAAAGGACATGATGCAGTAGGTTAGGAACGCGATCTGCTGCTGTTCCAGCCCCGTGCCCCAGTTGCTGCCCTTGTCGGTCTTCATCACCATCCAAGGCGGGACGCCGAACCAGCGGCAGATTTCCTCGATGCTGTGTCCTCTCGACTCCAGCAGCTGAGCATCAGCAGGGTTGATGCCGATCATTTCCGGCTTCACACCTTGCTCGAGCACGGGGCTCTTGCCGGCATTCAACGCCCCAGAGATCGTCTTGACGTACTCGCGGAACTCAACGCGCTGGGCAGGGTTCAGCGTTTTGTCCACCGAGAACGCGACCGTAGGCATCATGCCGTTGCGGAACGTACTGTTGGCGGCGTCGTCTGCTGACATTGCAGAACCGAACACATCCGCGCCGTAACGAATGGCGGAAAGTCCAACTCGGCCATCCAGGGTAAACGCCGGGATGTGCAGCATGTCTTGTCGCAAAATCTCCCGGCGCGCGCCCTTTCGGGGCCTGAAGAAATACCTGAGCCGTCCATCGTCGTCGAACTCAGGATCGACTCTCGACGGCATCAGGAAGTCCAAGGCGATGACGCGTCCAGCAGAGCGATGGATCTCGCAGTAGGCGTTGCCCCACAACAGCATCGAGGCGACCACTGCCTGCCAGAAATGGAAGGCAGCCATGTCTTCGTTGGGGCTGTTGTGAACAACGTCGTACAGCGGGAAATCGCGGGCGCTCTCTCGACTACCATCGGGCATCCGCCGATAGATGCTCAATGGCAGGCCGGCTACCGAGGTCGAGATGATACGGACGCATGCCCACACGGTGGACAGGCGCATGGCCTTGTCGACGCTGACTGACTTACCGCTACTGGACTGGGCACCGTTAAAGGCACTCCAGAAGCCGCCATCCGACAGTTTGATAGTCTTCCCCAGCCACTCACTCATGCTGGCTGAGGGTTTGGTGGCAGCAGCACCCAATGCCTGGGATAGGGTTTTAATCACTGACAAGCCCTCTGCGGATGAAGCCAGCGATGCAGAAGAAGCTCAGCGATCCGGCCAGCAAAGCCCAGCCGGTACCAGCCAGCATCCAGACCCCGCTGCATGCCAAGCAGAAAGCGACCACTGCGCAGGCGATGAAAATATGAAATGCGTTCATGCGATCAGTGGGTCCCGAATTCCAGCCATAAAGTTGTCCATTCCCCCACGCCCCTCAGGATTGAGGCTGATCAGAGAAACGGCGTTGAATGTAGCCATGAGCGGATCGATCTTGGCCGTGCCCGAGGCCTGCTTGGTGATCAAGAAGGCGTTGGCCGACGGCACGCCTTTGGCGTTCCCGCACGACCAGGCCATGAGCGGCTGGCCGCAGTGCAGCAGCGTGCCCTCGGCAAGCTTGCGTTCCGTGGTCTTGATCGCGCCGGTCAACTTCCAGCCTTGGGAAATGCCAACGATCTTGTCTTCTTCGACGCCGGCATCTGCCAAAGCATCAAGAACGGAGCCAATGCCAGCCGGGTCTAGCCCGACCTTGTCCAGCAGGCCCGACTCATTGATGCGCTTAACGATTGCAGCGAATTCCTCGACGTCATCGCCGATGCGCTTGACGATGGTCAAATCGCCAATCGCTTCGAGGTCCTTAAGCCTGGGCGCTTCGGACTTGCGCCGCTCAAGCACCGAGGGGTGGGCCCAGGCATGCGCCCAGTGGAACCACCGTCGCGTACCTGTCTCTCGGCCTACGACAGCAAGCCCGAGCAAGTCGTCCAGGCCGCCGCCGTCACCGCCCACATCAATGACCTCGCACCGCTCAAGGATCTGCTCCAGATTGAGCCATGTGGCCGCCTGCGGCTCCCAGAACTCTGCGCCCACCCAGGCGTCCGACATCAGGGCCAGGCCGATCTCGATGTTTAGGTGCTTGGCCAGGAAACCACGCAACTCAGCTTCGCCGTCGATTTCCGCTTGCATGAACAGGCGTTCAAGCGTGGGGCGATCCACCGAGAACCCCATGTTTGGGTTCACCAGGTGGAAGTTCTCGGGCTTGCGCGCAGCGCCGCTGTCGATCATCTCTTTCGAGAATTCGTAGATGATCGGCAGGAAGCGATTGTCGTTGATACGGCCATCACGCACGCCGCGGGCATAATTCAGCTTCGACCGGAACACCCCGGCCGGCGGCTCGTTCGATTGAGTGGTCAGCCAGATGACAAAGCCTTCAGGACGGGACAGCAGGCCACCGGTGGCCTCCCGGATCATATCAGCGGCTTTCGGATTCTTGCCAAACAGCCAAGCCTCGTCGATCAGCACGCCAACGGCCTTCTTGCCGCCCACCACGTCGCTATCAGCGGCGACGACCTTCAGCGTGGCGCCCGTCTCGCGGTGAGTGATCAGCCGAAGGTGTGGCTGCACGTGCAGCAGGTCCTTCAGCTCTTCGTCGTTGTTGACCATGTCCTTGGCTGGGACGAAGGCGTTGTCGGCAATTTCCTTTGTCGGAGCGAGGATGATGAACTCCGCCGACATCCGCCAGTTGCGCACTAGGGCCGTCAGCATGATTGCAGCGGCGATGGTTGACTTGCTGTTCTTCTTCGGGATGCAAAGCATGAACTCCCGAATCAGGCGCTCGCCTGTTTCACTGTTGTAGCTACCGAATACAGCCCCAGCGAAAGCCAGCACCCACGGTGCGCATGCACTCTCGATAGTTGGACTGCCCGGGGCGTCGACGATGCGAAGCCCCTTGAAAACCTCAAGGCTCTCTTCAGCCTCCTGAGGGAACAGCGGTTCAGGGATGATCGATTCGCTGGCAGCCAGGCGCCGCCACCAATCCGGGCAGGCCGTGGTCCAAAGCATGTGTCACCCCTTGACGACAGTGAGCGGCGGTTTGCTCTGGGAGTACTTGCCCTTGCCGGCCTCTTTCGCGGCTTCCGCCTTCTGTTCTTTCTTGCCCGTTTCGGCCTTCTTCCCGTGGATGTACGGAACGGCCGTCTGTGCGGCGTTCCGCCGGTCAAATACTTTTGCCCGTGGCTCATTCATCAGTGCGAGCAGCCAAACCAGCGGATCGTCGGTTGACGGCAGGCAGCTCAGGAACTCGCCATCGGCTTCGTTGACTTCGGGAGGGTCTTCAGCTGGCTCATCCGCCTTCGATTTTCCCCTACGTTTTTTGGGCTCAGGGTTAACACTGAGCTCTGCCCGACGAGCCAGGATGGCGGATGCGATCTTTGGATCACTGGCCCAGCGCGAACCAGCGGCAGCAGCCGTCGAGGGCTTGCTGCCCGCAGCTTCCGCCGCTTCTTTGTTGGACGCGCCCTTAGCCTTAGCGTCAACAAACTGTCGCTGTTTGTCTGTTAACACCATTAACAAAAACCTTTAGGGGGGAGAAAAATGTCTACGTGGGGTCGGAGGCGGTCTAGCTAGATGAGAATCCCTAACTTTTAACCCCCTACCCCTTTCGTGGCACGTCATTGGCGTGCCTTTAGCTCAGCGCGTTGGGTTTCGGCGATCTGCTGACGTGTCAGCCACCCAGCCCCGCCGCCTCCTCAGCCTGCTTGACGGAGTCGTGGCAAGGCTTGCAGAGACTCTGCCAATTGGCCTCATCCCAGAAGAGAACCATGTCTCCACGGTGAGCAACGATGTGGTCGACTACCCTGGCCACAGTTGTGCGGCCGTTCCGCTCGCAGTAGACGCACAGCGGGTTGTCGCGCAGGTACCGTTCTCGGGCTTGCTGCCACTTGTAGCCATAGCCGCGCTGGGAGCTGGTCATGCCGCTCCGCCAGCTGCCTGGCGTGGCCACCTTGACCCGCGAACCTGCGCTTTCCTTGATGCGAGAGCCGAGCGTCCTGAGCCGGGCCATCATCCCTGCGCCTTGCGAGACAGGAAAAGGTCGGAGTAGACCCGAAGCTTCTCCACACCCATGAAGCCGACCATACCTCCGGCAAAGGTGGCCATGCCCTGGGGCAGCCCCATCCATTCGAGCAGCGGCACCAAGGCCAACGTGATGAGGCCGCACAGCGCGCCCTCCAAGAACATCTGTCTCCGTGTGCCGCCGCCATACACCACCCGGAGGACGGCGATCGCAACGGACAAGCCAGCAGCACCCAGTTGAGGCTGATGGGCCAGCACCCCAGTGAGCACAGCGGCCCACAGGCTAGGATCCTTCTCGGGCATGTTCGGCATCTCGGTTCCTCCCTTTTGGGGAGCGGAATAGGTTCGGCCCCAACTGCACTCCCAGCTCGGGGCAATGGGTGTGGTGGAGCCGAAAACGAAAAAGCCCCGGCGAATGCCGAGGCCTTGAATATGGTGCAGATGGTCGGTGCGTACCCGGCTGACTCCCTCTCGTACTGTTTCAGCGAGCCTAGCGGGGGCGAGCGCCGCAATCTGCCATTAATCCATGGTACTCATCTGCATAAACGAAAAAGCCCAGCACTTGGCTGGGCTTCGCGAGGGTGCGCTTACTGTCGAGGCACTTGGACAAAAATGTTGTCACCCTTTTTCTGGATGGTGATATCTATCTCATTCCCGTTGTCCAGGAGCGCTGTTGCGCGATAGAAACCGGATGACGGCTCATCATCGATAGTTACCGCTATACAGCTCGACCGTTGGAACAACTGCTTGTGGATGATATCCGTCACCAGCGGGCAAGCAGCGTCTTCGATAGCCGAATCGCCACCAGCGGCAGCCAAAGCAATCGACACAACAAAAGCAGCAATCCATGCAAAGAAATAGTTCTTTTTGTGCCCAAGCAGGACTGCCCTCTTCCACAGGTAACCAGGGACGATAAGCGCCCACCAGGTTGCTGGGGCAGAGTGCCCTGCTGCTTTCAGACGTCTTTCATCGGCAATACAGAGACCAATGTTCAAGATCACAAACGCCCACCAGATAGCGGCTCCTGAGATCAGTTCAATCACGCCTCCGACCAGTTGAACACCCACCAACGCCCACACGAACCGGTTGTCAATGTCCGTAGCAGCGAGTGGCGGTGGGCCTACCGGCTTGGGGATGCTAGATGCCAGCACCGTTTCCTTAAGCTCAACCCAGTCACCCGCACCCTGCCAGACTTTCGTCTCCGGCTGGATAGCGCTGGTAGATGCAAAGCCATGCATCTGCTCAAGCGTAAACGGTCCCTGTCTCGATCCATTCAGTGCGTAGTACCAGTAAGCGTGCGACATTTTTCCCTCTTGAGTATCGGCAACACCATTCAAAAATAGATGGCTACATGACACTATCGGCGTGAGCTGTCGAACCTTTAAGGACGTAAGCAAAAAACCCCAGAGCTCAATGCCTGGGGTTTGTTTGTGTCGCGTTGCTTGCAAGCTGGACACGCTGCTATGAAAACAGGTGTTTATCCGCGCGGAAAGCTTTTTATGCAGCCTCTCGCAACTGCTCCAAAGCGCAGTCAATCCAAGCCACTCCGGTATTGATCAGCTCGCGGGCCTTGGCTTCGCTCATCTTGTGCTCGCGGGCGATCCGCAGCGCCGGCCACTTAGCACCGAAGTACAGCCAGACGAAGCCGCCCATCTGCGGGTTGCGCTTGTTCAGCCTGGCTACAGCGCCATCCACCGCAAGCGCCAGGTCGTCCGTGATCACGTACTGCTTAAGCCCTCCTTCCGCTGGAACGTGTTCCTTCATAAGCGCATACAGCGGGCATACGTACTGAGGCACGCCCATGCCATCCATGCGCCACCAGCCCCATTGCTCGAGCATGTAAGCGGTGTCACCAAGGGCCTTGTCTACGTAGGTTCGCTTTTTCATGTCCTTCCCCCTCAATCCCCGGTGTAGTTGGTGCCGCCGGCGCCGAGCCGGTTGCCTTCCTGATAATTCCGATCTGTGCCCCACGCCTTCCTGAGCGCTTCGCCGCTCGCAATGAGGCGCTGCTGGTAGATGTTCAGCAGCAAACCCAGCTGAGTTACGAGCACCTCCGGCGGCAATGCCTCGCCCGTGTCAGCCGAAACCCAACCTGAAGCATGGCAGGCGGCGCAAGGCAGCTCATGGAACACCCCCATGACGACCGCCTTTCCCTTGCAAACATGGCAGTGTTTTAGATCGATCGGCTTCGCCTTGAAGGCAGGGCCATGGCTCTTCCCTGTCACTTTGAATCCTCGCTTATGGTGGATACCGGAAGTCCGTCGAAGCCCGCGCGCTCTGCGGCCTTGCAGAGAATCCATGAATCCATTGATCTATCACCAGTCAAGCCGTGAACCGAGGCGAAACCCTTCTGATCAAGGTGGGCGTGCCACTTCTCCAGCGCCTCACGCTTGCGGCCCATGATGTCGGACTGGACGTACACCTTCACGTTGTGGCCCATGGCATGGTTGATCAGCAGCTCACCCACCAGGTGGTCGACGCCCAGGTCAGCCCAGCCGGTGCGGGCCAGCTTGCGCAGGTCGTGACTGGTCCACTCGCCCTGCCCCATGACGGTAAACACAGCGGACGCCTTGGCCTCGCTCATCGGCTTGCCCTGGCGCCCCGGGAACAGAAACTCGCCGTCGTAGCCTTCGTTGCGCTGGATCTCGCGGTAGGCCATCAACAGGAAGCGCACCTGGTCGGTCAGCGGCAGGCGGTGCTGCACGCTGGTCTTGGTGTGCTCGGCCGGAATGAACCACTCCCGCTCGGCCAGGCTGATATGGCTCCAGCGGGCCATGCGGGTTTCGCCCAGCCGGGTGCCATGGCACAGCATCATCAGGGCCAACACGCCATGCTGCGGGCGGTGCGCCAAGGTGCTCTTCATGCGGGTCATCAGGTCCTCAAGGTGCACACCACGCAGGCGCGACGGCTTGACCGTGACCTTGGCCTTGGAGAAGTCACCGAAACGGATGCCGGCCATGGGGTTGGAGCTGATCAGGCCGAGCTTGAAGGCCTGGCGGAACGACAGGGCCAGTAGCTGGAACACCAGTCGCACGTAGTCGATCGACAGCGACTCTTGCAATGGCCACATCAGCTCGCGGTCGAGCAGCGCCTTGTCGATCTGGGCCAGAGGGATCTGGCCAAGGCGCGGCACCAGGTGCTGCTTGATCGCCGACGCCGCCGTGCTCTTGCGTTTGGCCGACAGGTTGCGGTCACGGGACATGCGCTCAGCGAACCAGGCCAGCAACTCGCCGGTCAGCACCCAGCTCGACAGGCTCGATCCCTCACCGGCCTCCAGGCGCAGGCGAATGTCCGGCAGCGCGGCGGCCACCCTGGCAGCGCTCAGCTCGGGGTAGGAGCCGATCAGGTTCCACTTGCCCTTGTGGATCAGGTACCAGGATCCGCGCTCGCGGGAACGGTGAAACCGGAAGTACAGGCCGTGGTTGCCCAGGGCGCGCAGGTCACGCACCTGGCCGGCGGCCTGCCGGCGTATCTCTGCATCGCTGATTTTCACAGCAGCGGTCTTGGTCATGCTGCAACCTCCGTTTTTGGCAGGGCCAGGTACGCCCTCAGGCACTCCATGGCGTCGAAATGCCCCTGACACACAACGGCCAGGTAGCCTTGGTCGTTCAGCCGGCGAATGCACGCTTGCTGGCTGGAAGAGACAGGCGCCGGGTCTACGGTCGCCTTGAATTCGATGTACAGGCCGAAGTAACCGCCGCGAGCCATGGTCAGGACCAGATCGGGGATGCCGGCCTTCACGCCCTGGGCTTTGAGCTTGAGCGCCACGCCCTTGTGCCGATGGCCGCCATTCGGTACGTGGTAGATCAGCTCGTACACCTCCGGATAGCGCAGCTGGATCTCTTCGAGCAGGGCAGCCTGCTCCTGCCCTTCCCGGTCGACGGGCTTGGCGCGGGCCGGCTTGGCCTTGAACGGGCGAAGGACAAGACCACTCATGCGACCAGCACCCCCTCGTTGATCAGCTGCGCCTGGGTGCGCACCACGCCTTCGAGGTGCATGAACCGCAGCTCGTCGTAACTGAACGCTGTCCTGCTGCGCGAATCGACCGCGTCATGGCATGCACTACAGGCCCAGGCGCCCTGCAGGTCGTTTGGTTTGATGCCAACGCCGCAAATGCCGGCCATGCGGTAATGCGCCAGGACGGTGGTTTCCGGGTTGCCGTTGCAGACGCCTGGGATGCGCACCTGGCACTCCCGGCCGCGCGCGGCCTTGGTCAATTTGCTTTGGCGCATCAGCTTCCCTCCCGGCCACGGTGCGACGACCAATCGAACGGCAGGACGATGCCCCCACCCTCCCGCAAGCGGTCCGCCGAACGCTCGCCCATTGCTGCCGGGAGCTCTTTCGCACCAAGGTTGGAAATCACGATGGTCGGCAGCATCCGCTCGTAACGGCCGTTGATGATTGAGAACAGTCGGCTCAGCTCAAAATCGCTCGGCGCCTCCTTGCTCGCGCCGACCTCATCCAACACCAACAGCGACGGCCGAATCAGCGCGTCGAGGATGCTCCCCTCGGTCTGCCCGGAACTGCCATCGAACGTGGCGCGGATGGCCTGCAGGATTCCGCCGAGGGTCCGATAGGCTGCCGTATGCATGGTGGTGGCCATGACGGCCTGGGCGATCGACACACCCAGGTGGGTTTTCCCGGTGCCGGGGTTGCCTACCAGGATGAGGCAGCGCCCGGCGGCCAGATTGGCATCGAACTCGGCGGCGTAACGCTCGCAGCGCGCCTTGGCCTTGTGCTGGCCTTCGCAAGTCGCCGCATAGCTGTCGAACGTCTTGTCCTTGAACCGCTTTGGGATCAGCGAGTCGCCGAGCTTGTACGCCAGATCCACGCGCTGACGCTTGGTGTCTTCGGCCTGGGTTTTGGCGACCTGCGCCGCCTTGCAGCCTGGGCAGGGCGAGCGGAAGGTGTGGCTGAGCACCTGGTGAGTGGTCGCCTCATACGGGCCATGCTCTTCGCATATGGCCATGGAGGTCACCTGCGGACCGGCAATGCTGGACAGGTGGACCACTTTTTCAGAACGCATAGGAGCCATCCTCCCGTGGAATGAGGCCATCGTGGTAGTCGCGGTCGTTGAAGCCGTGATGACGGCTGTTTGGCTTGCCCTGGGCGGGCGATTTGGCGAGGAATCGCTTGGTGATCCACTCAACTTCGAAGCTGCGCCACCCGCTGTCGATCACGACTTCCATCACCTGGGCTGGCTGAATACCCAGAGCCAGGCACAGGCGGAGTTTCTCGTTCAGACGGGCCCAGACCCGTTCGCTCATCTGGGCGCCCTTCGACTTACGGACCGCCAGGTAATCAGCGATCAGCGATTCGTCGAGGCCGTGCGGATTGTCCGCAAGCATGGCGACCTTTCCGAATGGCGCCTTGCGATCTTCCTTCTCCCGAGCCGGTTCCGGCTCGCTGGGGGGGCATGAAACATCTTCCGAAGGAAGATTTTCATAGGGGGTTTCTTTCTTAGAATAAAGAAGGGACTCGGCGGTTTTGGTCTGTTTCGACTCTTCGCCGATTCGGACCACTTGAGCCGAGTCGGCTGTTTTGGTCTGTTTCGGATCAACGTAGATCCAGTCTTTTGGATCATTCACGCCGATGTCACCCCGGGCCCCACCCTCACGGAATAGAACACGACGACGCAGCAGGCTGGAAACCGCCTTGGACACGGTGTCGGGGTGAACGTGGATAGCCTTCGCGATGTCGGTAGCCGGGATTCGCTGAGCGCCGGCACCGAAGTTGATGGTGGCCTTGGCCACGTACAGCACAATCTTCATCTCCCGAGCAGGGAGATCGATAGCCAGCAGGCCATCCATGAGCTGGTTGTCCATCCGGGTGAACCCCCTGGACTTGTCAAGTGGGACGATGTTTGTCATGCTTCAACTCGTTAGAAAGTTGTAGAGAAAGCCGCCCTGCCAGGCGGTTTTTTTTCGTCCCCAATTCATCAACTGGATGAATGAACAGCAGGACGGTGACACTACTGGCGCAAGGCCAGTGGACTCATAATTCAATCCGTCAGGCGACGTCTTCCCAAGGAAACGCCGGACACAAATCCTCTTTCTTGAATTTCCCGACGGTCAGCCGCTCTGCCCGTTTCGCTACTACTGGAGACATTCCGTGCTTCCCTCGCACCCATCCGGAGACAGTGCTTTGGTCAACTCCGAGCTTCTCGGCAGTAACCTCTTGCGTTCCGAAGAAGGCAACGAGGTCCTTAAATATGGCGTTCATGCTGCCTCTCCATATGTGAATACCCATATCGTAGGCTATAGGAACACCCATTTGCAACAATATGGGCAGACCCGTAATAATCCATGCATGGAATACAAAGACCGAGTTAAAGCAGCTCGAAAGCACGCCAGGCTTACCCAGGTAGAGCTGGCCAAGGCCGTCGGCATCGACCAAGCATCCATCTCTGACCTGGAGAGGGGGCGATCTGGACGCTCGTCTTACAACGCCTCGATAGCTAAGGCTTGTGGAGTTTCAGCCCTTTGGCTGGAAAAAGGCACGGGCGAGATGATTGACTCTGCCGGCGAAACTTCAAACGTCGCGCCCGTAGAGCAGCCCTCTTTCCGATACCCCGTCATCAGCTGGGTGGCAGCCGGTGCATGGGCTGAAGCAGTGGAGCCGTTCCCGCCTGGTTTCTCTGACCGTTACGAGGTATCTGATTACGACTCCAAGGGGGTTGCATTCTGGCTGGAGGTTAAAGGTGACTCAATGACATCACCGGTGGGTACGAGCATCACCGAAGGAATGATGATCTTGGTTGACACTGAAGCGGACGCAATTTCGGGCAAGCTCGTAGTGGCAAAGCTCGCGGACAGCAATGAAGCCACGTTCAAGAAGCTGGTGGAGGACGGTGGGCGGCGGTTCCTCAAGCCTTTGAACCCCGCCTATCCTGTTGAAATGTGCGCGGAGGGATGTCGCATTGTCGGTGTAGTTGTCCGAGCAATGATGAAGCTTTGAAGGAAAAAAATCGTAAGTAAGCCCGGCCTGAACCGGGCTTTTTTTCGCCTGCACCTTGGCCGTGCTGCTCGATTCTTTGTCGTGTAACCGCGCTTTACACATCCTCCCATGTTGCAAAAATCACCGAGACCGTATAACTGTATGCATGTACAGTACATGGAGTCTCCGCAATGCCTTCCCTCGCCTTCACACATTCACCTTCCCATTCATACGAGCGCCTCGGATATCGAATCCAGGGTCTGATTTCTTCCCCTCACGTTCAAAAAAAGCAGTACGTGGACGTGAAGCCAGCTCCAGAAGAGTCCGACGCTGACTGGGCCCGCCTGCTGGATGCGCTTGAAGAAACGAATGGCATAAAAGTGGGGCGCACTGAGGATGGATTGATTCGGATCGCCTGGAGGGAATACGTCGATTTGTCTTGAAGCAAGCCCGCCGCGAGCGGGCTTTTTATCGCCTACACATAAAAATATGTGTTTACCCATAGACAGGAAATATGTGTTCACCTATATTTGCCTCAGCGCCGGACGAAGCCCGGCCAGAACATCCGGCAGCTCCGGCAGCCACCGCTCTTTAAAAACCAGCAGATGAGCCACCAGGCGCCGAGTTAAGCCGGCAATTGAGTTCTGGTGGACGTTACGCATCACAGCAAGCTTCCTCGCTCGACATGTCGACCCGCAGGTTTGCTGAGCAATACCGATTTCACTGGCTGGCCTTGGCAACAGGGCCAGACGGGAAATCAACCAGGAGAAACGCTATGAAGCGTGCTGAATATGAAGACCTTGAAGGTACGCAATGGCGGTCCTTATCGGCTTGTTAAGCCAGGGGGGAACTGATCACAGCGCGGCACCAGCCAAGGCTTTCGATATTGCCGAAGCATTCCAGCAAGAAAAGTTGAAGCGCATCGGCGAAAAACCGCCTTTTGACTGAAGAACAACCAGCGCTACGTCAGCCTGACGATAACTGCCCGGTTCACCTGGTTCCCCATCACCAGGCTGCATCGGTGTGTGATCTGAAACTGAATGGCAGGCCGCCCCGAGTAAATGGGGAACGAATACAGGACCTCGCTGGCCTCGCCTGAAAGATCCCCCAGATCACACACCAATGCTGGAACTTAAGGTGCATACCGGTGTGCCTTACAGCCCATAACACTCACCACAATCAACCTTAAATCGACTGCATCGGTCGTGACGTTCGCCCTCCCCTTGGTCCGGGAGGTCGACGGCTGCGAGCGTCACGACCAATGCAGCCACCCCGCAAGAGCAAATCATGGACACGATCACCATCGGCGCATGGATCGGCCACCTCGGCCGTGGCCTGGCGCCTCGCGAATTGCAATGCATCCTCGATGTCGCCCAAGGCTTCACCACCAAGGAAATTGCCAGGCACTTCGGCATCAGCGAAAGCGGTGTCGAGAAACGCATCGGTGACGCCATGTTGAAGCTGGGTGTTGCCCGGCGGGCTGCGGCCGTGGCCGAAGCCATGCGCCGCCAGATCATCAGCCCGATCTGCATCGCCCTGGCAGCCCTCATCACCATGCACGCGGTGATCGACGACAGCGACCCAATGCGCCGCGACCGCCGCGCGCCGGAGCGCCGCACCGCCCAAGTTCGAATCGTTCGCAAGGCCGAAGCCTTGGAACTCCATGCCTGACCAACAAGGACCAACCCATGAACGAAGCCATCCGCAATAGCCGTGTGCAATACGCCCAGGTGCAGCAGCAGGCCGAAGCCGCCGCCGCCCAGTTCCGCAGCAACTCCCGGTTCTTCGTCCAGCAGGGCGAGAACAACAGCTGGGCCATCGTCGGCTCCGACGACAACCGTCTGTACGGCCAGCGCCGCCGCTACTTCGATGCGGTGACCTACGCCGAAAGCCTAGAGCGCGCGGTGAACGCAAAGTCGGTACCGGTGCTGAAGGTCAGCCCGCCTGACGACGCCCGCACCCGAAGGGCCTCGCTGTGGGCCCTGGTGCTGATCGTCATGGCCGGAGCGTTCTCGTCATGAGCCGCGGGGTGAACAAGGTCATCCTGGTCGGCACCTGCGGCCAGGACCCGGAAGTACGCTACCTGCCCAACGGCAACGCCGTCACCAACGTCAGCCTGGCCACCAGCGAGCAGTGGACGGACAAGCGCTCGGGCGAGAAGGTCGAGCGCACCGAGTGGCACCGGGTGTCGCTGTTCGGGAAGGTCGCAGAAATCGCCGGCGAGTACCTGCGCAAGGGCGCCCAGTGCTACATCGAGGGAAAGCTGCAGACCCGCGAGTGGGAGAAGGACGGCATCAAGCGCTACACCACGGAAATCGTGGTCGACATCAACGGCACGATGCAGCTGCTGGGCAGTCGGCCGCAGGGCCAGCAGCCCGGGCAAGTGCCAGATCGGCAGCCGCAACAACAGCGCCCGACGCGCCAGCAGCCGAGCCAACAGGCCGCGCCGCCCGATCACGACAGCTTCGACGACGACATACCGTTCGCGCCCCTCCACCACCTGGCCGGTGCGTAGCCATGAAGCGCCGGCAGCGTGTTCACCCACCCGCGTACTACCTTGGCCGTGCCTGCCGCGACAACAGCCAGTCACGCGATGCCCAGCCATACGACTGGCTCACGGTGAACCGCGGCTGGTGGCTTGCCGGCTGGCATGACCGAGGCATGGAGCTTTCCGCTTGAAACGCATCACCGCGCGCGTCCGGCACGGCCGGCGCCAGCAGCACATCAATTTGCCGCCCAGCGGCTTGGGAGGTATCGGCCATGACCGAGGAGAGAACAGCATCTGCGCGGCACTCTGCCGACTACCGCGACCGGGAGAAGAAGAAGGCCGAGAAGCTGGGAATCGAGAAGGTGTTCTTCAACATGCCTGCCGGAATCAAGGCTGCCATGGCCGTCGAGATTGAGCACCACGGCTATGACCAGGTGCAGGAGCTCTGGCAGGATCTGGCCTTGTCGTGGATAGCGCAGGATCCTGAAGAGCGGGCGCGTCGCCTTGAACGACCTGACGCGCCAGCTTTTTACATCTCGCCAAAACTAGCGCGCCAGTTTCAAGATGCCAGCATTGCCGAGCTGAGGCGAGATCCAGGTGACGAGATTCAGCGCCCCGAATCAGAAGTCTGAAGGTTTATTTTCGGAGCAATACTCTTGCCACCTAACCGAAGCAGTGCAGGCTGCATTCTGCAAATCCCAGTACTTCTTGCGCTCACCCTCGCCATCCAGTTTAGGGTGCTCTTTTAAAAAGTCCTTTGCCGCTTTGTGCTTTGCCGAGAAGTCTTCCGACAGTTCAGAGATCCGATCCCAATATTCTGACATTTGCTCTTCCTTAACCCGGCCCAATGCCGGTCATCCGTAATACCCCATCCCAAACCAAATTGCCACCATGCCGCATCCGGCCACGGAGGGCGGCGCATGCATGGAGAAGAACAATGCCACAGCTCAACCGCAGCGCCAGCATCATTTTCGGTGATGCCAAGATCATAATCCGCGAGCCACACCCCGGGCGTCAGTCGTGGAACCAGGAGAAAGCCTGGGAGCGCGAGTACCGTAACCAGGTGCTGAAGCGCATCGTGCAGACTCTCAATCGCATGGGCTGGACATGCGCCATGCCTGAACTGCGCGAGCGCGACAAGCATGACCAGTACGGCATCGCTGAAAACTTCCGCCGCAACGAACGTCTTTGCAGCAAGGGTGACCTCAAGGCCAACCTGAAGCTGTCCGGCGCGACGATCACCTTTGAGATGTTCCAGAATGTGAACGCGCCAGATCGCCCTGATCATGATGGCCGGTACCAGAGCGACAAAGAGAAGCACATGCCCTACCTCATGCGCCTGGAGATGGAGCGCACCCGCCGACGGATCCGTACCTACCTCTGCAACATCTTCAGCGGCTACTACTTCGACACAGAGGCGACGAGGAAATTTGGGAACCAGAAATTAGGGCCAGGCCACCTCACGGCGCTCGCGCGGATTCAGCTGCACTACGAGCAGTCTTGGCACTTCAAAGGCGAGAACTGGGAGAAGTACAAGACCGGCGCTGGCATGACGTACAACCTCGACTCAGCTGAGGGCGTGAATCTTGAGCACGGTCAAACCGTATGGTTTACAGACCGTAAAGGCCGCTGGCAGCGGGGCCTGGCTCTCTACAACATCAACAATATGTGGTGGGTGATCACGGGGCCGTACAGCTATACCAACCTCTGCTGCAGCGAACTTCATACAATTCCGCCTGAGCTGCCAAAGATCAAAGCGAACCTAGCTCGGCGGCGCAAGCGCCTTGAGTCTCTTATGTCCCAGGCCGCGGCCAAGATGGACTTCAAGCGCGCTGAAGTGCTGAAGAACATACTGATCCCACCTCAGGAATCGCTCTACATGATCTGGACAGATCGACACGGTGGAGCCTACTTCGGGCCTAGCTACAGCGGCTACACCTGCGACACGACCCAAGCTGGCAAGTACACCCGCGCCGAGTTGAAGCCTTACCTGGGCGATGCCGACGAGAAAGACCACCTCCGCGCCGTTCCAATTCGCGCTGCCGCCTGACCCTCCCGCGCTGCCCGCCAGCGCCTTCAATCAGACCGATCATCAGCACCAACAGTCTCGCTAGCGATTATCGCTGTGAAGCTCCCGGTAAAGCTGTGGCGCAGCTCCTTCGGCATCTCATACGAGAAATGTACGAGCCAGGAGCCATCTCCAAGCTGGAGAGACTCCGTGCGGTACCGCTCCACTTGCGACTCATCGATACCGACTTTGACCGCAACTTGTCCGTTCGTTGGCTCGCTATCCATTAGCTGCACTCTCAGTAGCCCTGGCAGTGACTCATAGTGATAGCACAAGGACACTATAAAGACCAATTCACGCCTCCCCGGCGAGGGCGGCGCCTGCCTGCAAGGACCACAAAATGACGTGTATGACCTCCCTCGCCCTGCCCTTCGAAAAGGAGCTGGTTGTCGATCTATTCGCCGGCGGCGGCGGCGCCAGCAGCGGAATCGCCGAGGCGTACCGCGAACCGGATGTGGCGGTAAATCACAACCCAATCGCCTTGGCCGTGCACCGCGCCAATCACCCGCAGACCGAGCACTACGTGGCGGATGTGTTCGAGGTCGACCCAGTCCTGGCTACCAAGGGCCAGCCGGTCGGCATCCTGTGGGCCTCGCCAGACTGCCGGCATCACAGCAAGGCAAAAGGAGGGAAGCCGCGCGACCGCAAGATTCGCGGCCTAGCATGGGTAATCATCCGCTGGGCATACCAAACGCGCCCACGCCTGATCTTCCTCGAAAACGTGGAGGAGTTCGCCGACTGGGGGCCGCTCGACGATGAGGGCAAGCCGGTCAAAGCCGAAAAGGGCCGCACATTCAAGGCCTTCGTGAACGTGCTGGGCAACGGCATCCCAGAAGACCACCCAGACCTTCCCGAAATCCTGGCCGAGATCGGCGACCACGTTCCCAAGGAAGCGCTGGTGCGCGGCCTGCGCTACAACTTCGAGCACCAGGTGCGCGTCGCGGCCGACCAGGGCGCGCCAACGATCCGCAAGCGCCTGTACGGCATTGCCCGGCGCGATGGAAAGCCGATCGTCTGGCCGGCGCCGACGCACCACAAGAACCCAGGCAAGGGTCAGAAAGCCTGGCGGTCTGCCGCCGAGTGCATCGACTGGGAGCTGCAGGGGCGCACGATCTTCCGCGACGATGCCTTGGTGGAGAACACCATGAACCGGATTGCCAAAGGGCTGTGGCGTCACACCTTGGCCAGCAACGATCCGTTCATTGTCCCAATGCGCGGCACTTCGAAGGCGCACACCAGCACCCATAGCGTTGCCGATCCGGTATCGACAATCAGTGGTGGCGGCACCCATCACGCGCTGGTGCAGCCAACAATGGCTTTGGCCGGCTGCCTGACAGAGCACGCCAATGGATCAACACAGCGCACCTTCGACGCCGAGGAGCCGCTTCGGACGCAAGTGGCCCAGGTCAAGGGCGGACATTTCGCGCTGATCACCGCCAACTTGGTCACCTTGCGCAGCGGTTGTGTCAGCGCCCCAATGGCCAACCCTGTCGGATGCATCACTCAGAGCGGCGGACACCACGCCATAGCGTCAGCCCACCTCGAGCAGGCGAATGGCGGGTTTTACAAAGGCGATGGCCGAAGTGCGGTCGACCCTTTCTCGACGATCTTGGGCAAGGGCTCCAATCAGAGGCTGGTGACGGCCTATCTGGTCAAGTACTACGGTGCCGAGAAAGATGGCATCTCCATGCGGGAGCCGATGCACACCATCCCGTCGAAAGATCGCATGGCCGTCGTTCAGGTCGTGCAGTTGCAAACCCACACCCTGACGGACGAGGAGCTGGCCGGCGCCCGCAAGTGCGCTGAGTTCATGCGCAAATACCTCCCTCAGCACTTCACTGAACAGGCCGACGTGGTGATGGTTGGCGACTACGTGATGATCGACATCACGCTTCGCATGCTCAAGCCGCACGAGCTGAAACGCGCCCAAGGCTTCCGGGCTGACTACATCATCGACCGCGGCCTTTTCCTCGATGAGAAAGCTGGCCAGCTGTATTGGGATGCGATCTCCGGCGCCAATCAGGTAAAGCTGCTGGGCAACAGCGTCTGCAAGGACGAAGCCCGGGCCCTTGTCGCGGCGAACGCATCCGACCTCATCGAACTTTATCAGCGCCTGGCGGCCTGACGTCGCCAGAAGGAGACACCCATGCCCACAGAAAACCGATCCAGCAACACAGAGATGGTCAGCGTGCCGCGCGAACTGGCCGAACGCATCCAACTGCGCCTTGATCACGCGGCGTCGGCGTTCAAGGTTGCAAAGCCTGAGCGCGACCAGTTCCGCACCCTGTTGGCCAAGCCGGCCCCGCAGCCCCACGCCGAGCCGATAGCGTGGATGGTTGGTACTGCCATCTGGTGGACCAAAGAAGAGGCGGAAAGGGATTCGGCGGCGACTGGGCTGCCGATTGTTGGTCTTGGCCCGATGATCGACCCGGCCGTGGCTGAGCGGCTGAGCAAGGCCACCGCTTTCGTGCAGCGGATGGTTGAATGCGCGGGCGCCCAGCAGAGCGTGGCCACAGGCTATGTCCGCGACATTCTCGATGTGCTCAAGGGCAGCGCAGCACCGAGCGCGCCCGTTGAGCTGCAGCGAATGAGCTTCGAATACGTGCATGCAGATGGCGAGCGCCGCACCGTCGCCTTATCTCGGGAAGAGGTGGCCGGCTACATGGACGAGTTCTTGTTCGAGAAACTGACCGAAGAAATTTGCCAATGCGAGCCGATCGGCGAGACCAACGTCGTGGACTGCCGCTGCGACGAAGTCGCCGTACAGTTCAGCCTGGTCACGCCGACCTGACGACAAGGGCACATTTGTACTCCATGCAGCTGTAACCCCTCTCCCTCTATTTCGAGCAGGCTACAAGCTTCTCCGTTTTAGCCAGGCCCTCGGTGGCGATTCGGCGAGCGCGCCCCACACCCCAAGCCAATGCCCTGGTCATCGATTCGCCTGGGCGGGAGTCGAAGGCCTCCTCGTGGAGCGCAGCGCCAGCCGGCGCATAGACGCCGATAAACATCTGCGTGCTGCCCGTCCGCGACAGCCTCACCTGAACATCGATAAACGTCCCGTCATCGAGAGTTTCGTCATGTTCCCGATGGTGGAGTGTGGGATCCGCCCACTGCCAATAAACGTTTCCGCGAATTCGCATGCCGCCTCCTACGACTGACGTCTTTTGTGTATGGCCAAAGACCACCATAGCGAAGCGGTGCAGCTGCACAACCGGAATAGGCCGAACTGTGAACTGAATCGGACCACCGGCTGAAAAACCTCCACACATTCAATAATTTGTACAACTTATTGCCGCGATATGGCGGCCAAGGACGACGTCATGCCTGAAGAAAGCCAACTGCACCCCGACCTCGCGCGCATCTACGACATTTTTGGGCTGCATCACTCGCATCCGGTCAGTGTTCTAGAGGTCAACGTCCGGAACACAAAGCGCTTCTCTGACCTTCTTCAAGCGGTCGAGAGTGAGTTTCTGATGATGCCTGGCACCCCTTCGGACGAGCCCGAAGATGAAGGTTGCCCGGTGGATGATGAATGCCTGGTGAATCGGTGGGGCTCAACCCAAGAAGAGTACATCGAGCAGTTTCGGGCTGCGCTCCAGCACCTGAATGGGAAGAGCCGCACCATCACGCTTTCCGGCTGCGAGTTCACCGAAGACGATTTGCTCCGCACTGCGGTGCGAATGGTGAGAGGCACCACCAGGATGAAGCAGCCGCGGTGGGTCCTGATGAAGGACTCCTTCTGCTGCGGATCAGGCGTTGCGCACGCGCTGTGCCGGCGTTTCGGCTTCGATCCGGACGAGGACCTGCGCAAATGACCATGCGCCTGAAGAAAGCCGAGCGCGAGCAGCTCCGCCTGAAGTACGGCGGCCGCTGCGCATATTGCGGAAACGACCTGGGCGAACGCTGGCACGCCGACCACTTCGCCCCGGTGATCCGGTTGCTCGATGAGCGCGTGGCCGAGCAGCTGCAGAACCACAACGTGGGCAACATGATGCCGGCCTGTGTGCCCTGCAACCTGAGTAAGTCCCGCATGCATCTGGAGGACTGGCGCCGCTGGCTGGCCGGCCACGTCAACAGCCTCAACCAGTACCACCCTATCTATCGCCTGGCCAAGGCCTACGGCTTGATAGCCGAGACCGGCGCCGAGGTCGTCTTCCACTTCGAAAAGGTGAGCCAACCATGACCCGCCTCGCCCTCTGCCTCCTGCTGCTGGCAACCGGCGCCAGCGCAACCGAGAACGTCATCGACGTGCAGCACGACAGCCAGCGCGGCGTCACCTGCTACCTGCTCAACGGGGTCGGCATCAGCTGCATCCCCGACAGCCAGCTGCAGGCCGGCAACCAGCGCCAGCTCTCCCCGCACGAAACACAACCCGAACCTACACCCGCACTGGCGCCTGGGCGCTGGATTGATGAGAGGTATCAGCTGTGAAGATTGGAAAGCTGTTCCTTGGACTGAACTGGTGCTACGGCGGCAAAGATGAGGCCGTTGTCGCCAGCTGGGCGCTGAAATGTGGCTACTGGCGCTGGGCGGTCTGGTGGCGAAAGCCAAAGAAGGCGCTGTGCCTTCCGGCCTTCGGGCCATCCATGGCTGCAGGCACCCGGTACTTCGTTGGCCATGGCCACTTCGGTGCTTGGGCACGACTTCCGCTGATCGGCTCGCTGTCCATCTCAACCCAGCCGCCCTACCCGATGCAGGTGAAGCCATGACCGACCTGATCGAAGTGAGGGTATCCAACCTGATCGGCGCGCCGCTGGACTGGGCGGTGGCCATGGCCGAAGGTTTCGGCACAGATCCCGAATGCAGGACCACAATCTGGCGCACCCGGACCGATCCTACCAGCGTCAGCATCCGCGGCGCGGCCGAAGGCTTCGGCTATCGCCCTTCCAGCAACTGGGAGCACGGAGGCCAGCTTATCGACCAGCACAGCGGTACAGCGCAGAACATACCGGGCCTGCCCGAGGACGTGCGCTACGCCGGCGGACCGGCCGGCGCCGGGATCTGGTGTTACGGTCCAACCGCGCTGATCGCATTCTGCCGGGGGCTAGTCAATCACAAGCTCGGCGATATCGTCCAGGTGCCGAAGGAGCTGATGCAATGACCGAAGTTCATCGTTACAAAGCCGTCAAGATGCTTTCCGAAACGGGAAACCGCATCAGCTACGATCCGCACGGCCCTGACGTCGTAATGGCCGAGGCCTATGACCAGCTAAAGGCGGAGAACGAGACGTTGCGCAAGGATGCCGAGCGCAACAAGCGCATGTTGCTGGACGCTTGCGTATCCATCGGTAGCATTGGCGAAGCTCTCGGCCTGGATATGGACGCAGACGCCGACATGATGATTGGCACAGCCCGCGATCTGATCGATGGCCTGAACCGGATCATCAAGGAATGCCCACTTGGCAGCCCTGGCTTTGCCATCGCCACCGAGGTGATGGGAGAGCTTGGGGTGCAGCAGGAGGCTCAACCATGATCCTTCCCCTGATGTACATGGCCTACATGGCATCGAAGGCGCCGCGATGAGCAACATCTTCGGAATTACCGATGAGGAGTGCTTCGAGATCATGCGGGCGGCCGACGAAGCGCAGACCCAGTACCTTATGGATCAGCAGGCGCGCAATTCCCCTGTGCTAGAAGTGGTAAAGGCGCTGGTTGGTGCTGAGGTGTTCGCCCAGGTCGAGGAAGAGATTGAAGCGGCCGAGAACACCTACGACTACGAGATTGTCGACGAGCCGGCCGGCGCACCTCAGGACAACGGCTTTGCCCTCGGCGACGTGTACGTCGATCAGGAGTGCGGCATGTCCGGCGATGTCTTCTCCGGCACTGTAGCCCTCCCCCTGCCTGACGGCCGCTATTTCCAGTTCGCTTTCAACTGCTAACCCCTCCCCCTATAAATCAAGCCCGCCGGCACAGCTCGCGGGCGAGGATGACCTATGTCCGCAACCGAACGATTCCACCACACCGCGAACGACTGCCTGGAGCGCCTGGCGGCCGATCTCTGGCCGGAGGCCAAGCTGGCTCTGGTCATTTACACCCCTGGTAAGCCTGAGCTCGACATCGTGCTCAAAGACAGCGGCCTCAACGCAGATGAGGTCGTGAGCACCCTCCGCCGGCGCGGCGGCCTCAGCCTCGATGGCGAGAACGCCTACAAACGGGCTATCTGCGATGTGATTGTCGGCGCCATGGCCGGCGGCAAGCAGAACAGCAATCCACCGCCTCATGGTCATTGGGGCCAGGAGTTCTGGGATATCGGCCGGGCCGAGGGCGACCAGCAGGGAGAGTTGAGCCAGCAACTTCTGCTTGCTCGTGAACAGCGCAACGCCTTGCTCAAGGCCGCGACCGAGGCGCTGGCGGTTATCGACGGGATCAAGCCTGGCGAAAACGGCAACGGCACCCAAGTCCGGCTTGCCAAGGCTATTGAGTTCGCGAAGGACTGACCACCAACCTGCCGCCACCGGCGGCGTGGAGACCATCATGCAAGACGAAGAGCGCCAGCCGGTGGCCTATGTATCGGACAAGGTCCCGGAAGAGAAAATGGCCGAGCTGGTCGGCACGACCAAGAGGGCCCTGGAAGGCAAGCGAAGCCGCGGCGTGATCCCCGAGGGGGTCTGGAAGAAGATCGACGGTCGCATTTTTTACAGCATCAGGAGATACGAAGCGTGGCTGGAAGGAAGCTGGGGCTACCCACTGGAGTCGAATTCATCGGCAAATCAATCCGGATCCGTTTTACTTGGAACGGTGAGCGTCGATCCGAAACTCTCGCGTACCCCCAGACCGCCAAGGGGATCAAAACGGCAGCCGATCTACGCGCTCAAGTAATCAGCCTGGTCAAGCATGGGGTTCTGGACGAAAAGCGGTACGCCGAGCTCTTCCCGACTTCGAGCTATACCGCCCCAGCCAATGAACTCATGTTTGGCGAGTACGCGCAGAGCTGGCTAAACAGCTTGGAAGTGGTGCATGACACCCGGGTCAACTACAAGGGCCTGATGAACAACTACTGGATGCCCCATCTGGCGACTCTGCCGATCAAGGCCGTAACGCCGATGGTGCTAAGGGATGTGGTCGCGAAGACCGAGTGGAAGAGTTCGACAGTCAAACGCGCCGCGATTGCCAGGGTTAAGGCAATGTTTCGAGCGGCGGTCTATGACGAAGTTGTGGATAGGAACCCGGCGGCATCAATCCAGCTGCCGCAGAAAAACAGAAAGCAGATCGACCCTTTCACGGTTCAGGAGGCTGACGCGCTGATCCAGTGGATGTATGTAAACTTCTCCCGAGCCAACCAGGTATTCGCAGCGTTCTACGAGTTCGCACTCTTTACCGGCATGCGTACAGGCGAAATCATGGCGCTGCGCTGGGATGAGATCGACTTTGAGAAAAAGACCGCCCACATCTGCCGGATCGTGGTCGAGAACCAGGTGGTTGATCGCACCAAGACCAAGTACACCCGTACCGTGATGCTGAACAGCCGAGCCCTGGGCGCCTTGGCCAGAGCGCAAGAGGTGGCGCACTACCGGTCCAAGCAATCACGTCGGGTATCTACCGAGTCGCCGTACATCTTCCAACCTGCCGGGAAGTCTCCCCACATGATGAGGCCTGAAACGCCGGCGTACCACTTCAATGAGGCGATCGCAGCCCTGAAAATTCCTGCTCGACCGCAGTACAACTGCAGGCATACCTATGCCACGATGTGCCTTATGTCTGGCATGAACCCTGCCTTCATCGCTGGCCAGCTCGGGCACTCGGTTCAGGTACTGCTCACGACCTACGCTAAGTGGTTGAATTCAGCCAACGACTGGACCGAACTGGCGAAGCTGGAGACGAACGTAATTGGTACAGAATTGGTACAGGATTAAATATCCTTCACCTTGCGCCCTTTAGTCATAAGGCATTCGACACCGTTTGGGCCATACTCCACAATGCATCGGTTTTTTGGGGGAAAACCCTTGCACAGCCAACGACATACCAACCTTTAGTGAGCCTCAACGTGAAAACATCCCTGTCCATCCTCAGCCTGCTGCTGTTGCTCACAGGTACTGCGACCCTTCCGTCGACCGCTGCTGCACAACCCCCGGCCCAGGTCCAGCGTGACCCCTCCAAGCTGCACCTTGCTTCAGGCAGCGCCTTGCTGATCGACCTGAACAGCAACCAGGAGCTGTATTCGAGCCACGCCGACCGTGTGGTGCCGATTGCCTCGGTGACCAAGCTGATGACGGCAATGGTGGTGCTGGACGCCAAGCTGCCCATGGATGAGATGCTCACCATGACCATTGCCAACAACCCGGAAATGAAAGGCGTGTATTCGCGCGTGCGGTTGGGTAGCCAACTGGACCGCCGCGAAACCTTGCTGATTACCCTGATGTCGTCGGAAAACCGCGCGGCCAATACCCTGGCCAACGCCTACCCCGGCGGCTATCCGGCGTTCATCAAGGCGATGAATGCCAAGGCTCGCAGCCTGGGCATGGCACACACCCGCTACGTCGAGCCGACCGGCCTGTCGACCCAGAACGTGTCCAGCGCCCGCGACCTGGCCAAGCTGCTGATGGCCTCGCGCAAGTACCCGATGCTTAGCGAGCTGTCGACCACCCGCGAAAAGACCGTGGCGTTCCGCAAGCCCAACTACACCCTGGGCTTCCGTAACACCGACCACCTGGTGAACAAGAGCAACTGGGACATCAAGCTGACCAAGACCGGTTTCACCAACGAAGCCGGGCACTGCCTGGTGCTGCTGACCCGCATGGACAACCGTCCGGTGGCCATGGTGATTCTTGATGCCTTCGGCAAGTACACCCACTTCGCCGATGCCAGCCGTATGCGCCAGTGGCTGGAAACCGGCAGCGCCAAGCCGGCGCCGGCAGTGGCCATGCAGTACAAGTCGGACCGCCAGAGCAAGAGCCGGCTGGCGTCCGAGTAGTTGCCCGACATGGCGCCCCTTCAGGAGCGGGTTCGAACCCGCTCTCATAGAACTGCACATAACTTACTGATTTAGCAGGGACCCTGTGGGGTGGCCAGTCAATAGCTAGGCCGTGGCGCTGACCATTCCGCCCGCGCTGCTGCCGCCTTCCTGCTGCAACAGCTCCAGCAACTGCGCGGTCGCTGCGAGGATCAGCCCGTTGAGGGTGGCAATGCTCGCCTGCTTGGCCCCTATCGCGGCCGTCTTGGCAGCCTCGTCCATCTTGCTGTTCTGCAACGCAGCCAGCTGCTTCTGTTCCTCGGCCAGCTGCTTCTGCAAATCCTTGATCAGCTGACGCAGTTCCTTCATCGACTCCGATTCGCCGCTGTCTTCACTGTCTGCAGGTTGCGCCTGGCTACCCGCCGAAACCTTCATGCTGTCGCTACTCACGCTCAACGGGCCAAGTGCCTCACCGGCCTGTCTGGCCTGCTCGCGCTCGGTGGCGGCGGTGGCGCTCAGTGCCTGCGCTGAAACGCCGTTGATCATCAGGTTGCCTGCCGTAATTCCACTCATGTCGATTCCCTGCTTCGAAGTTGGGTCCCTGCCGTAACCCCCCTATCGGCCGCGCCACGCAGTTCTTTAGCCCCCTTAAATTCCCCCGCGGGTGGCTCGTTCCAATCTGTACTTGCGCAGGAGCCGGAGCCCCGGCGGGCGTCCACATTCGACCATTCAGGGAATCGCAGCCATGAGCCAGTCTGCACAGCAGGAAACCATCAAAGATCTGATCGGCGTGGGCTTCGGCCCTTCCAACCTGGCCTTGGCCATTGCCCTGGAGGAACTCGCCGAGTCCCAGGGCCATGCCCTCGACGCGCTGTTCATCGACAAACAGCAGGACTACCGCTGGCACGGCGAGACCCTGGCCACCCAGAGCGAGTTGCAGATCTCGTTCCTCAAGGACCTGGTGTCGCTGCGCAACCCCACCAGCCCGTACACTTTCGTCAATTACCTGCACCAGAAGCAGCGCCTGGCCGACTTTATCAACCTCGGCACCTTCTACCCCTGCCGCCTGGAGTACAACGACTACCTGCGCTGGGCCGCCGAGCATTTCGCCACCCAGGCGGTGTACGGCCAGGAAGTGCTGCGTATCGAACCTGAGCTGCACGGCGGCCGGGTCGAACACCTGCGCCTGGTATCGCGCGACGCACAGGGCCGCGAATACAGCCGCCGTACCCGTTCAGTGGTGGTCGGCAGCGGCGGCACGCCGAAAATTCCGGAAAAGTTCGGCGCGTTCAAGGACGACCCGCGGGTATTCCACCATTCCCAGTACCTCAGCAGCCTCAACAAGCTGCCGTGCAGCGCCGGCAAACCGATGCGCATTGCCGTGATCGGTTCTGGCCAGAGCGCCGCCGAGGCGTTCATCGACCTCAACGACAGCTACCCGTCGGTCAAGGTCGACATGATCCTGCGCGGCTCCGCCCTCAAGCCCGCTGACGACAGCCCGTTCGTCAACGAGATCTTCTCGCCGGACTACACCGACCTGGTCTACAACGAACCGGCCGACCAGCGCAGCAAGCTGCTGGGCGAATACCACAACACCAACTACTCGGTGGTCGACCTCAACCTCATCGAGCGCATCTACGGCATCCTCTACCGGCAGAAAGTCGCCCACCAGCACCGCCACAACGTGCTGTGCCGGCGCCAGGTAGAGGCGGTGGTGGCCACCCGCGACGGGCTGGAGCTGACCCTGCGCGACCTGGCCACCAGCCAGCAGCAAACCCACCGCTACGATGCGGTAATCCTGGCCACCGGCTACGAACGCCGCTCGCACCGCGACCTGCTGGCGCCGCTGGCCGGCTACCTGGACGATTTCAGCGTCGACCGCCATTACCGCGTGCTGGCCAGCCCCGACCTGCAGGCCTCGGTGTACCTGCAAGGGTTCTGCGAGAACAGCCATGGGCTGAGCGATACCCTGCTGTCGGTGCTGCCGGCGCGCGCAGCAGAAATCGGCCGGGCGCTGTACCACGACCTGGCGCAACTGCACGGCAGGCCGCAAGCCGCAGTGGCCATGACCCGCGCCTGACCCCTTCGCCAGCCACCGAAAAGCCGGCCTGACGCCTCGTGCGCAGGCCGGCTCTTGTCGTTTGAAACATTTGCTTGCATTTAAAAAGGCAGGTTTTCGATTCTCATTCGTCCTTATCAGTACAGCCCTCTTTGGTTGGGCACACGCTCGACCACCCATTGCAGAAGACCGTCTGATGGCCAAATCACCGAAAAAATCCAAATCCAGGCTGTGGTTCCTGGTCCACAGCTGGCTAGCCCTGCCGATCTGGTTCTTAGTGCTGATCGTCTGTTTTACCGGCATGCTCGCCGTGGTCAGCCAGGAAATTGTCTGGTTGGCCGACCCGGCCGTGCGTGCCAACAAGCCCGATACCGATGTCCAGCGCATGAGCTTCCAGCAGGTGCTGGAGGCCTTGAACAAGGCCGAGCCGGACATGGTGGTGGAACGGCTGAGCCAGCCGGATGGTTCGCACTTTGCAGTGAAAGCAAACGTGACCCTGCCCGACGGCACCAGCCCGACGCTTTATGTAAACCCCTACACCGGGGCCATCCAGGGCAAGACCCCGGACTTCAACTTCGAGGCTTTCACCCGCGCCCTGCACGGCTGGTGGCTGGTGCCGTTCACCAATGGCTTCAGTTGGGGCTGGTATCTGGTGTCACTGCTCGGCCTGCCCATGCTGGCTTCGCTGGTCACCGGGCTGGTGGTGTACAAGAAATTCTGGAAGGGTTTCTTCAAACCGGTGCGCACCGGCCATGGCTCGCGAATCTTCTGGGGCGACCTGCATCGCCTGGCCGGGGTCTGGTCGATCTGGTTCATTGCGGTCATTTCCATCACCGGCACCTGGTTCCTGATCCAGGCAATCCTGTTCGACAACCACATCACCATTTCCAGCCGGCCCATCGTGCCGGTGATCGCCCGTGAGGACGTACCGCAAACCGCGGACGGCAGCCCGGCACCGCGCATCGACCTGGATGAAGCGGCGCGCATTGCCGGCCTGGCCATTCCGGGGCTGGAAATCAACTTCATTTCGCTGCCAGCCACCGCCTACAGTCATGTCACCCTGGCCGGGCCGGGCTGGTACCCGCTGATGTTCCAGAGCGCCTCGGTGAACCCCTACACCCGTAATGTCGACAGCCAGTTCGAGATCAGCGACCGCTCCGCCCTGGAGTTCGTCACCGAGTCCATGCGCCCGCTGCACACCGGTGACTTCGGCGGTTTGCCGATCAAGCTGGTGTGGTTCTTCTTCGGTCTGGTCCTCACCATGATGGTGTTCAGCGGCTTGCTGATCTGGACCAGACGCACCGCCCAGGCCACCGCCGCCGCCATCAAGCGCAGCGAGCGGGCGCCGCGGGCGGCACGCAGTGAAACCACCGTGGAGATGCACCCATGAGCCAGGCCCAAGCCCTGCCCGCAAGCCCGCTGAAGCAGTTCTGGCTGAAGTGGCGGTTTCACCTGAACATTCTGCTGATCCTCATTCCGCTGGGCTTCATGCCCAAGTACTTCGCCGACGCCAGGCTGTTTCGCGGCGACGCCGGCCTGGGCGCCAACCTGATCAGCGACATCCAGGTCGGCCCCTATAGCCTGAGCCTTGCCGAACTGCGCGACGAGCCGCCACGCGCCGACGGCCCGGCCGGCAACTTCAAGTCGTTCAACGCTGCGCTGTGCAAGGCGTGCGTCAAGGACGTCAAGGCGGCCTACCTGCGCATCGGCAAACCGCGCAGCCTGCGAGCCGCCGGCACGATTTTTTTCGGCGCGCCGTACAACATGGGCACCTCGCTGCCGATCCCGCCGCGCACCAAGCCCGACGCACAGATCTGGATCACCCTGGAAGGCTGGGACGGGAGCATGCACCAGGCGTCGGTCCCGCTCGCCAAGGCATCGCCGGCCACCGTGGCCTGGCTCGAAAAACAAGGAGGCAAGAAATGAAACAGCTGCTACGCACCCTCGCCCTGCCCCTGCTGGCGCTGGCCGCCAGCCCCGCCCTGGCGCACAACCCGATGTGCGAGTGCGAAGAGCTGGCCAGCGGCCAGGTCAAATGCACCGGTGGCTTCTCGGACGGCAGCGGTGCCCCCGGAGTGACCCTGGATGTGATCGGTTACGACGAGCAAGTGCTGGTCGGCGGCAAGCTGGGCGACGATTCGACGTTGACCTTCAAGCGCCCTGACGGCGAGTTCTACGTGCTGTTCGACGCCGGCCCCGGGCACGTGGTGGAAGTCGACTACGCCGATATCCCGCAGCCATGAGCCGCGCCCAGGTGATTCGCCCGGCCGGCGCCGGGCACGAAACTCTGTATGTGCTGCTGGTCAGCCTGCTGATCATGGTGCTCGCTGCCAGTGTGGTGCTGCTGCGCGGTGAGCGTGAGGATGAACAGGCCATTGCCAGCCACCAGATCGACGCCCGCCGCGACCTTACCGCCGCCGAGCAAGGCCTGTACACCGACCTGCGGGTAGCCTTCGACGAGATCCAGCTGCTGCGCGAAGAAACCGCTGCCACGCCCAGCGTGCCGGCCCTGGCCGAAGAGGGCCTGCCGCCGTTCGTGGTCGATGTCGGCAGCCAGAGCCGCGGCGGGCACCAGTGGTCATGGCTGGATGCCGGCGCCTACCTGGGGCGCAGCCAGGCCCCAGAGGTTGCCGGCAGCCTGCTGTTGATTCTGCCAGCCGACAGCAGCGGCCAAGCCGATGTCTGGCTGCGCCGCGACAGCGCCGCCGTGCCCCCGGACGACCTCGGCCAGGCCGCATTGATCGCCGCCGGCTGGCAACAGGTGGTCAGCCACTACGACGCCGGGGTTACCCGCGAACACCGTCACTGAACCGAAGGACTCTCCCATGTTCCGCTCCGCCCTCGCCCTGCTCGTGGCCCTTGCCCTGCCGACCCTGGTGCTGGCCGACAACGGCAAGCCGCTGCGTATCGGCATCACCCTGCACCCCTACTACAGCTACGTGAGCAACATCGTCGGCGACAAGGCCGAGGTGGTGCCGCTGATTCCGGCAGGCTTCAACCCCCACGCCTACGAGCCACGCGCCGAGGACATCAAGCGCATCGGCACGCTGGACGTGGTGGTGCTCAACGGTGTCGGCCATGACGACTTCGCCGACCGCATGATCGCCGCCAGCGAAAAGCCCGGCATCAACACGATCGAGGCCAACCAGAACGTACCCCTGCTGGCGGCCACCGGCATTGCCGCGCGTGGCGCCGGCAAGGTGGTCAACCCGCACACCTTCCTGTCGATCAGCACCACCATCGCCCAGGTCAACAACATCGCCCGCGAACTGGGCAAGCTCGACCCGGACAACGCCAAGCTGTACACGCAAAACGCCCGTGCGTATGCCAAGCGCCTGCGCGGCCTGCGGGCCGAGGCCCTGGCCAAGGTCACCGAAGCGCCAAGCGCCACGTTCCGGGTTGCCACCATCCACGCTGCCTACGACTACCTGGTACGCGACTTCGGCCTCGAGGTCACTGCAGTGGTCGAACCAGCCCACGGCATCGAACCCAGCCCGGCTCAGCTGAAAAAGACCATCGACCAGCTCAAGGCCCTGGACGTGCGGGTGATCTTCTCGGAAATGGACTTCCCGTCGGCGTACGTCGAAACCATCCAGCGTGAATCCGGCGTGCGCCTTTACCCACTGACGCACATTTCCTACGGCGAATACACCAAGGAAAAATACGAAGTGGAAATGAAGCGCAACCTCGACACCGTGGTCCGCGCCATCCAGGAGAACCGCGCATGACTGCCGCCGCCAACCTGGTAGCAGCCAGCGGGCCACGCATCGAGTTCGCCGACATCGACCTGACCCTGGGCCGCACGCGCATCCTCGAACAGGTCAGCTTCAGCGTGGCCGCCGGCAGCGTGCACGCCATCGTCGGGCCCAACGGCGGTGGCAAGAGCTCGTTGATCAAGACCCTGCTCGGGCAGATGCCCCACCAGGGCCAACTGACCCTGCACTGGCCGGGTGAACGCGAAGTGATCGGCTACGTGCCGCAGGCACTGGAGTTCGACCGTGGCCTGCCGATGACCGTCGACGATTTCATGGCTGCCATGTGTCAGCGCCGCCCGGCCTTTCTCGGCCTGTCCCGGCGCGTGCAACCGGCCATCGATGCGGCCCTGGCGCAGGTCGGTATGCTCGACAAGCGCGGGCGGCGCATGGGCGCGTTGTCTGGCGGCGAACGCCAGCGCGTGCTGCTGGCCCAGGGGCTGATCCCCGAGCCGCAGTTGCTGGTACTGGACGAGCCGATGTCGGCGCTTGATGAAGCCGGCATCCAGGTGTTCGAACAGCTGCTGCAACGCTGGCGCCAGGCTGGCACCACCGTGCTGTGGATCGAGCACGACCTGGAAGCCGTGCTGCGCCTGGCCGACCGAGTGACCGGCCTGAGCCGCAAGGTGCTGTTCGACGCCCCACCCGCTCAGGCCCTGACCCCGGAGCGCCTGCTGGGGCTGTTCTCCGTCCACCCGCGCAGCGAGAGCCTTGCATCATGAGTTTTGAAGCATTCCGCCAACTGGTCCAGGACTGGGCCACCGCCGGCTATCTGCCCGAGGCACTGGCCTATGGCTTCGTGGTCAATGCCCTGCTGGCCGGGCTGATGATCGGGCCGGTGCTGGGGGGCCTGGGCACCCTGGTGGTGGTCAAGCGCTTTGCCTTCTTCTCCGAAGCGGTGGGCCATGCCGCACTGACCGGCGTAGCCGTCGGCATTCTGCTGGGCGAGCCCTACACCGGGCCCTACGGCAGCCTGTTCGGCTATTGCCTGCTGTTCGGCATCCTGCTCAACTTCCTGCGCAACCGCACCGGGCTGTCGCCAGACACGCTGATCGGCGTGTTCCTGTCGGTGTCGCTGGCGCTGGGCGCCAGCCTGCTGCTGATGCTGGCAGGCAAGATCAACGTGCACATCCTCGAGAACGTATTGTTCGGCTCGGTGCTGACGGTCAGCGGCCAGGACCTGGTAGTGCTGGGTATCGTCGCGGTGCTGGTGCTGGCACTGGCATTGCCGCTGTACAACCGCATCATGCTGGCCAGTTTCAACCCGCAACTGGCGGCCGTGCGCGGGGTGGCGGTAAAAACCCTGGACTACCTGTTCGTGGTGCTGGTGACCTTGGTAACCGTGGCCGCAGTGAAGGTGATCGGGGCGATCCTGGTGGGGGCGCTGCTGGTGATACCCGCCGCTGCCGCGCGCCTGGTCAGCCAGTCGCTCAAAGGGTTTTTCTTCGTCTCGGTGCTGATCGCCACGGTAAGCACCCTGTTCGGCATCCTGCTGCCGATCGTGTTCGACCTGCCGGTGCCGTCGGGCGCCGCGATCATTCTGGTCGCCGGTATCTGTTTCGCCCTGGCCGCGCTCGCGCGCGCCCTCGTCCCCCGCCTGCAAGGAAACCCGGCATGAACCTGAAACGCCTGACCCTGGCGCTGGCCCTGGCCGGCCTGCCGTCGCTGTCTTTCGCCACGCAAGTACTCACCACCCTGCCCGTCACCCACAGCCTGGCCAGCGCCCTGCTGGACGGCACGCCAGTGCAGCTAAAGCGCGCAGCGCCGGCCAACCTGCCAGCCAGCCGCCAGCCGTCCTATTTCAGCGGGCGTGGCGGGGCCAGCCTGGACAAGGCGGCGCTGCAGGCCGATGCGGTGATCGGCGTGCGCTCGATATGGCGTGACGACCCGTTGTACCCGATGGCCCGGCGCAGCAACATCCGCATTGTCGAGATCGATGCCGCACGGCCGGTAGATGGCGCACTGCCCGGCATCGCGGTGAGCGGTGACGATGCGTATGCTGCCTACCCGTGGCTCAACCCGACCAACCTCGGGCGCATGGCGGATGTGGTGGCCAACGACCTGGAGCGGCTGTCGCCGGACGACAAGCCGAAGATCCAGGGCAACCTGGCGGGGCTCAAGCGCCAGTTGCTGGAGCTTTCGGCCAATAGCCAGACCCGTCTGGCGAAGGTCGACAACCTGACGGTGGTGAGCCTGTCCGAACGCTTGGGTTACCTGGCCAGCGGCTTGAACCTGGATGTGGTCGAGCAGGCGCTGCCGGCCGAATGGGACGCTGCTGCGCTCAAGGCGCTGGGGGAAAACCTGAAGGCACAGGATGTAGCCTTGGTGCTGGACCATCGCCAGCCGGAAGCAGCGGTGGCTGAGGTGATCAAGGCGGCCGGCGCGAAGCTGTTGGTGGTGGACAGTGACCCTGAGGATGCGTTTGCCGGTTTGAAGGCCAGTGTTGACCAGGTTGTCGGGGCATTGAGCGAAAGCTGATGGTGCCTGTGCCGGCCTATTCGCGGGCCGGCACAGGCAACATGAATCTAACGCTTCAAACACCGTCTATAGCGCTCATCCACCCGCCCGGCAAACCACGCCGTGGTCAGCTTGCGGGTGATCTTCGGGCTTTTCAGTTCAATGCCCGGCAGCACCGCCCTTGGCACCGGTTTGCCTGCCGCAGCATCGGCCAGGGCAAACACCCCGCTGTACAGTTTGCTGTCCTCGAAGGCCAAGCTGTCGCCCTCCTCCAGCTGGCTGCGAATCTGCGGGTGGCGCAGCCCCAACTTCACGCCCAGCTTGCGCGCCGCCAGTTCAGTGGTGCCGGGCATGATCGCTCCGGGTGCAATAAGGTCCCCGTCCAGCGCCAGCTGCACGCCGGTCGCCTTGCTCAGTGCTGCCTGAAACGCCGCATTACGGCTGGCGTACCAGCCCGCGTTGAAATCGGCAAACCGGTAGAGCTTGCGGTCATAGCTGACGGGGTAGCCCAGCAGGTGCGCGATGCCGAAATACAGGCCACCACGCCGGGAGAACACTTCCTGGCGAATGCTGCCTTCGTGGCTGTATGGGTAAGCCTGCGCATGCTGTTGCGCGAAGTCGATGCTGACCTGCATCGGCCCACCGGTGTGCACCGGGTTGAGCCCCCCGAGCAGGGTCTTGCCCAACGGCACACGGGCGATGACCTCGTCGTACAGTTCGCTTAGCTGCCTTTCGCTGCGCACCGCCTGCAAACGCTGCTGGTAGCTCTGGCCGTTGCCCGAAGGCGTTTTCAGCAAACCATCGACAAGCAGCCTGGGAATATTCAGACGCGCAGCGCGGCGGTCGATTTCCTCACGGGCGATACGCCCGAGGTTGGGCACCTGCGGGTCGGCGTTGAAGGTGGACTCCTGCTCGGTCACCGCCAGTACCGCGCACAGGTTGCTTTTGCTCGGGGCAAGGCGCTGGGCCTCGAACGCCACTTGGATGTCTCGCGCCCAGCCCTCGCGGTCCTTGGTTTGGGCAGGCAACAGCCGCAGCAATTGCCCGCGGACCTTGGCCGGGTCCGCTTCAGGGGCCTCCTCGCGACGCCCGGCGCAGCCTTGCAGCAGCGCCAGGGCGATCAAGCCGATAGCCAGTAACCGACCGTTCAGGGCTGTTCACCGACCAGGTAGGTTTTGCTGATGTGGCGGAACAGCGGGTGGCTGGCACTGCCCATCAGCTCGAACAGCACCATTTCGCGGGTCACCACTTGCGCACCTGCAGCACGCATGCGGGCCAGGCCCGCCGCTTTGCTTGCCGGGGTGCGGCTGTCGCAGGCATCCTCGACCACGAATACCTGCTTGCCCAGCGCCAGCAGGCCAAGCACGGTCTGCAGCACGCAGACGTGGGTCTCCATGCCGCAGACGATCACCTGATCACGTGCCATCAGGCTCGCCGGCAGGCACCCGGCGGCCACGCAGGAAAAATGGCTTTTCTCCACCACTTCGGCGGCCGGCGCTGCGGCCAGCAACGCCGCCAGGGTATGGCCAAGGCCTTTGGGGTACTGCTCGGAAATCACCGTCGGCAGTTCCAGCTCGGCGGTCGCCGCCAGCAACCAGCGGGCGCGCGCACGCGTGCCTTCGGCGTCGCTCATGGCGCCGATGAGTTTTTCCTGGATGTCGACGACCAGCAGCGTGGCCTTGAGTGGATCAATCAGCATTGTCAGCCCCTTGCCTGGGAAAAGCCCTAGCCTCCCCCAGGCAAGCGGTGACGTCAATCAGGCGGACAGCCGAAGCGGCTGCAGTGACGCGGTCAGCGCGTCGAGCACGTTGTCTTCATGCTCATGGATGAAGAAGTGGCCACCGGGGAACATCTGCAGCGAAAACGCGCCTTGGGTTTCCTTGCGCCAAGCCTGAAGCTGCTCATCATTTGCCCGGTCATCGGTGCCGCCCAGTACATGCAGCGGGCACTGCAGTGCAGGCCGCTGGCGGTAGGCGTAGGTACCGCACAGCAGAAAGTCGGCGCGCAGGGTCGGCAGGGTCAGGCTCATCAGCTCGGCATTGCCCAGCACTTCCTCGGGCGTACCCTGCAGCTCGCGTAACTCGCTGATGAGCTCCCCATCGCTTTTGGGCTCGCGCCAGTTCTTGCCGTCGTAGTCTTCACGTCGGGTCGGTGCCGCTGTGCCGCAGGCGAACAGCGCCAGCGGTGGCGGACAGCCCTGCGCCTGCAGCTCGTGGGCCAGCTCGAAGGCCAGCAGCGCGCCCAGACTGTGGCCGAGCAGCGCGTAAGGGGCACTGGCCGCCAGGCGCTGTTCGCTGGCCAGTTGCCGGGCCAGCGCCTGCATGTCGGTGTGCAACGGTTCGGCCATGCGCGCACCGCGCCCGGGCAGCTCCACCGGGCGTACCTGCAGCCACGCGGGTAGCTTGCGCCGCCAGCGGCTGTAGACCATGGCGCTGGCCCCTGAATATGGCAGGCACAGCAGGGTCACCGTGGTCACTGGGCGGCGGCTTCGGCCATTTTCTGGCGCAGGCTCAGCGGGCGCATGTCGGTCCAGACCTCGTCGATGTAGGCCAGGCAGTCCTTCTTCAGGCCGCTCTTGCCCACGGCACGCCAGCCGTTGGGGATGGTCTTGTAGTCGGGCCAGATCGAGTATTGCTCTTCGTGGTTGACCACTACCTGGAACTGGATATCGTCGCGGTCGAAAACGGAAGTCATTGCCTGTCTCCTTGAGTGATGAATGCCGCTGCGCGCACTGCGCAGAGGGGCTTTCAGATAAACGTGGGAGGCAGCAGGAAAATTAAGCCGATATGACCGGTTTCGGCCGCCAAGGGCAGGCCTTGCTGGTTCGTCAGGCATCACCCAGCAGGTCATGGCTATCGAGCAGGCGGAAGGCGACCTGCGGGTTGCGTTCCAGCCCACGACGGATCGCGGCGGGGATCGCTTGCCGGGTCTTTCGGCAAAGGCCGGGCTGGTCGTCCAGTTCGATGACGATGCCGCGCATGGTCCGCACTTCGTTGAAGCCGGGGGCGATGTGGACACGGATGCCAAGGTTCTCGTACAGCCGTTGCTGCAGGCGCTGCAAATCATTCAGGTCGCTGATATTTTCCAGGCGTTCGAGCAGGCGCTTTTCCTCCTGACGCGTCAGCAGGAGAATGCGTTGGGCCGCTTGCGGGTGATCGACCAGATGTTCACGGCCGCAATTGCAGGCACCCGGTGGGCAGGGTTGGCGCAGAGAGGGAGGTGTGCTCATGGAGCAAGCATAGCCTGAACACGTCGCGCCGCGATGATTGCAAAGCCCGTCCGCAGTGGCTTTATCCGCCGCCGGGCATGCAGTTCAAAGCTGCACCAGGCGCTCGCGCAGAAAATTCACAAAGCCCTGCACCGGCCGCGCCACCTGGCGGTGCTGCGGATACACCGCCGACAGCTGCAACGCCGGCGGCGTCCACGCGTCCAGCACGCGCAGCAGCCGCCCATCTGCCAACGCCTGGCCAACGATGAACGTCGGCAGATACGTTACCCCCATCCCGGCAATCGCGGCATCGCGCAACAACTCGCCATTGTTCGCCCGCATGCGCCCGGTCACCTGGATCGCCTGCACCTTGCCGCCCTGGCGGAACTGCCACTGCACCTGCCGCGCATGCCCATAGGGCAGGCAGGCATGTCCGGCCAGCTCATCCGGCGCGGCGGGCACGCCCCGGGCCTGCAGGTAGGCCGGGCTCGCACAGTACACTCGCTCGACACCGGCAATGCGCCGCGCGATCAGGCTGGAGTCCTCCAGCGCGCCAATGCGCAGCGCCAGGTCGTATCCCTCACCGATCAGGTCGACGGCGCGGTCACTCAGGTCTACCTCCACATCCACCTGCGGATGCAACTGCAGGAACTCGGTCATCAGGCAGCCCAGGTGCGCCATGGCAAACGACAGCGGTGCGCTGAGGCGCAACGTGCCGCGCAAAGCCTGAGCCTGGCCGCTGATGTCGTGCTCCACCTGCTGCACCTCGCCCAGCAGGCGCAGGGCTGACTGATAGTAGTGCTGGCCCAGCGGCGTGGCGTCCAGCCGCCGGGTAGAGCGGTTGAGCAGGCGTACACCCAGGCGCTCTTCGAGTTGCATCAGGCGCCGGCTGACCGATTGCTTGGACATGCCCAGGCGGTCGGCCGCAGCGGTGAAACTGCCGGCCTCCATGACCTGAGCAAAGATGCGCATATCTTCGTAAGGGTTCATTGTCTCGCTCATGGTGACAGTCAAACGCTTTATAGCCGCTTTTTCCCGCAAGTGCATCTGCCTAATCTACGCACAAGTCGCAGCGATGGCCCTGCAGGCCAGGCAAGACGCCCACTTTCAATACTTGCATGAAAAAGGATTCGCTCATGAACATTGTCCACAAAACCCTTACCGCTTCCCTTCTGGCCCTGTCCGTTTCCAGCGCCTTCGCCGCTGGCAGCCCAGGTGTGGAACAACACACCCAGGCCTTCCTCGAAGCCCTGGAACATGGGGGTGGCAAGCCGCTGGAACAACTCAGCCCGAAAGACGCCCGGGCAGTGCTGACGGGTGCCCAGGCTTCGGTCAAGGTCGACCTTTCTGGTATCGAGGTGAAAGAACACACCATCCAGGCCAACGGTGAGTCGATCAAGCTGCAAGTAGTGCGCCCGGCCAATGTGAAGGGTGACTTGCCGGTGTTCATGTTCTTTCACGGCGGCGGTTGGGTGCTTGGTGACTTCCCGACCCATCAGCGGCTGATTCGCGATCTGGTGGTCGGCTCTGGGGCGGTGGCGGTCTATGTGGACTACACCCCGTCGCCGGAAGCGCACTACCCCACGGCGATCAACCAGGCTTACGCGGCGACCCAGTGGGTAGCCGAGCACGGTAAGGAGATCGGCGTGGACGGCAAACGCCTGGCGGTGGCCGGCAACAGCGTCGGCGGCAACATGGCGGCGGTAGTGGCGCTGAAGGCCAAAGAGGCCGGCACTCCGGCCTTGCGCTTCCAGCTGCTGCTGTGGCCGGTAACCGATGCCAGCTTCGAGACTGCATCGTACAAGCAGTTTGCCGAAGGGCACTTCCTGACTACCGGGATGATGGAGTGGTTCTGGGACAGCTACACCACGGATGCCAAGGCGCGGGAACAGATCTACGCCTCGCCCCTGCGGGCCAGCAGTGCACAGTTGAAAGGCTTGCCGCCGGCGCTGGTGCAAACGGCAGAGTTCGATGTGCTGCGCGATGAGGGTGAGGCGTATGCCCGCAAGTTGAATGCAGCGGGCGTGACGGTGACCTCGGTACGGTACAACGGGATGATTCATGACTATGGGCTGCTCAACCCGTTGAGCCAGGTGCCGGCCGTGAAGGTGGCGATGCGTCAGGCCGCCACGGAGCTGAAAGTACACCTTCAATAACTGTATCTACCATGCGGCACCGCCATAAACAGGTCTGGCCCTTTCGCGGGTGAACCCGCTCCCACAGGTTTTGCGTCGCCCACAAGGCTACGCGCTACCTGTGGGAGCCGGCTTGCCGGCGATAGGGCCTTCAGCCATTACCTCAGGGCTCGAACCCTTCGACGATGATCACCTCGGCCTTCGCCACCCCTCGCCGATGGCTGCACGCTTTCTGGTACAACTCGGACTGGTAACACGCCACCGCCTGCTCGTACGAATCGAACTCGATCACTACGCTACGCTGAGGGGTAGGCCGCCCTTCCATCGCCTCGCTGCGCCCGCCACGGGCCAGGAAGCGCCCGCCGAATGCCTTGAACGCAGCCGGGGCGCGCTGGGTGTACTGCTGATATTGCTCGGGGTCGGTCACGTCCACATGGGCGATCCAATAGGCCTTCATGCGCGGGTCTCCTGCTACGGCGATAATTGTGTATGATGGTATACCATAATAATCACCCCACCACAGTGAGCGTGCAACATGGCTTTCAACACCATCGAGGAACTTCTCGAGGACTACCGGCAAGGCAAGATGGTCCTGCTGGTGGATGACGAAGACCGGGAAAACGAAGGCGACCTGCTGATCGCCGCCGAGCGCTGCGACGCCCAGGCCATCAATTTCATGGCCCGCGAAGCGCGCGGCCTGATCTGCCTGACCCTGACCGATGATCACTGCCAACGCCTAGGCCTGGAGCAGATGGTCCCGGCCAACGGCAGCGTGTTCAGCACCGCGTTTACCGTGTCGATCGAAGCCGCCAGCGGCGTCACCACTGGCATTTCTGCCGCCGACCGGGCGCGCACCGTCGCCGCTGCCATGGCCCGCGACGCCCGCCCCGAACACCTGGTGCAACCCGGCCACATCTTCCCCCTGCGCGCCCGCGAAGGCGGCGTGCTGACCCGTGCCGGCCACACCGAAGCGGGTTGCGACCTGGCGCGCCTGGCCGGCTTCAGCCCGGCGTCGGTGATCGTCGAAGTGCTCAACGACGACGGCACCATGGCCCGCCGCCCTGACCTGGAAGTGTTCGCCGCCCGGCATGGCATCAAGATCGGCACCATCGCCGACCTGATCCACTACCGCCTGAGCACCGAGCAGACCATCAAGCGCATTGGCGAACGTGAGCTGCCGACCGTGCATGGCACTTTCCGCCTGGTTACCTATGAGGACCGCATCGAAGGGGGCGTGCACATGGCCATGGTCATGGGCGACATCCGCCGCGAGCAGCCGACGTTGGTGCGGGTTCACGTGATCGACCCGCTGCGCGACCTGGTGGGTGCCGAATATGCCGGCCCGGCCAACTGGACTCTATGGGCGGCGCTGCAGAAGGTGGCCGCAGAAGGTACCGGCGTGGTGGTGATCCTGGCCAACCACGAATCTCCCCAGGCATTGCTGGAGCGCGTGCCGCACCTGACCCAGCCGGTGCGGCCTTACCAGCGAGGGCAGTCGAAGGTGTATTCGGAAGTGGGCACCGGGGCGCAGATTCTGCAGGACCTGGGCGTGGGCAAGTTGCGCCATCTGGGGCCACCGCTGAAATACGCAGGACTCGCTGGATATGAGCTGGAGGTGGTGCAGAGCATTCCGTTCGAGCCCGCGATCCCGGACTGAGCGCTCTGCAGGGACGGAGTGATGGCCGGTCGCCTCGTCCCTCTTGCGAAAAGTTTGGAATACCATAATATGATATCCCGTAGACCTTAGATTTTCTGGCCGGCACCTACAATCACAGACGGCCCCACGACACTTTGTTTTAGCTGCTCCCCGAATACTGTTGGCGGGCGCACCCCAGCCCCGCCTCGAATAACAAAAGCAACGAGGGCGTAACCATGCTGTTGAGCAAACGTGTAACCGCAGTGCTGTCCGCCAGCCTGCTGACCCTGGCATGCCAGGCCGCCCAGGCCGCCGAAAGCCTCAACTTCGTCAGCTGGGGCGGTACCACCCAGGATGCCCAGAAAGAAGCATGGGCCGTACCCTTCACCAAGGCCACCGACATCAAGGTCGTCCAGGACGGCCCCACCGACTACGGCAAGCTCAAGGCCATGGTCGAAAGCGGCAACGTGCAGTGGGACGTGGTCGACGTGGAAGCCGACTTTGCCCTGCGCGCCGCCAGCGAAGGCCTGCTCGAACCCCTGGACTTCAACCAGATCAAGCGCGACAAGATCGACCCGCGGTTCGTCTCCGACCATGGCGTCGGC
>NZ_JABMCN010000010.1 GCF_013179515.1 Pseudomonas sp. CM27
AGTAGGCCAGCAGCTGAGTGTGCTCGTAGCCGTGCTGGCGCATTTCTTCCCTGATGTTGTCGATCTGGTTGCGTACCTGCCGGTGCACGTCCTTGATGTTGGGTAATTCATCCAGGGTGCGCAGGCGCATGACCAAGCCGAACAGGGGGGATGCGGCGTCCAGCATCAGGTTGTCGTAGCCGCCACGCAGCTGGAACTCGGGATCAGCGGCATAACCTTCATGGCCGGGCTCCGGCTTGGGCTCCTGCGTCGGGGCCTCGCAAGCGCCAGCAGCGGCTGTGGGGCCAGGCTCCGATTTATGCAGCGTATCGGGCAGCCGCGCACCCTCAGCTTTGCTGGTGCCGTTGTGCGTGTTGTCAGTTTTATCCATTTCATTCACTCCTGATTGCCCAGAACTGCATCTCAAGCCCCGGGAACTCCCCGGCGATGTGTATCCCGAAGCCATTTGCCGTCTTCATGCAGCCCCAGGCCGGGTCGCGGCGGTCCAGTTCGAAGTAGCTGAACCCTGCATGGAAGGGCAGTTCGCGAGGCGCTACTGGCAACTGCCGCAACGGAATTCCGGGTAACTGCTTGTGAACGCGATCATTCAAGCCTTCCAGTGAAGTTACCTTGGCTTTCTGCACGAACAGCTTGCGCAACGTCGTCGGCGGCAGGTCGGCGCGCACGGCGACGATGAAGTCGGCTTCGTCGATCAGGCGGCGGTCTTCCAGCGTTGTTGTCATCACCCCGTAGTCCTGGGTTGCCAGGGGCAGGGATACGGCGCGCGGTTGCAACACCGTGCCCAGCGCACGACGCAGGGTGTCTTGCAGCGGCTTGAACGATGTGCGGAGCGCCGTGTGCTGATAGGCGGGGTATTCCTGCGGCAACCTGCCTTCGTCGGTGAAGGTCACCAGTTCGCCACAGGCCTGGCTCATGCAGAGGTACAGTTGTTCGGGGTGCGTCTGGCCTTGCCTGGCCAGGTGCTGGAAGCACGGCCACCAGCGGTTCATGGCTTGCAGCAGGTTGAAGTCGCGGATGTCGGCAATGCCCGATTGGCCGGATGCGCCAATGCGGGCGGCCAGGTTGCGCGCGCGTTCGCGCAGGGTGTTGGTGATTTCTTCGAGGGAGCGTTGCAGGGCTGGTACTGCGCGTACCGAAACGCTTGTGGGATAGAACGCTTCGTCCAGCTGCAGGCTGCCATCGGGACGGCGCTCAAGAATACGTGCCACTGCCAGGCGGGTGTAGGCACTGCTGTCATCGGCCTTGCGCTTGAGTTGCAGGTTGGGCACGGCCAAGTCGACCTGCACCAGGTCGCCGTCGGCACTGTGGGTGTCCTTGATCTCATGGGCCTGGGCGTTGTAGCGAACGTTGGCCGCGCTGTCGGGCCAGCTCACCTCGCGGCCACCTTCGGTGCGCAGTGGCAGGCACAGGAATACCTCGCTGTCAGTCGCACCGTCATCAATGATTTCCAGCGGTGGCGGCGGTGGCAGATCTGCGGGAATGTCGAACACCGTGCCATCGGGCATGATGCCTCGGGCGCGGGTAATGGCGATCTTGCCCAGGCTCAGGTACTCGTCGTTCAGCTGCAGTTCGCTGAAGCCGTAGAACGCTGCATTCAGGCTGGCGAAGCGTTGCTGCAAGGCAGCTTCGCTGGCCCGGGCGGCTTGCTGGAAATGTTGCGGCTTGACGAACAGGCCCTCAGGCCACAGGACGGGGTTGCGGGAGCTCATGGGCGATCCTTGTCATCGAGAGTCAGCGAAAAGGGCAGGGCTAGAGGCAGCATTAGTCCTCTTCCTTGAGCAGAATCTGGGTGTCGTTGACCCGTACCGACAGGACGATCTGGCGGCCACGCGGGGGGATGCGCAGCACTTGCTGCCAAGTGGCGTTTTCCTGGTTCGTATAATCGCCAATCACCGCGATGAACCGGGTCTCGGGCTCGATGGGCACGAAGGGGATGAACTTGAACTGGCCGGGGCGCAGCAGGTAGTCGTCATCACGGACGTAGCTGCTGCGCAGCGCTTTGGCCGGGTCTTTGTGCAACAACTGATACACGCTGTTGCGCAGCAGCGAGTCGTCGCTCAGCTGCAGGATCTTGATGGCGATCGGCGTGGCGATTGGCCCAGGGGGCGCGGTGGCAGTGGGCGGGAGTGCAAGGACTACCGTCGGGTCGCCGTAGCTGCCTGGCGTGCTTTCCTCAAGCGGCGAGTGTTGCGGATTAAGGTCGTGGTCTTGGTCCATCACGACGGGCGACATCGCAGGGAACTGCTCCTGGAGATACTCGAACAAGGCCCCGATTTTCTCGGTCAACGCATAGGGGTCGCCGGCGCTGAGGCTGACCGCATAGGGGTTGGGCTCCAAGGCGTTTTCGGATGCATGTGCTACCTCGAGGCTGTTCGGGTTGCCATTGATCGTGGGGCTAGCGTTGATGCTGAATGCGACTTCGGTGGGGTGGTCCCTAGGCGGGCCGATGGGCAACGAGTGGTCCCTGATTACCTGGCTGGCTCTGTTCCATGACGTGCAGCCAGGCAGTGCGACCAGCGCGATCAGCAGCGGCGTGAGCAACGACGCCTGGCGGTTCATGGGCGGTCTCCCGCAAGCAGGCGCTGCAGCGGGTCGTCCGCCGTAGGCGCTGCAGCCGCCCCTGCATCCGGTGCCGCCAAGGGATCATTCCCCAGCGCAGGTTCGAACGCCGAGCAGATCTCGGGGAGCGGCTGTAGGGGACGCGTTTCGGGTTGCCACGCATCGGCGTGCGCATCGCTTAGCCACTGGTCCAGTAGCGTGCTATCCGGATCGAGCAGATCTTGCAGCGAACGCGTATCGGCATCGGTGCACTGGACCAGCAGCCGATACGCGCCGATACGCAGCTGATCGCCGTGACCCAGGCGCCGGGGTGGATGCGCACCCACGCACGCGATGCTGTCGTTCAGATACGTGCGCTGGCAGTGGTCAATGACGCAGTAACTGCCTTCGATCCAGCGGATTTCGCAGTGGATCGGGGCAATGGCCAGCTGACGGTCATCCACTTGCCAGGTGCTCCCTTTGCTACCGATGGTGCCGCCGTTGCGATCGAACTCATGCCGAGCACTGCTGGTGTGCTGCAGCTGTTCGATGTTGATGATGCTCAAGGTCAATGTGCTCATGAACGTCCTCGAAATCGAACCACCGGGCTGATCTCGCCGTGGCGGTCATCGATAAAGCTGGTCCAGCCCAGGTACGCGCCCTGGCTGCGGTGCAGGCAGAAAAGCGACAACGCGTTCTGCTTCAACCGCAGTTCCAGGTCGTAGGCCAGGCCGTCACGCAGCAAAAAATCGATCAGTGCCCGCAAGCGGCCGAAGTTGATGCCGCTGGGCAGCAGGTCACGCAGTTGCGCCTGGTCCAGTTCCCTGATCACGATGGTGAACCTGCTGCTACGTGTGCACGTGCGGCTGCCGACCATGAAGCTGCTGCCCAATTGACCGTTGCTACGCCCCAGGCTGACCAGTTGCTTCGCGGCGGTGGGTACCGAGCGCGAATCGAACTCACGGATCCGCACATGCGTCAGGTCGAAGCAGTGAGCGATGATGCCGGCGACGGTACCGGGTGAACGGCTGCGGCTGGCGATCACGCCGGCGAAGCTGAGCAGCCTGCTCCAGGGCAGCGGGGTGTCGCCGCGCAGCTGCTTGTCGTTCAGGCCGAGCAGGGCGAAGATGTACTGTGAAAACCCATCTGTGGCACCCGCCTGGAAGCGGATGTAGTAGCGGTACTTGCGCCAGATGCGGTGCAGCAGGCTCAGCACGTAGTGATTGAAGAAGTCGAAGAACGCCGGCCGCACGCCGATGCCGTGTGCATGCTCATAGGCAACCTGCTCCAGGTAATAGTTGGGCAGGGGCGAGTCAGTGCCATGCAGGCCCATGAACGTGGTGCACACGCGGTAGCGCTCTTGTTCCCCAGGCATGCGTTCGGCCTTGTACACGTCCGACACGGGAAAGGTCAGCCGTGGGTCACTGCCAAGGCGTACACGCAGGCGGGCGGCCTCGCTGGGCCAACGCGGTTCGAGGTCATCGCCGTGCAGCCCGTGAAGACGCTCCAGCAACTGGAAAAAGTTGTACTGGTGCGCGTCGGCGAGCAGCCGGTCAGCTAGATCAGCGGTTGCTTGCCGGTCTGGATGGGCCATGTGTAGTGCTCGTTGTTGGTGGTGTTGATCACTTCCAGCTGGTGGAAGGAATTGAGGCTGGCGTACAGGGCGAAGAAGTGCGCGAGCACGCAGCTGAACAGGTACAGGTCGCCTTCGCAGAGGAAGGCGCCCTGGTCCAGCTTCAGCCGGGTATGCAGGCCCCGAATGGGCTGGCCCTTGATCAGCCAGTCCATGGGTTGCGTGTGGATGTCATGAATGCCTTCTAGGCGCTTGCGGGTCGTGCGTGCCTGTTGAATGTCATATAAGGCGGCGAAGTCATAGGCGCGGATCACCGCCTTCAGCGGCTCGACTGAAAGCAGCGACAGGTAGTTGAGCGACATGTTGGAGAGCAGCGCCCACTGCAACTGGCCGTCCAGCACCGGGCGACAGGGTCGGGTGGGCGTGCGCAGGTTGGTATAGGTCGCCAGGGGCGGCGTGGCTTCGGTGAACACGTTGATATCACCGATGGCCAGTGCCAGCGGCAGGTCGCGGTTGGTGCAGGTCAGCTCGATAGAGGCGGTTTCCAGCTCGCCGATGTAGGCGTTGGCATCGGCGCGCACAAAGGCCATGCGATGCGTGACGCCATCGCCACGCAGGGATTCCTCGAGTGAGTAACGGTAATAGAGCGCCGTGCGCCCCTGGAGATGTTCGATTTCATGGGCGAACGATTCGAACGGGCGAAAGGTACGCAAGTGCTCGCCAATACTGCCATCGGTGGTAGTGCGGGTGCTGATGACCTCGTCGACGCTGAACACTTCGTAGGCGTGCTGCTCTTTGCCTTTGGGCCTGAGCTCTGCCTGGGCAGCTTCGCTGGACAGATCGATGGGTTCGGCGCTGTGCTTGAACAGGTTGACTGCCGGGGTGCAAGACAGACTGAAATCGGCTTTGCCCACCCGCAGCGAAGCAGGTAACTGGCGGCTGAAGTGGAACTCGATGCTCACCTGCTGACTGGCATGTGCCGGCCACAGCCTTGCCAGCCCGGTCACGCTGAAGAAGTGAAAGCGCTGTGGGAAAAGAAAGTATTCCTGCAGAATCCTGTAGCCATCGAAGACGTTCTGCGGATAAGGCAGCAGGGCGTCGTCCGGGCTGAAGCCGGAAAAGACGACGTTATCGGCCGGCACCCGGCGAACTTCGCCATTGATGATGACGCTGATGTGCTTGAGGTATTGAGAGATCCACAGATACAACGTGCGAGCGGTAAGGTCATCGCCGCCAAGGTGGAAATCGAGACTGGCGCATTCCAAGGTATCCAGGGGCCGCTCGACCAGAGGCTGCAGGTCGATGCGCACCACCGTGCTGACGAGGGTCTGGGTTGTGGCTACCGTGTCGATGTCGAACGGATGAATAGTTACCGGCGTGCAGGTACGAAACTCGCAGGCCACGTTGTCAACAGGTTTCGAGAACAACCGCGACCCCTTGGGAATTTGCTGTGACTGGCTGAGCGACTGCTTGCGCGCTGTGAACTGGACGATCGTGGCACTGGGCAATGGCCGCAGGTAGTTGGGCCACAGCAGCTGCAGCATGGGGTGGGTCAACTCCGGCAGGTCGTCTTCCAGTTTCAGCCGCAGCTTGGCCGTGAGGAACGCAAAGCCTTCCATCAGGCGTTCGACATCGGGGTCGCTCCCGCCTTTGCCCAGCCACCGCGCCAGTTGCGGGTTGTCCCTGGCGAAGTCGTTGCCCAGTTCGTGCAGGTGACGCAGTTCTTCGCTGAATCGATCTTTCAGAGACATGGGTCACCTCACGCGGGTGTAGCGGTTGTGCCCATTGACCAGCAGCTCCAGTTGCAGCTGCTCTGTGTGGTCATTGACCTGCACCTGGCAGTCCAGCCTGAAGTGCAACTCCAGCGGGGCATGGCAATCGGGTACTGCCTTGAGGGTTCGCACCTTGATGCGCGGTTCGAAACGCTGAAGGGTGTGGCGGATATCGGCGCTCACTTGCCCCAGCAGGTCGCCGCTGCTCGCGTCATGCCCGTTGAAGTCACTCAGGCCCAGCTCAGGGCTGCTCTGCGAGCAACCCTGGCGGGCGTTGAGCAACGTTTCCAGATGACGCTTGATGGCGGCGAATTTGTGCAAAGCGTTCTCCTGGCGGGTCGGGTTTCGGGCGACGGACGGGTCCGCCATCAGGCGATCAAACAAGCTGCTCATGGCGTATCGAGCCGCCCGACCAGGGAGATCTCGAAGTTGGCGCCCATGTACTTGAAGTGCGGGCGCACGGCGAGCGATACCTGGTACCAGCCCGGGTCACCGGCCACGTCCGAGACTTCTACCTTGGCCGCCCGCAGCGGGCGACGACTGCGAACATCGGCCGAAGGGTTCTCCTGGTCGGCGACGTACTGCTTGATCCACTTGTTGAGCTCGGATTCGAGGTCTTTGCGCTCTTTCCAGCTGCCGATCTGCTCGCGCTGCAGCACCTTGATGTAGTGGGCCAGGCGGTTGACGATGAACAGGTACGGCAGCTGGGTGCCGAGCTTGTAGTTGGTCTGCGCCTGCAGGCCTTCCGGTGTCTTGGGAAAGTGCTTCGGTTTCTGCACCGAGTTGGCCGAGAAGAACGCGGCGTTGTCGCTGTCCTTGCGCATGGTCAGGGCGATGAAGCCTTCTTCGGCCAGCTCGAATTCCTTGCGGTCGGAGATCAGCACCTCGGTAGGAATCTTTGCCTGCAACTGGCCGAGGGATTGGTACAGGTGCACGGGCAGGTCTTCGACGGCACCGCCCGACTGTGGGCCAATGATGTTCGGGCACCAGCGATAGCGGGCAAAGCTGTCGTTGATGCAACTGGCCAGCAGGAAGGCGGAATTGCCCCATAAATAGTTGTCGTGTCGCCCGTCGATGTTCTCTTCATAGCCGAAGCTTTCGATCGAGTGTTCTTGAGGGTGATAGGCAGAGCGGAGCATGAAGCGCGGACCGGTCAACGCTGCGTGGCGGGCATCCTCGCTGTCACGGAATGCACGCCATTTGGCATGCCGCGGGCCGGCGACAATGTCCTTGATCTCCTTGAGGTTGGGCAGCTCTTCGAAGCTTGCGAGGTTGAAAAACTCGGGGGAGGGGGCTGCGAGGAATGGCGCATGCGACATGGCGCCGACCGAAGCCATGTAACTGAGCAACTTGATATCGGGTGAAGAGGGGCCGAAATTGTAGTTGCCAACCATGGCCGCCACAGGTTCGCCACCAAACTGGCCATAACCTGCGGTGTAAACGTGTTTGTAGATGCCACTGCAAGTGATGTCAGCCGCGTTTTCGAAGTCATCGAGCAGCTCTTCTTTGCTGACATGTAACAGCTCAAGCTTGATGTTTTCACGGAAGTCAGTACGGTCGACCAGAAGTTTCAGGCTGCGCCATGATGACTCAAGCTGCTGGAATGCCGGCTGATGCAGAATTGCATCCATCTGTTTGCTGAGCACTCGATCCAGCTCTGCAATCATCTGGTCGGCGCGATGCTTATTGATTAATTGATCTGGATCATTGCTTTTGAGGATTTCGGTGATAAAGGCAGAAACGCCCTGGCGGGCAACTTGATAGCCCTCTTGCGTGGGCGCCAACTTTGTTTCGGCCATGATCTGGTCGAGCAAAGTGGCATTGCTCGACACATCGGCAGCTGTTTCAGAGATGACAGTTGCATTGCTTGGCTTTGACATGGGGACGCTCCGTTGTCTCAGTCTGCTTTGGGCGCCTCGAGCACCAGGTCCAGTTCGTGGGCGAGCCGCTTGCGCGCTTGTTCGTCATTGAGCAAGTGCTGCAGTTGCTTGCGGAAAGCAGGGACGTTGCCCAATGGCCCTTTCAGCGCCACCAGCGCTTCGCGTAGCTCCAGCAACTGATTTAACGCCGGTACCTGGCGGGCGATCTGATCGGGGCCGAAGTCGTCGATCGACTTGAACTGCAGGTTGACCGCCAGCTCGGCATCGGCGGTCGCGCTGAGCAGGCAGGGCACTGACATGTCCATGCGAACGTCGGCATCATTCAACACGTTGTTGAACGTGTGTTTATCGATGCGCATGACCGGACGGTCTTCCAGTGCACGGTCGTCATCCAGGCCGAAGTCGCCCAGCACCAGCATTTTGTGCGGCAGCTCTACTTCGGCCTGTTCGTTGCCAGTGGTGGGAACATACTTGATGTTTATGCGCTCTTTTGGTGCCACGGATCCGGTAGATTTGCTCATGGTTATATGTCCGTTTATATAGGCTTCCCATATGTAGGAAGTTTCCTACGTATTTGTGGGTGGATGCCGGCGAGTGACTTGTTGGAAGTTTTCCTCGCATAAAAACCATGCGCTTGAAGTGCGAAAATAGTCGAGCGAGAAAGTGTAAGATAATATTTTTATGTATTCGAATTTTGTGATGGGCTAGGCTGCAGGCGATTGCGCATGACTTGATGAGTCGTGCTTGCTTTGTTCAAGTTGACTAAGTCATATGGGTTGTAGGAAAGAGAGAATTTATAAGTAGTGAATATGTGCTGTTGCGAAGGAAGGTGGACTCACTATGATCGCCCATGCTACCCGTGGTTTTACTCTGCTATCGCTGGTTTTTGTTTCGTCGGCGTTGGCGAACCCTACCCGGGACTGTCCTGGGATAGTGTCAAACGTGGAGCGTCTGGCTTGTTTTGATCAAGCTGCAAAAACGCCTGCATATGCCCCGAAGCGGCAGTGGTCCGCCCCGGAGCAGGAGGCCCCCAGCGTTCTGCGCGTGTTGGCCAATGAAAACGCGCGTGGGCCAGATGATCTGACCTTCATCACGAGTACTCGCGCGGAGGATTGGCGAGTGCAGGGTCTGGTGATATCAGCACCGGCAATCGCGTCTGTCGAGCCCCGCCCTTACCTAGCTATCAGTTGTATCGAGAGCATCTCCAGGCTCCAGTTGATCACGGGTCAGCCGTTGGAAGCGAAGCGGGCCAAGGTACAACTGCAAGGGATGCGCGGATCCACGGTTGCAACGCCGTGGCAGGTGATGGAAAACGGCCAGGTCCTCGACGCGGGGCGGGGGCTGCCAGCCATCGAACAGATCAGGAAACTGATCGGTGCAGGACGGATACAGGTGCTCAGCGACAACCCTGTGATTGATGGCCTGTTGTTCGACGCGCAGGGGCTGGACGCACTGATCACCAAGGCGCGCAGCACATGTCGCTGGTAACGGGTGGATCCGAAGCGGAAATCAGCCGGCTGCTCGCGCCGATCGATCCGGCAACGCCGGCTGGCCTGTTTGACGTGGAGGATGAAACATACCAGGCCATCGACCAGGAGATGGTCAAGCTGGGTGGGTTGCAGGAGTCTTCAATCGACTGGGCCTACATCGACGAGGCCGCCCGCCATTACCTCGGCCAGCAGTGCAAGCACTTGCGCATCGTCGCCCACCTGGGTGTGGCCTGGCTGCGCAACGGTTGCTGGGAGCGCTGGGCACTCACCCTGGCGTTGCTGGCCGGTATGCTTGAATGCTACTGGGAGGCCGCTCATCCAAAGCCAGGTCCCAAAGGCTATCTGGCCAAGCGCAAGCTCGCAGGCCTGATGCTCAATCGACTGATCGAAGCGCTACCGCGTCTCGATCGCTTTACCTACAGCCGGGACCATGCAGCGGCAGCGCAGGCTGCGTTGCTGCGCATGCAACCGCTGCAGGCTGCCACGCAGCTGGATCCAGCTGTGCTGAGCGATTTGCAGCGCCTGCTACTCATGCACATGGATCTTGCCGAGGGCGCAGGCCAGCCTGCAGAGCCCATCACTCCTTCACCCATCAGCAGACCCGCTTCGTTGGCCGAGGTCATGGCCACGCCAAAGTCCGCCGTGTCGATGGGCAACGAACGTGAAACACGGCGCGCCGTGCTGGTCATGGCCGAGCACATCAATCAACAGGACCCCTACGACCCCGTCGGCTACCAGCTACGTCGTTTTGGCTTGTGGGCCCACATTCAGGCTGCCCCCCAGGCACGGCAGGGCAACCGTACCGAGTTGATGGCGGTGCCAGTGGATATTGCCGGGTTCTATGAAGACGCCATATCCAGCTCGGCGGTTGACCCTGCGCTGCTCCAGCGGATTGAAAAAAGTGTCACGGCCAGCCCCTACTGGATTCGCGGCAGTTACCTGGCAGCAACCGTCGCTGCCCGATTGGCGATGGGCGAAGTCGCGGAGGCCATCAGGTCTGCAAGCGCACGGTTCGTCCAGCGCCTGCCAGCGTTGCAGCAATTGTGCTTCAGCGACGGCGTGGGGTTTGCCGACGACCAGTGCCTGGCCTGGCTCAAAGGGGCTCAAGGGCGATCCGAACCCGGTGCGGCCTCTCAGGCGTTCGCCAACCTGCGCGAGGAGCTGATCAGCCAGCTGGAAAACGGTGGCATCGAACCGTTACTTCTCAAACTGCAGGGCATGCAGGCGAATCTCGACACCCCCCGTGAGCGTTGCCACACCACGGTGATTGCGGCGGACCTGCTGGCTACTCGAGGCGTGTCCTGGTTGGCCCAGGACTTGTGCAGCGGCGTCGCCAGGACCATGCAGAACACCACCGCCGATGCGTGGGAGCCCGAAGTGTTTCAGCGGCTGCAGCAGTACGCAGCCCCCACAGCGTTGGCCGATCGGAACAAGGAGCAGGAGCCTCGATGAATCTGAAATTTAAGCAACTCATACGTTGGGGCTTGCCGCTGATGACATGTATCGGCTTGGCGATGCCCATGCTGCTTGGGCTTGGCGCAGTGCTGATGCTGGTTGCCATCTGGTGGCTCGGCCCGGAATGGACCTGGCGCGAGCATCAGCCGCTGGCAAGTGTGGCCAATCGAAGTGTGGCTAGCCTGATGCTGGTCCTGATACCACTCCTGTGCTGGCTCATTGTGCTGCGCACGCGCTTTCGCCGGCTGCAAGCGGAACGCCAGCAAGCAGTGGCCGCCGAGCTGGATTGTTCATTGCCGTTTATCCTGGCTCAAGACAAGGCCTTGAGCCAAGACCTCGCCCGTTACCTGGACAATGTCGGCGGCCAGCGTGCCTTGTACCAGTTGCCCTGGTATCTGGTGCTGGGTGCTGAACACGCCGGTAAAAGCAGTTTCATCGACCACACCGATCAGTGCTTTTCCCTGACCCGCATCGACAGGGCCCAGGCACGAGCCCAACTGGCTGAGGTGCTTGCTTACCCGGTGGGCTGGTGGGTCAGTGATGATGCCGTGATCATCGATCCGCCGGGTGCTTTGATCAGTCAAGCCGCCGCGCCGGGTGGTTCGACAACGGCCGAAACCCAGGCCAGATTGTGGCAGCATTTGCTGGGCTGGTTGCTGCGAAATCGTAGCCAGCGAGCGCTCAACGGCTTGATTCTGGTAGTCGACTTGCCTGCGCTGCTGCATGGTACGCCCGAACAACGTGTTGCATTGACTTACGTCCTGCGCACGCGTCTGTACGAGGTAAGCAGCCAGCTTGGCTCGCGTCTCCCCTTGTATGTGGTGCTGACAAAGTTCGACCTGTTGGACGGCTTTGACCAAGCGTTCAGCAAGCACTCGGCTGGCAAGCGCGAACACATGCTGGGGTTCACGTTCAAGCTGGATACAGTCGATTCGTATGACGCCTGGCTGGACGAATATCGCGAGTACTACGATCACCTGCTCAAGCAATTGTTCGAGCAGCTCGTTGACCAGCTCGATAGGCTGGGCAGCGCCCCCTTGCGGGGGCGCTTGTACTCCTTGCATGCACAGATGATCGGGCTGCGCCCGATACTGCCGGGCTTTCTGCAGGAAACGCTGGCGAGTGACCGTTTCACCACGCCTGCGTTGGTCCGCGGCGTGTATTGGTCGTCGGTCGTGCAACAAGGCGACATGCTCAACGCTTTCGTCCGCGAGGCGGCACAGCCCTACCAGACAAAACTTCCCTTGCGTGAAGGCAAGGCGCAAGGCAAGGCGCTGGTCTACTTCATTCAACAGGCCTTCAGGCGTGTCATTTACCCGGAAGCCGGGCTTGGTGGGGACAATACCAAGGTTGCGCGCAGCAAGCGCCAGTTGTTCTGGGTAGGGTCTGGTGTAGGTGCTCTGGCATTCTGTGTCGTCATCGCCAGCTGGCAACGCTATTTTGATATCAACAGTACCAAGGCAGTCGGCGTACTTGCCAAGAGCCAGGCGTACAGTCGTCAGGAAGTGGACCCGCACCTGGACTCGACCGGGCGGAACCTGCTGGAGCCGTTGGACCAGATTCGCGATGCTGTCGCGGTGTTTGGCGACTATCGCGCTGCCTGGCCGGGTGTTGCCGATGTTGGCCTGTATCAGGGCCGCGCTATCGGGCCTCGGGTCGATGAGGCTTACCTGAGTTTACTCTCCAGGCGCTTCTTGCCGGCCTTGGCCAGCGGAGTGGTCGATGCCATGAACGCTGCTCCCCTGGGCAGCGAGCAGCAAATGGCCGCGCTCAGGGTTTACCGCATGCTTGAGGACCGGCAGAACCGTCGGCCTGAATGGGTAGAGGACTGGATGGCCCGCATTTGGCAGCAGGCTTTCCCGGGCCAGGGGCAACTGCAACGCGACCTGATGCACCACCTGAAATACGCATTGGCCTATGTCGATACCGATCTGCCGCAGTATCGCCAGGAAATCGCAGCGGTGCAGCAAGCATTACGCAAGGTGCCACTGCCCGAGCGGGTCTATGCAGGTCTCAAACGCCAGGCCGGGGAGCAACTGCACAGCGGCCTCGACCTGCGGCATCAGGTGGGCCCAGCTTTCGATGTGGTGTACCGGCCGTCTGCCGGGGTCAGCGATGGCGACAATAGCGTGCTGCTTTCGCCGTTGCTCACCGCCAAAGGGTTCAGGGAGTACTTTGAGCCACGCAGTCAGCAGTTCGCCGACATGGCAATGATCGACCAATGGGCGCTGGGTGAGCGCGACCACCTCGATTATTCGGAGAGCGACCGGCATGCGCTCACCGAACGCCTGAGCAACCTTTACAGCGCCGATTATATTGACAGCTGGCGGCGTGCCTTGAATGCCTTTACGGTGGCTGACTTTGCTGATCTGGATCATGCAGTGGCAGTTCTGGAGCAGTTGACCGGCCCCGCTGCGCCGTTGCACCGGCTGCTGGATGCGGTGCGGGAAAACACCGCGTTTTCATCGCCAGTGGATGTTCAGACGCCGAGCGAGGCAACGATACAGCGGCCAGCAAGCAGCAGATCCGAGCAACAGCAGGCGATGGCTATTCAACGTGCATTCGCTGGGCTGGCTGCCATGTTGCAGGTAACCGCCGAAAAACCGAGCTACCACGATGAAACCGTCGCCGCCATCGTGGCCGTTCACGACTATGCCAAGGCGGTGCAGGACAGCCCGGACCGCGGCAAGGCGGCATTGCAGGCGGTGCATCAGCGCTTTTCGATGACCGGGCACGACCCGATCAGCAGCTTGCAGCGGGTGGCCACCGGCTTGCCGGAGCCGCTCAATCACCAGGTCAGAAAAGTGGCTTATCAGACTGCCCAGGTATTGAATGTCGAAGCACTGCGCGAGTTGGAGCGTCGCTGGGATACGCAGGTGTACAGTTTCTTCCAGCAACGGCTCGCAGGGCGCTACCCCTTTTTAGTGAGCGGGAGCGATGCTTCTCTGGATGATTTCGAAGCGTTCTTTGGGCCGAAGGGGCGCCTGCAGCAGTTCAATGATCAGTACCTGAAGGTGTTCCTGAAGGAAAACCTGGAAGCCCTGCAATCCGGTCAGCAGGGGCAGTCGTTGATCCGCAGCGATGTGATCGAGCAGTTGGCGTTGGCAGAGCGCGTCCGCGAAACCTTTTTCGATCAGCGCGGCAACCTGAGTGTGCAATTCAGCATCGAGCCGCTGGGGCTGAGTGCCAATCAACGCACCAGCCTGCTGGACCTGGATGGCCAGTTGATCTCCTACACCCATGGCCCGAGCCAGATTACCGGTGTTGTCTGGCCCAACACCCTGGGCCAGCACGTGCGCAGCAACCTGACCTTGCTCCGCAACAATGGCAATAGCAGTAGCCTGGAGTACCGCGGCCCATGGTCGATGTTCCGCTTGTTGAGCCGCGGCTCGCTCAACGGGCGGACCGCGACCAGCGTGGATCTGAGCTTCAGGACCGGCGATGGGGTGATGCGCTATCGGCTCAACGCCGAGAAGGCTTTCAATCCCATTACCCAGCAACCGTTCAAGGGCTTCCGGTTGCCACGCGGCCTGCTGCAACAGCCACCCATCGTGACCCAGGTTGGGGAATGGGATGACCGGCCTTGATAAGCCCGATTAGCTGCACAAGGCAGATGGAGGACTACAACCCGCTCAGCCCCCTGCCGGCCAGGTAACCGAACGTCATCCCCGGCCCAAGGGTAATGCCGCCGCTGGGATAATGCCCGCCCATCACGCTGTGCATGTCGTTGCCCACCGCATACAGCCCGGGAATCGGCTGCGCCGCGTGGTCCAGCACGCGGGCCGAACTGTCGGTCGCCAGGCCGGCAAAGGTACCCAGGCTGCCCGGCAGCAGTTTCACCGCATGGAACGGCCCGTGCAGCAGCGGCCGCAGCGACGGGTTGGGGGCCTGCAACGGTTCGCCCTGCGCCTGGTTGTAGGCTGAAGCCCCGCGCTGGAAGGCTGGGTCTTCACCCTGGCCCGCATGGTGGTTGAAACCCTCTACCGTGCGCTGCAACTGCCCAGCGTCGATCCCGCAGCGCTGCGCCAGTTGCGCAAGCGTGCGGCCGCTGTGCAAATAGCCGCAGCGCTGATAATAGCGAGTAGGGAAGGGGAAGGGTTTTGCCCAGCCGATGCCATAGCGACGTTGTGCGGCGTGGTCGCAGATCAACCATGCCTCGTAAGGCTCTCCCTGTGGCGTAGCGGCGAACAGTGCATTCATGAAGTCATGGTAGCAATCCGCTTCGTTGACGAAGCGTCGGCCGTCGCGACGCACGGCGATAAAGCCAGGTTTTGCGCGGTCGATCAGGTGCGGAAAGTGGCCGAAACGGCCATCGCCATACGGCACCCTGGATACCGGTGCCCAGGCGCCAGCCTGGGACAATGGGGTGCCGATCCGGCCGCCAGCTTGCTCGCCCAGGCGCAGGTCGTCACCGCTGTTTTCCCTGGGCGCTGCGCAGTAATGCTGCACACCGTCCGGCGCGTGCGGCATCAGTTGCGCGATGCGCTGACGATCATGCGCGAAGCCACCGCAGGCGAGCACCACACCCCGGCGGGCGTGGATCACCTGGCCGTCGGCGAACGCCGCGCCATTGACCCGCCCGTCACCCAGCAGGCGGCTGGCCGGCTTGTCAGTCAGCAGCGTGACGCCAAGGTCAAGGGCGCTGCGCAGCAGGCGTGCCACCAGTGCGTTGCCATTGACCAATTGCCGGCCGCGACGGTACAGCATCAGGTCACGGCCGTGGCGCAGCAGGCGCTTGCCGACATGCCATGCGGCCTTGGGCGAGCGCGTGGCGTTGAAGAAAGCAGCCATGTCTGCCCCACCGGCGATGCCCATGCCGGCCAGGCTGACGATATCCAGCGGCGGGCGCAACCTGTGCAGCCAAGGCCCAAGCAGGCGCCCATCGAAAGGCAGCGCACACAGCGACCGGCCGCCGCGTGCGCTGCCGTCGCCTTCGTGCATGTCGGGCATGCGGTTGCCGGATTGGAACTGCACGGCAGTGTGTTGCTGGAAAAACGCCACCATTTCCGGCCCATGCTGCAGGAACGCACGCTGGCGCGCGTCCAGCTCACAGCTGTGGGTTTGCGCACGCAGGTAGCGCTCCGGGGCATCGTCGGCTTCGACGATGCCGTCGGCGATGGCGAGCGGGTTGCGTGGTATCCACAACCAGCCCCCCGACCAGGCGCTGGTGCCGCCCAGCTGGCTGGCTTTGTCTGCGACGATCACCTGCAGGCCGTGGTGCGCGGCAGTAACGGCGGCAGCCAGGCCAGAGGCGCCAGAGCCGATGACGAGTACGTCACATTCGAGGGGATGCATGTGGGGTTTCGCTCAGGCATTGAAAGAAAGGGCGTGCGCTTACTGCAGCGGCGAAAAGCCGGTGGGCCGCAGCAGCCGTGACTGCAGGTGCAGTACTGCACCCAGCTCGCGGTTGCGCCGCGAAAACTCCGCCCAGCGCGGGTCTGCAGCCATGGCGGCGCGCCGTGCCATACGCTCGTCGAGGCTGGCATAGCCCCACATGTGCACCACCTGGTTGGCGTCGCCGAACTCACTGGTAAAGAAGCCGACCAGGTTGCCCAGGTGCTCGCTTTGTACTTCCAGCGCGTGGCTCTGGTACAGGGCCAGCCAGTCAGCCATTTTCAGCGGATCGAGGGTGTAGGTTCTCAGTTCGTAGTACATGCGTGAGTCTCCGTTTGAGTGGTCGGCGCCTGCAGGCGCGCGGTGATGTGGTTGGCAGCGAGCCAGCCGAAGGTGAGGGCGGGACCCAGGGTGATACCGGGGCCTGGGTACGTGCCTTTCATCATCGAGTTCATGTCGTTGCCGACTGCGTACAGCCCGCTGATGGGCTGAGCGTTGCGGTCCAGTACGTTGGCATTGACGTCGGTTACCAGGCCGCAGGCCGAACCGAGGTCGCCGGTGTGGACGCGGATGGCGTAGTAGGGGCCGCTGGCGAGCGGCGCCAGGCACGGGTTGGGCGTGTGCTGCGGGTCGCCCATGTAGCGGTTGTAGCTGTTGCCGCCTTTGTCGAACGCGCGGTCGATGCCGTTGCGGGCATCGCTGTTGAACTGCTCCAGGGTCGTTGCGAATACCTGCGGGTCGATGCCGATCGCCTGGGCCAGGGCTTGGGGCGTTGCGGCGCGGTACAGATAGCCGGCGTCGATCAACGCCTGGTTGTTCACCGGTTTTGGTCGCGCCAGACCGAGCCCGTAACGGTTCATCGCCTCGGCATCGCAGACCAGCCAGCAGTTGGCAATGCCTTTGGCGAACATGGTCTGCACAAAGTGGTGGTACGAATCGGACTCGTTGACGAAGCGGCGCCCGCTTGGGTCCACCGCGATCACCCCTGGTTTGGCGCGGTCGGTGACCAGATGCGGAAAGCGCTCGCGCTCGCCACCGGCATGGCGCAGTTCAGAAACCGGTGCCCAGAAGAAATTGGCCGCCAGGCCCTCGCCCACGGCTGCCGACACAGCTTGACCAAGGCGCAAGGCGGCCCCGTCATTGCTGCATGGCGACATGCTCAGGTGCGACACACCCAGGGCTGGGCGGTAGCTGGCAGCCAGCGCGCCGGCAGCGAACCCACCCATGGCGCACACCACACCGCCGCGGGCCAGTACCCGCTCACGGCGGCCCTCGCGCTGCACCACCACGCCTGTCACCGCGCCGCGTTCGACGATCAGCTCCAGTGCCTCGCTGCGCAACCACAGCTGCGCGCCGTGGGCGAATGCGCTGGTGGCCAGGCGCGCGATCAACGCGTTGCCGGTGGTCAGCCGGGTGCCACGCGGGTGGTGCAGGCGGTCCCGTGCATAGCGCGCCATCAGCTTCAGGCAATGCCACAGTGACCCGGGCGAGCGGCGCAGGTTTAGGAAGTGCTGGATATCCACGCGGTTGACCATCATGCCGCCGAACAGCAGCATGCCAGGCGGTGGCATTTTCAAGTCCTTGAAACGCGGGCCAAGGTGCTTGCCGTCGTACTCGACCATTTCCAGCGCCCGACCGAACTGGGTGGCGCCGGGCGCATCCGGGTAATAATCCGGCGAGTGTGGGCGCAGGCTGTAGCGCAGTTCGGTGTGCTGCTCCAGCCAGCGCAGCGCCTGATGACCGTGCTCGATGAAGGCATCGACCAGGGCGGGGTCGTAGCCATCGCCAATGACATGTTCAAGATAGGTGCGCATGGCTGCGGGTGAGTCCTCGGCGCCAGCGGCACGGGCCTGGTCGGTGCCGTACAGCCACACCGCCCCGCCGGAAATCGCCGAGGTACCGCCAAACTGCCCGGCCTTTTCCGCCACCAGTACCTTGAGCCCGCGGCGGGCGGCCGTGGCGGCGGCAGCCAAGCCGCCGGCGCCGCTGCCGAGGACGATCAGGTCAACGCTGTGTTCGAGAGTTGCCATGGCTTCAGATCTCCAGCGGCGTGACGCCCATGAATGCGCCGAGGTGGCCGAGTTGGGCGAAGGCCATTTGCGGCCCGGTCTGGATCGCGCAGCCTACCTGGCGTGCCCGGTTCAGCAGTGGGGTGATCTCGGGCGAGGTGACTACATCGGCCACCAGGGTGTCGGGCTGCAAGGTGGCCAGCAGGGCGGCTGACAGCGGCAGCTCCGCGCTTGCGCCCATGCCGACGGGGGAGGCGTTGGCGACCAGGTCGAAGTCCTCCAGGCCATAGAACTGCGTGTTGATAGCGATTTCGGGGAAGGCATTGCCGAGCAGCTCGCATACCGCGCCCATTCGCATGGCGCTGGGGTCATGCAGGGTAATGCTGGCGATGCCGGCCTCGCCCAGTGCATAGGCAATGGCACTGCCGACTCCGCCGCAGCCAATCACCAGCGCCCGTTTGCCTGTCGGCTCAAAGCCATGCTTGCGCGCGGCCCCCAGAAAACCGGCGCCATCCACGTTGTCGCCCAGCAGGCGGCCGTCACGCTCGCGGCGGATCACATTGACCGAGCCCAGTGCGGCCGCACGCTCGCTCAGGCCGTCCAGGCGGCTGGCCAGGGCCTGCTTGTAAGGCACGGTAACTACGCAACCGCGCAGGTTCTGCCAGCCGCGCAGGCTGCCGGCAAAGCTGTCCAGCGCCGTTTCCTGCAGGTCGATGGGCAGCATGGCAAGGTTGCAATTGTTGTGGGCAAACCAGGTGTTGAAGTTTTCCGGGGACTTCACCTGGGCGATGGGCGAACCGACGATAGCGACCAGTTCCGTTGAACCACGAATCATGCTGACCTCCTTCTTGGCGTTGTTGTGGAGGCAAGCCTGATGCAGCAGCGCGTGTGCAACAATGCGCGGGAGTGGCAGTTAATGCGATAATCGCATCTATGTAGCGATTATCGAATTAATCGCCGTTTTCGCATCCTGATTGTGAGCCGATTCCGTGACCATTCCAGAAATCCACCCTCGTGATCTCATCGCCGGCTTGCAAAAAGGCCTGGCGCTGATGCAGCTGTTCAGCGTCGAGCAGCCGCGCCTCAGCGTGCCGCTGGCCGCCAGGTTGTCAGGCCTTACCCCAAGTGCCGCACGGCGCTTTCTGTTGACGCTGGTGCACGAAGGTTTTGCCGAAACCGACAGCCGCGAATACTGGCTGACGCCCAAGGCCCTGCGCATCGGCCAGGCCTATGTGGACTCGGCGCAACTGCCGCGCATGCTGCGGCCGATTGTCGAGCAGGTGGCACGGCAGACCCAGGAACACGTGTCGGTGGGCACCCGCGATGGTGACGAAATCATCCACCTGGTGCGCAGCCGCTACAGCCATGTGGCTTCGTTGTCGATCAGGCCTGGTTCGCGGGTGCCGATGCATTGCACCGCCAGTGGGCGCATCTGGCTGGCCTGGCTGGATGAAGGTGAGCGGGATGGCTACTTTGCGCGTAACTCGCTGCGCGCCTTGACGCCTTACACCCAGACTGACCGGCTGCAGCTGGAGGCAGATTTGCAGCGGATCAAGGGGCAGGGCTTCTGTATCGTTGACCAGGAGTACGAAATCGGCATGCGCGTGCTGGGTGTGCCGCTACTGGACCGGGCCGGGCGGCTGAAAGCCACGCTGACCATCACCACCCACGCATCGCGGTTGAGTGTTGATGAAATACGCTTGCGCTATCTGCCGCCCTTGTATGAGGCTCAGGCGTTGCTGCGGCCGGTTCTGGACTGAGCGCCAGCAGCGCCAAGGCCTATTCCACTGCCTCGGCCACACCCTGGTCCTCACCCAGGAACCCGCCACTCTGGTGCTGCCACAGCCGCGCGTAGGTGCCGTTTTTTGCCAGCAACTCGGCGTGGGTGCCTTGCTCGATGATGCGCCCTTCATCCATCACGATCAGCCGGTCCATGGCCGCGATGGTAGACAACCGGTGAGCGATGGCGATGACAGTCTTGCCCTGCATCATTTCATCCAGGCTTTCCTGAATCGCCACTTCCACCTCCGAGTCCAGCGCACTGGTGGCTTCGTCCAGCAGCAGGATCGGCGCGTTCTTCAACATCACCCGGGCAATGGCGATGCGCTGGCGCTGGCCGCCGGAGAGCTTGATGCCGCGCTCACCCACCAAGGTGTCGTAACCGCTGTGGCCTTGGCGGTCGCTGAGCTGGCTGATGAAACCATCGGCCTGGGCATTGGCAGCAGCGGCACGGATCTGCGCCTCGGTCGCATCGGGACGGCCATAGGCAATGTTGTCGCGAATCGAGCGGTGCAGCAGCGAGGTGTCCTGGGTGACCATGCCGATGGCGCTGCGCAGGCTGTCCTGGGTGACCTTGGCCACGTTCTGCCCGTCGATGAGGATTTCACCACTGTCAACGTCGTAGAAGCGCAGCAGCAGGTTGATCAAGGTGGACTTGCCCGCCCCGGAGCGGCCGACCAGCCCGACTTTTTCACCTGGGCGGATGTGCAGGCTCAGATCGTTGAGCACCTGCCGCTCGCCGTTGTAGTTGAAGCCGACCTTGTCGAAAGTCACCGCGCCACCGCGTGTCACCAGCTCACCGGCACCTGGCGCATCCTGCACCTTGGGCCCGCGGGTGAGGGTGGCCATGCCGTCCTGCACGGTACCGATGTTTTCGAACAGCGAGGTCATCTGCCACATGATCCAGTGCGACATGCCGTTGATGCGCAAGGCCATGGCCGTAATCGCCGCCACGGCTCCGGTGCCGACCTGGCCCTGGTGCCACAGCCACAGGGCGTAACCGCCCGCGCCAAAGATCAAACCCACCACCAGCGCCTGGTTGACGATCTCGAACTGGCTGACCAGGCGCATCTGGCGAAAACCGGTCTGCTTGAAGTCTTCCATGGCAGCGCGGGCAAAGTGCGCTTCGCGCTTGGAATGGGAGAACAGCTTTACCGTGGTGATGTTGGTATAGGCGTCGGACACCCGCCCGGTCATCGACGATCTGGCATTGGCTTGTTCCTGGCCGACCTTGCCCAGGCGTGGCACGAAATACAGCATGGCCAGCCCGAACAGCAGGAGCCAGGCAATGAACGGCAACATCAGCTTCAGGGCGAAGCCACCGGCCAGGGCAATGATGGCAATGAAATACACGCCAATACCGGGCAGGATTTCGATGACGGTGAACAGCACTTCGCGCACCGCCAGCGCCGTCTGCATCACCTTGGTGGTGACCCGGCCAGAAAATTCGTCGGAGAAGAACGACAGGCTCTGGCGCAACATCAGCCGGTGAAAGTCCCAACGCAGGCGCAGCGGCAGGTTGATCGCGAGGACCTGGTGCTGAACCATGGTGCGCAACGCCACCAGGCCGATGCTGACCAGCAGCACGATGCCAATGCCCCACAGTGCGCTGCTTTCCTGGGCGCTTGCTGCGCCACCCGCCTGCCAGGCCGACAGCAGGTCGACCACCTGGCCGAGAAAGGCAAACAGCCAGGCTTCGTAGATCGACACGCCGGCACTGAGCAAGGCAAGCGCCAGGATGTAGCCACGGGCGCCCCGGGTGCAGGCCCACAGGAAACGCATCAGGCCAACCGGTGGCGGTGGCGCTTCGTCAGGGGGGAAGGGATCGAGCCGTTGTTCAAAGATACGAAGCATGCTTGTCTCCGGGAAATCTGCATTCGCTTAGCAGGTAACCATACAGCACATCGCAGTATTCGCCTGCAGACGGGGCTGGCCAGCTGGTTTCAGGGTGCCGTGATCAGGCGTGGAATGATGCGTTGCAGGCAGGCATTCTGGCTGGCTTGACCCTCCTCTGGTTTGCGGGTGCGGCGCTGTCGTAGGGCGAAGAGAGGCCCGCCCTTACATACCTTTGCAATTGCTTACATTTACTTTGTCATAAACAGTCGCTGGTGCTGTAGAATTGACGGCTTCCCTGGTAACAACCTCCTTTTGCCGTTTTATTGACGTGAGTCATTAAGGCGACAACGGTGTTTGTGTCACATTCCCCAGAAATCCGATTTATTTTTTTTGCAGAGCCAGTGTTTTGACGAATGGAATGCCGTTGTTGGCTATCCCCGGCTTAGGCGCCGAAAGCAGCCAGCTTCATCAACAAGGACTGTATTGGTTAGCTTGCGATGCCGCCGAAGACGCCATTTTGCTCTGCCGCCAGGTAATCGAAGGCATGCCCGATAGTGCACGCGGCGCCTTGATTGCCGATGCGCAAACCTTGGGCGACGTGCTGGCGGTGCTCGACTCAGCCAGTGGCCCGGCCGAGCTGGCGCTGTATGAATCTACCCCGCAGGCCATCTGCAACCTGGCACAGGACCTGCCCCGCCTGGATGCGGGCGAGCGCGTGCTGGTGCTGATGGCGCCGGCTGGCACCTGGGCAGGCGACGACGTCGAGCTCTGGTGCAATGCCCTGCGCCCGGCGTTGCTGGCCGAAGGTGCGCTGTTGCTGGTCATCAGCAGTGGGCAGGGCGCCAGTCTGGTGGCGCACCTGCGCGCATTCAACCAAGGTGTCGACGGCCTGGCGCAGCTGTATCGCGGCAAAGGCGGCGTGCGCTACTTGCAGCATTTCTGGAGCAACCTGCTGGGCAAAGCGGGTACCCGCGACGTGGAACTGGCGCGCCTTCAGGCAGGCTTTGCCGCTGCCCAGGCGCCGCAGGCAGCCGCAGATACCGGTGGCGACGAATTGCAGTACCTGGCCCAGCGCGCGGTACTGGAAGGTGCACCGGCCTTCTCCGAACACTGGGTGGTGTGTGAAGGCCCTGACGACCTTGGTGCCAAGGCCAGCCGGGCGGTTTCCGCCACGGTGATCTTCGCCATGGACGCCGGTCAACGGCTGGATAGCCTGGCGCGGCAGTTGCACCGGTTACGCCAGCTGCGCGGCAATGCCCTGAAGCTGGTGGTGCGCGAAATGGCGCCCACCCTGCGCTATCAGGACGAACAGCTGCTGCTGGGCTGCGGCGCCAGCCAGATCGTGCCGTTTGGTGCCAGCCTTTCGCGCTTCCTGACCATGGTCGAGAGCATCCAGGGCTACGTCTGGCGCCGGCGCTTGCCCGGCGACTTTGACGCCTTGCTGGCACGCTTGCGGCCGTTGGCCATTTGCGGGCTGGTCGCGCCACGCGCATTTGCCGAAGCCGTGCAGAGCATGTGGCACGGCGTGCGAAACGGCGAGATCGTCCACCAGCTGCTGGTGCTGCGCCCGGCCCCGGGCCTGAGCCCGCTGCAGGCCTGCTCGCGCGCCGTATTCCGCCGTGATGGCGATATCGCCTGCGTGGTCGGTGAAGTGCTGTTCCTGTTCCTGTTTGCCTGCCGCTCCGAAGGCGTCGAACAGGCGCTTGACCACATCTTCCAGTTGTCGTGCAAAGAGCTGTTCATCAGCCAGGAGGTGCTGGCCGGCATCGACAGCCTGGCCACCCCGGCGTTTCTCGATGAGCGCTTGCCACGGCCACCGCGCGACGATGCGGCGCAGCTGCCTGCACAGGCACGGCCAGCCCTGCTGCCACGTCGGGTCGGCCTGGGCAAGTGGGGTGCAGCGTGAACATTGCACAACTGTTGCAGGTGTCGGGCATCAGCGCATTGGTCACGTTGGCCCTGGCCCTGCTGGTGCTGCGCCTGCAGCGGGCAGTGCGCCGCTGGCTGCGCCGTCGCCTGTCCCCCCGTTACCTGAAACCGCTGGGCGTGCGCCACCGCGCCGCACGCCAGGAACCCCGCAATGACTAATACTTCAGCCTCCCTCCCGGTGCTGGCCCGATGGCCTGGACTGGGAGGGTGGAACTTCTATTTCCTGGCCAAGTTCCTGCTGGTCAGCCTCGGCATGCTCGACTTCCAGGCATTGCCCAACCTGCTGTTTGCCGCGTTTCTGCTGATCCCCCTGGCGGGCAAGTGGCTGCGTGTTGCCCGGCAATTGGCGGCCGTGCCCATCGGTATTGCGTTGTTCTATCAGGACACTTGGTTGCCGCCGTTCAGCCGCCTGCTGGCGCAGCCGGGGGTGCTCGATTTCTCCTGGGAGTACTTGCTGGAGCTGATCGGCCGCTTCGTCAACTGGAACCTGATGGGCGCACTGGCGTTGTTGCTGGTGGGTTACCTGTACCTGCGTCACTGGCTGCGCCTGAGTACCTTGAGCCTGCTAGGGCTGGCGTGGCTGGCTGTCGGCGGCTTGCCGTCGCTGGGGTTCAGCGCGGGCCCGGCGCCAGGCGCCGAGGTTGCCAGCGCCGCCGACCAGGTACAGGGCGGGGCAGTGGCCGACAATGCCAGCCTCGACAACTGGCTTGAGCGCTTCTTCGCCAGTGAGCGGGAGCGGGTGACGGCGTTCCCGGCGATCAAGGCCGATGAACAGCCCTTCGACTTGCTGGTGATCAATATCTGCTCGCTGGCCTGGGATGACCTGTCAGCGGTCGGGCTGCGGGACAACCCGTTGTTCTCGCGCCTGGACGTGGTATTCGACCAGTTCAATTCGGCCACGTCCTACAGCGGGCCCGCCGCGATCCGCGTGCTGCGTGCCAGCTGTGGCCAGTCGACCCATGCCGGCCTGTACCAGCCCGCAGCCGAGCAGTGCCTGCTGTTCGAGAACCTGGCCAAGCTTGGTTTCCAGAGCAATACCTTGCTCAACCACAGCGGCCGTTTCGACAACTTCATCGGCGACATCAGCCAGCAGAACATGCCACAACCGGGCCTGCGCAACACCGACTTCCCGCGGGCACTGGTCGGCTTCGACGGCTCGCCCATCGCCAGCGACCTGGACGTGCTGCGCCGTTGGTGGGGGCAGCGCAAGGGGGCTTCGGCCGAGCATGTGTCGCTGTTCTACAACAGCATCAGCCTGCACGACGGCAACCGCATCGTTACCGCCGACGGCGGCACCCGCGTGGCCGATTACGCCACCCGGGCCAATCGGCTGTTCGGCGAGCTGGGCAGCTTCCTCGATGAACTGGAGCGCAGTGGCCGGCGGGTGGTGGTGGCGATTGTGCCGGAGCACGGCGCTGCGCTGCACGGGGACCGCATGCAGCTGTCGGGCATGCGCGAGATCCCCACACCATCGATTACCCATGTACCGGTGGGGCTGAAGTTCATCGGCATGGGGCAGCCTGCCCGCAGCGAGCCGCTGCGGGTGACGGCGCCCACCAGCTACCTGGCGTTGTCCGAACTGATCTCGCGGGTGTATGCGGGCCTGGGGCAGCAGCAGGCGCTGGATGTGCCCAGCCTGCTGAGCGACCTGCCGGCCACCGAGCAGGTCGCCGAAACCTCCGGCGCACAGGTTGTGAACTACCAGGGGCGCGCCTACATGCGCCTGCAAGGCCACGCCGACTGGCAGCCCATTCCCAAGGAGCGCCCATGATCACTGGCACAGCAGACCCCTCCGAGCGTAGCGACGACATCGCCCAGCTGCGCCAGCACCTGGGCATGCCCGACCTGAACTACCAGGATATCTCCCTGTTGGTGGGTGTTCAGCAGGCCCTGCAGCGCTGGCCGTTACTCGGTGAAAGCTGCCGCGCCGGCGCCCAGGGCACACTGTACGCAGCGGCGCCGCCGCGTGAGGCGGTGTCGTCATGACCAGCCTGGCATTGCACGGTGTACGCGGCGGCCTGGGCCGCAGCGCGTTGCTGGCCGCATTGGGCTATGCGCTGCATGGCGTGGGGGAGCGGGTGCTGCTGGTCGACCTGTGCCCCAGCAACCTGCTGGGTCTGCACTTCAACCTGCCCCTCGACACGTGTGAAGGCTGGGCGCTGGCCGAGCGGCAAGGGCGGCCGTTCGGCGACGCCGTGTACCAGGTGCTCGACGGCCTGTGCCTGTTGCCGTTCGGCAATCTGTCTGCTGGCGCGCCGCCGCCTGTGCTGGACGCGGATGCATGGCGCGTGCGCCAGGCAGAGCTGGCCGGGCATTTCGACTGGGTGCTGTTCGACCTGCCGCAGTTGCCGGGCGATGGCGCTGGCGGGGTCAAAACCGATGTGCGTGTGCTGGTCGCCGAAGCTGAAATGGCCAGCCACCTGCTGCTTGGGCGGCGACCGGTCGAGCACTATGACCTGTTGCTGGTCAACCGCTACGACCCCGCCAGCCGCTTGCAAAGCGACTTGCTGATGGTTTGGCGCGACCTGTTCCGTGATCGCCTGCCGCTGCAGGTGGTGCACCGCGACGAGGCGTTTCTCGAAGCCTTGGCGTGCAAGGCCCCGCTGGGCCATTACGCGCCGCAGAGCCTGGCCTGCCGGGATGTGCAGAGCCTGGCGGTGCGTTGCCTGACGAGGCGCCAGTCGTGACATTGACGCCATTGTCGGCCTACGCCTGGTTCAATGCCCGCGGCGCGCGCCGAGCGGTCGCCTGGCTGTTCACCCTTGGGGTGTGGCTGGCGTATCTGTTCCTGCGTCTGGAATCGCCCGCCTGGCAGGCGCTGCTGGCTGAGCGCAAGCGACTGTACCCGCAGCTGGCGGGCAAGCGCCCGAGCCTGGGCGACCCGCTGCGGCTGCTGATTCAAAGCCTGTGGCTGCTGCTGCGGCGTCAGCCGCAGCCACGCCAGCCTGGCGCCGCACGCCGCGCTCTGGGCGCCTTGCGGGCGCAACTGTGGCGCATGCGGCAAGCGGCAAACCACTGCCGGAGCCTGCTGATTGCCAGCCTGCAGCAAGTCCCCGCACGTTACCGTGCCAGTGCCTTCAGGCACGGCGCGTCGGTACGCCTGCGCAACCTCAGCGTGCTCGCCCGCCGGGCGTTCTACGGCGTGCTGACATTGTGCGCCGTCAGCCTGGCCTTGCTGTGCGTGACCGAGCCCTTCGGCTACCTGGCGCAACTGGTGTTCATCTGCCTGTTGCTGGGCATCGCCATGCTGGTGCGGCACATGCCGGGCCGCTTCCCGACATTGATGCTGATCGTGCTGTCGACCATCATCTCCTGCCGCTATCTGTGGTGGCGCTACACCGCGACCCTGAACTGGAACGACAGCACCGACCTGGTGTGCGGGGTGATCCTGCTGGCGGCCGAGACCTACTCATGGTTCGTGCTGATCCTGGGCTACATCCAGACCAGCTGGCCGTTGCAGCGCAAGCCGGCGAGCCTGCCGGCCAACCCGCAGCATTGGCCGACGGTGGACCTGATGATCCCCACCTACAACGAAGACTTGTCGGTGGTACGCACCACGGTGCTGGCGGCCCTGGGCCTGGACTGGCCACGTGAATGCCTGCGCATCTACATTCTTGACGATGGCCGCCGCGAAGCCTTTCGCGCGTTCGCCGACGAGGTCGGGGTGGGCTATATCGTGCGGCCAGACAGCAGGCACGCCAAGGCCGGCAACCTCAACCACGCGCTGGGCGTGACGGACAGCGAGCTGATTGCCATCTTCGACTGTGACCATGTGCCGGTGCGTTCCTTCCTGCAGATGACGGTGGGCTGGTTTCTCAAGGACCCGAAGCTGGCGCTGGTGCAGACGCCACACCACTTCTTCTCGCCCGACCCGTTCGAGCGCAACCTGGGCTCGTTCCGCCGTCGCCCCAACGAAGGGGAGCTGTTCTACGGGCTGATCCAGGACGGCAACGACATGTGGAACGCGGCGTTTTTCTGCGGTTCGTGTGCGGTGCTCCGGCGTACCGCGCTGGAGAGCATCGGCGGCTTCGCCGTCGAGACTGTCACCGAAGATGCCCATACCGCTTTGCGCATGCACCGTCAGGGGTGGTCGTCGGCCTACCTGAGCCTGCCGCAGGCGGCCGGCCTGGCTACCGAGAGCCTGTCGGCGCACATTGGCCAGCGTATTCGCTGGGCCCGCGGCATGGTGCAGATATTCCGCACCGACAACCCGCTGTTCGGGCGTGGGCTGAGCCTGTTCCAGCGGGTGTGCTATGCCAACGCGATGCTGCACTTCCTGGCCGGCCTGCCGCGGCTGGTGTTCCTCACGGCGCCGCTGGCGTTCCTGTTGCTGCATGCCTACATCATCTACGCACCGGCGCTGATGATCCTGCTGTACGTGCTGCCGCACATGATCCACGCCAGCCTGACCAACTCGCGCATGCAGGGTAAATACCGGCAGACTTTCTGGGGCGAGGTGTACGAGACCGTGCTGGCCTGGTACATCGCACGCCCCACCACGGTGGCGCTGTTCGCGCCGAAGAAGGGCACGTTCAACGTTACTGCCAAGGGCGGCCTGATGGAGCAGGAACAGTTCGACTGGCGTATCGCCCAGCCTTACCTGTGGCTCGCGGTGCTCAACGTGGCCGGCCTGGGTTTTGCCGTGTGGCGCCTGTTCACTGGCCCGTCGGCAGAAATCGGCACGGTGATCGTCAGCTCGCTGTGGGTGGTCTACAACCTGCTGATCATCGGCGCCGCAGTCGCCGTGGCCGCCGAAGTGCGCCAGGTGCGCCGCGCTCACCGGGTACAGATGCAGCTGCCGGCGGCGCTGGTATTGGGCACTGGGCATGCCTTCCCCTGCACCCTGGTCGACTATTCCGATGGCGGCGTGGGCCTGCAGTTGCACCCGGGCCTGGTGCTGAAACCCGGGGAGCGGGTGCGGCTGCTGCTTAACCGCGGCCAGCGCGAGTTTGCCTTCCAGGCCTGTGTCACCCGTACCGTCGGGCAGCACGCGGGCCTGGTGTTCCACGACCTCAGCCCGCAACAGCGCATCGACCTGGTGCACTGCACCTTTGCCCGGGCCGATGCCTGGCTTGGCTGGGGCGCGCAGCATGAGGTCGACCGACCGCTGCGCAGCCTGGTCGATGTGCTCAAGCTGGGCGGGGTCGGCTACCTGCGCCTGATCGAACACATGCCGCCCTGGGCGCGTGCATGGCTACGCCCGCTGCGCAGCCTGGGGCACTGGCTGGCCAGCTACAGGCCACGTACACCCGCGCCTGTCCTTTCCATGAACCTTGTTGACCGAGACGCATGATGACTCGTTATCCCTCGCGTACCTGGGGCCTGGCGCTGGCGCTGTGCGCCGCCTTGTCCCAGCCCGCTGTTGCTGCCAGCGCAGCGCCGCTTGCCGAGCCAGGTGTACCCACGGTACCGAACTGGCCGGTTGCGAAAACCTTCGAGCAGCTCGGGCATGCGTCCGACAGCCTGCTGTTGGGGGTGCGCAACAGCGAGCAGATCGAGTTTGGCGTGCGTCGCGACCGCCTGGCCACCGATGCCACCTTGCAGCTGGACTACACACCCTCACCAGCCCTGTTGCCGAACCTGTCGCACCTGCGCGTCTACCTGAATGACGAGCTGATGGGGGTGGTGCCGGTGGAAAAAGACCAGCTCGGCCAGCGCGTACGCCGCCAGCTGCCGCTGGACCCCAAGCTGCTCAGCGACTTCAACCGGGTGCGCCTGGAGTTCGTCGGGCATTACACCGACATTTGCGAAGACCCGGCGCACAGCGGCCTGTGGCTGAACCTGAACCGCAAGAGCCAGGTGCAGCTGCATGAACAGGCACTGGCGCTGGACAACGACCTGGCGTATTTCCCGCTGCCGTTCTTCGACCCGCGCGACACCGGCAAGGTTGTGCTTCCAGTGGTGTTCAGTGGCTCGCCGAGCCTGGAGCAGCAGCGCGCCGCAGCGATCCTGGTGTCCTATTTCGGCAGCCAGGCCGGTTGGCGCAAGGCAACTTTCCCGGTGCTGTACAACCGCCTGCCGGCCCGTGGCGAGCAACCCACGCCCAGTATCGTGTTTGCCAGCAATGACCGGCGCCCGGGCTTCCTTGCCGACCTGCAGCAGTTCCCTCCAGTCGACGGCCCGGTGTTGCAGCTGATCGACCACCCCGACGACCGCTTCAGCAAAGTGCTGCTGGTGCTGGGCCGCAACGACGAAGACCTGGTCGAGGCAGCCTCGGCGCTGGCGGTGGGCAACAACCTGTTCCGCGGTGCCCGAGTGCAAGTGGAGCAGATGGCCGCGCTGCAACCGCGCCAGCCCTACGACGCACCGAACTGGACGCGCACCGACCGGCCGGTACGTTTCGCCGAGCTGCTCGACTACCCTGGGCAGTTGCAGGTCAGCGGCCTGCAGCCGCACCCGGTGACGCTGCAACTGAACTTGCCGCCAGACCTTTTCGTCTGGCGTAACCAGGGCATTCCACTGCGTACCTTGTATCGCTACACGGCACCGGCAGTGACCGACGAATCGCGCCTGAGCATCAGCGTCAACGACCAGTACATCACCAGCATGCCGCTGGTGGGCAATGACCGGCGCGGTGGCACGCTGGAGGAAATGCGCCTGGCAGTGCTGTCGGGTGACAACACGGCACTGACCGAAAAGTCGCTGGTCCCGGCGTTGAAGATCGGCGACCGCAACCGCCTGCGCTTCGACTTCAGCTTCGCCAGCACCCTGGGCAGCGCCCAGCGCGATCGTTGCCAGACCTCGCTGCCGGTGGACGTGCGTGCGGCGATCGATGAAAACTCGACCATCGACCTGTCCGGTTACCACCACTACATCGCCATGCCCGACCTGCGCGCATTCGCCCGCAGCGGCTTCCCGTTCAGCCGCATGGCCGACCTTTCCGAAACCCTGGTCATGGTGCCGGCCAAGCCCACGCCAATGCAGGTGGGCACCTTGCTCGACACAGTGGCCGGCCTGGCCGGGCAGATCGGTTACCCGGCACTGGGCCTGAAGCTTGCAGATGACTGGCAACAGGCGGCAGCGGCCGATGCCGACTTGCTGCTGATCGGCCACCTGCCGCAGGCCCTGAGTGACGCGCCCAACCTCGGCCTGCTGCTCAGCGCCCAGCGTGACTGGCTGCTGCAAGGCCGCAGCACCGGGTTGCCTGGCAGCCATCGTTTCGATACCGCAGGCGTTCCTGCCAGCAGCCGCGTGGCGGTGAGTGCGCAGGCGCCGATCGCCGCCATCACCGGCTTGCAGTCGCCATTCCACCCACAGCGCAGCGTGGTTGCACTGCTGGCCAGCAGCGACAGCGACTATGCGTTGTTGCGTGATGTGCTTGGCGACGTCGGCAAGCTCGACGCCGTGGCCGGTTCGGTGAGCCTGGTGCGCAGCAGCGGCGTGACCAGCCAGTTCGTTGGCGAGCACTATTTTGTCGGCGCCTTGCCCTGGTGGCTGTTGTTGTGGTTCCACTTGTCCGAGCACCCGGTGCTGCTGGCGGCGATCGCTGCCGTGAGTGTGGTGCTGTTCGCCTTCCTGCTGTGGCGGGCACTGCGTTGGGCTGGCCGACGTCGGTTGGGTGAGGCGGCCTGATGATGCGACCATTGCTGACAGGGCTGGTCGCCCTGGGCCTGCCTGTTTTCGCCAATGCCGGGGCGGCCTGCTCGTGGCCTGCCTGGGAGCACTTCAAGGCCGAACTGGTGAGCGTGGATGGCCGGGTCATCGACCCGAGTGATGCGCGCCTGATCAGCACTTCGGAAGGGCAGAGCTACGCGCTGTTCTTTGCCCTGGTCGGCAATGACCGTCCGGGCTTCGCCAAGCTGCTGCGCTGGACCAGCAACAACCTGGCCGAGGGCGACCTGGCCCGGCATCTGCCGGCCTGGTTGTGGGGGCGCAATGGCCAGCGCCAGTGGCAGGTGCTGGACACCAACAATGCCAGTGACGCCGACCTGTGGATTGCCTACAGCCTGCTCGAAGCCGGGCGGTTATGGGACGAACCGGCCTATGCGCAACTGGGGCAGCGGCTGTTGTGGCGCATCGCCGCGCAGACCGTACGAAAACTACCGGGCCTGGGCGTGATGCTGTTGCCGGGTGACTACGGCTTCGAGGATGCCAGCGGCAGCCGCCTGAACCCGAGCTATCTGCCGCTGCAACTGCTCGACCGCTTCAGCCTGGTGGACCCGTTGTGGGGCGAGCTGGCGGCCAACAGTCGACGTGTGTGGCTGGCTTCTTCACCCAAAGGCTTTGCCCCGGACTGGCTGTTGTGGACCCCGACCGGTGAACCGGCATCCGACCCGCAACACGGCAACGCCGGTGACTATGACGCTATCCGCGTGTACCTGTGGGTCGGCATGCTGGCCGAGGACGCGGCGCAGCGGACCGAGCTGCTGGCCCACTATGCGCCGATGGCGGCATTGACCCACAGTCAGGGGCGCCCACCCGAGCGCGTGGATGCGCGCAGCGGCGCCGCCACCGGGCATGGCCCGGCGGGCTTTTCGGCAGCGTTGCTGCCACTGCTGGCAGCGTCGCCCGAGCACGCGGCGGCGTTGGCGCAGCAGCGCCAGCGCCTGGCCGAACAACCGGTCGAGCCCAAGGCCTACTACAGCCAGGTGCTGGCGCTGTTCGGCCAGGGCTATGACCAAGGCCGTTATCGCTTTGCCGCCGACGGCCGCCTGTTGCCCGCCTGGAGCCCGTCATGCAGCGAGTAATCGGCGTGCTGATGCTGGCGGCGATCAGCTGCCAGGCCCTCGGCCAACCGAAGGATGCCAGCGAGCAGCGCCAGTGGCTGCTGGAGCAGGTTCGCCGCGGCGAAGCGCTGCACCGTGACGACCTGGTGCGCGATGCGCTCGGCCGCCTGCAGTTGCTGGAACCGCGCAACCCCGATGTGCTGCTGGCGGCCTTGGGCCTGGCGCTACGCGAAAAGAACAGCGCCCAGGCTGAACAGTTACAGGCCAGGCTCAGCGCCTTGGCGCCCGGCAGCCTGCAGGCTCGCCAGGCCACACGCCTGCTCCAGCTGCAGCAGCCCGAAGCGGCGCGGCGCTTGCAGCAAGCGCGGCTGCTGGCCGTTACCGGGCGCAACGCAGAGGCGCTGGCAGCGTACGAGCAGTTGTTCGCAGGCGAACCACCCAGCCTGGAGCTGGCGCTGGACTACTGGCGGGTGCGCGGCAACCTGCCAGGCCAGCGCCCGGCGGCGATCAGGCAGTTGCAGCAACTGGACCGCCAGTATCCCGGCAACGCCGGGTTGCGCCAGACCCTGGCCGGCTGGCTGTTTGCCGAAAAGCGTGACCGCGAAGCGCTGGCCCTGCTCGATGAGCTGGCCCGCGACCCCAACGCGCGGGATGCTGCTGCCCAGCGCGAGTTCGACTACCTGGCTGGGCAGTCGGTCAGCACTGCCAGCGCAGCGGCCTGGCAAGCCTTCCTCCAGCGCTACCCGGCCTCGCCACTGCTGGCGCAGGCCGGCCAGACCCTGCAACAGCAGCGCACGTTGCTGGCCGACCCGGCTTGGCAGGCGGGCCAGCGCGGCAAGGCGTTGGTCGACAAGGGACGCAACGCCGAAGCCGAAGCGCAGCTGCGCCGGGCGCTGCGCCAGTACCCGGATGACGCCAGCCTGCACGGTGCACTAGGTTACGCGCTGATGCGTCAGGGCCGCTATGAAGACGCCCATGCAGCGTTCCGCGCGGCCAGCGCGAAGGAGCAGGACACCTATTCGATCAGCCAGTGGAAGGACCTGGAGTCGTCCAGCCAGTACTGGGCACTGCTGAACAAGGGCGAGCGGGCATTGCAGGCGCAGGACTTGCCCGGCGCACGCGCGTTTTACCTGCAGGCGCGTCAGCAGCGGCCAAAGGATGAATACGCATTCCTGGGCCTGGCGGATGTTGCGCTGGCCGAGGGCAACGCCGCTGCCGCCGAGCGGCAGTTCCTGCAGGTACGGCGCATGGCGCCGGACAACGAAAGCGCCGTGCGCGGCTTGATGCGCGTGTACCAGGCACAGTCACCCGACAAGGCGCAGGCGTACCTGGACAGCCTGCCACCACGCCAGCAAGTGCAGTTCGCCAGCCTGCGTCGCAACCTGCAGCTCGCGCGGTTGAGGCAGCAAGGGGAAGCAGCCTTGCAGCGCGAAGACTGGGCCACCGCCAGCCAGGCCCTGGCCCAGGCTGCGAGCTTGGCCCCCGATGAGCCCTGGCTGGTCTACCAGTTGGCCAACAGCCTGCGTCAGCAGGGGCGCAGCGCCGAGGCCGATGCGGCTTTCGCCAGGCTGGTCCGGCAGCAGCCTGGCGACCCGGCCACGCGCTACGCCCATGGCCTGTTCCTGGAGTCCAGCGACCGCGATGCCCTGGCCCTCGATAGCCTCGCGGCGGTGCCGCCGGCAGCCTGGAACGCTGACATGCACGCGCTGCAGCAGCGTATCCAGCGGCGCCTGACCCTGGCCTCGGCGCAGCAGTTGCAGGCACAGGGCCGCGGTGCCGAGGCCACAACCCTGCTCGAAGCCGGCCTGGCGCGGGGTGAGGGCGGCCCCGACGACCTGATGCTGTTGGCCGACTGGGCAGCCGCGCGCGGGGAACCAGGGAAGGCGCGCGACTATTACTGGCGAGTGCTTGCCGTGCAACCCGGGCGACCCGAAGCGCGTCTTGGGGTGATCGAAAGCGCGGTGGCCGAAGGCAACCTGGCACAGGCCCGGCACATGCTGGGGGTGCAGGTGCCCCGGTTGGCCGCCGATGACAACAACGGCCAGCGGCGCCTGGCAGCGGTCTGGGTTGCCCTGGGCGAACACGACCAGGCGGCCAGGCAGCTTGATCAGCTTGCCGCGCAGTCGCCTCGCCCCGACCCACTGCTGCGACGCGATGCAGCGCGCCTGGTAGCGCAGACCGACCCGCAGCGGGCGCTGGACCTGTATGCCGCAGCGATGGCCGATGCACAGCTGCTGGATCGTGCTGGCGCAGCGCCGCGGGATGACCAGGCACTGACGCTTGCCAGCCGCGAGCAAGCCAGCGACGACTGGCTGGCGCGCAGCCTGCGCAGTGATGTGGATGCGTTGTACCGCCAGCGCAACACCCACGTGACCCTGATGCACGACTACGGCTGGCGCGAGGATGACGGTACTCCGGGCACGTCGCAACTGAGCACCCACTCGACCTTGCTGCATGTGGATACCCCCTGGCAGGACGGCACCGCCTTTGCGCGGGTCGAGCGCATCGGCATGGATGCGGGCGCGTTCGAGCAGAACGCGCAGGGGCGCTACACCCCGGATTTCGGCAGTTGCCAGTTTGTCGGCAGCAGCGCTGACGGCAAGGCGCTGCCCGCCTGCGAGGGCGGTTCGCAAAGCGCTGACGGCAGTGTCCTGGCGCTGGGTTGGCAGGGCAGCCGTTGGGCGCTCGACCTGGGCACCACCCAGGGCTACGCGATCAACAACTGGCTGGGGGGCGCGACGCTCAACGGCGACCTCGGCCAGGTCGGCTGGTCGCTGACCGCTTCGCGGCGGCCCATGAGCAACTCGCTGCTGTCGTTCGCCGGCGCCCGTGACCGCCCGACAGGTGTGCGCTGGGGCGGGGTCACGGCCAACGGCGCCACGCTCGGCCTGAGCTGGGACCAGGGCGGCGACAACGGGGTCTGGGCCAGCCTTGGGCACCATTGGCTGTACGGCCAAAACGTTGCTGACAACCAACGCACGCGGGCCATGGCCGGTTATTACCACCGCGTGGTGGAAAAGGCCGACGAGCGCGTGCGTGTCGGCCTGACGCTGATGCACTGGCGCCACGACAAGGACCTGGGCGGCTACAGCCTGGGGCAGGGCGGCTACTACAGCCCGCAGCGCTATACCTCGGTGGGTGTGCCGGTCAGCTATGCCTGGCGCAACTACGACTGGTCACTGTTGCTGGAAGGGTCCGTCAGCTGGTCCCAGGCCCACAGTGCCAGCAGCCGGCTGTACCCGGACGTACACCTCAACCGCAAGGTGCTGGCGCAGTATGCTGTCGACTCCAACCTCGACGCCATGACTGAAGCCAGCGACAGCAGCGGCTTGGGCTATCGCCTGCGCGGCCTGTTCGAACGGCGCCTGAGTGACCATTGGGTGCTGGGCGGCGGTTTCGACTGGCAGCACAGCGATGACTATGCGCCCAGCCATGGCATGCTTTACCTGCGCTACCTGTTCGAGCCGTGGCGCGGCAACCTGGCGCTGCCGGTGACACCGCTGGAGCCCTATAGCGAGTGGCGGTGATTGACTGGAAGGTTGACACCGGGCACACCGCCCCACCATTATCCAGCCATACCCACGCAACGGGCTTTCCAGCATGTCCATGACCAACCACGCCATTTCCGCTTCGGGCTTTATCGCCCAGGCAGACGCGTGTGTTGCCGTTGCCAAGAAATCCAAGAAACAGCCGCTCATCTGACCGAGGCGCGCTGTCTCGTCAGGTGGGCTGACGAGACAGAAGGCGCCAGGTATCCCTGCCAGACCACTTCCTCTCTTCGCCCTGCTGACGCTGACTATCGGTCAACATCAGGAGTTTTTGCATGTCGAATTTCCGTGGTATCTGGATCGCCTTGGTCACGCCATTGCGCGGCAATGAAGTCGACTTTGTCGCGCTGGAAAAGCTGGTGAACAAGCTGCTCGAAGACGGCGTCTCCGGTTTTGTGGTGTGCGGTACCACGGGGGAAGCGGCCGCGCTGTCCAAGGCCGAGCAGCTGGCCGTGCTGGATGCCGTGCTGGCCTGGGTGGAGCCGGGCAGGGTGGTGATGGGCCTGTCGGGGTACAACCTGGGTGAACTGCTGGCCTTCCAGGCGCAAATCCAGCAGCGCCAGATCGGCGGGCTGCTGGTGCCCGCACCGTGCTACATCCGCCCGTCGCAGGCCGGCATCGAGGGCTTTTTCAACACGGTGGCGGATGCCGCCAGCGTACCGCTGATCGTCTACGACATCCCTTACCGCACCGGCGTGCGCATCGAGCGGGAAACCCTGCGCCGTATCGTGCGCCACCCGCGCATTGCCGCCGTCAAGGATTGCAGCGGCGACAGCGAAACCACCCTGGCCCTGATCGAGGACGGCCACGCCCAGGTGCTGGCTGGCGAAGACCTGCAGATCTTCAACAACCTGTGCCTGGGCGGTGCAGGGGCCATTTCGGCTTCGGCGCAGGTGCGCGCAGACCTGTATGTACGCATGCTGCAGCAGGTCGAAGGTGGCAACTGGCTGGCCGCGCGCGGCACGTTCTATCAGATTCTGCCGTGGATCAGGCTGGCCTTCGCCGAGCCCAATCCGGCGGTGATCAAGGCGGCCTTGCACCTGCAAGACTTGATCAGTGACGAGCTGCGCGAGCCCATGCAGGCCTGCACGCCATTCACCCGGGGCAAGCTGCAGGCCGTGCTGGATTCGCTCGGTGCTTGAAGCGACCAGGGCAGGCAACGCCGCTTCTACAGGCATGGCCACGTTGCAACAAATGAGCAGCCTTGTGCTGCGAAGCGCCGCGCGGGCGGCGCCCGGTCTCATAGGCGCTGCATTTCTTGCGGCCAGCACTCGTCAGCCCTGATGCGCCCCAAAGCCAGCCCCGATCAATCTTGTCATTTGCCCAAGCTTAGGGCAGGGTCCTTAACACGGACATCTCTGCCAAGGAGTCACCCATGTCAAAGCTCTATCCCAGTATTGACCCTGAGGGGCTGGTCGAGTACTCGGTGGTCTACACCGACCGCTCGCTCAACCACATGTCGCAGGCATTTCAAGGCGTGATGAAGAACATCTCCACGACCCTGAAACAGGTCTACAACGCCCAGGCTGTTGCGGTAGTGCCGGGCAGCGGTACATTTGGCATGGAAGCGGTGGCGCGGCAGTTTGCCACCGGCCAGCAATGCCTGGTGATCCGCAACGGCTGGTTCAGCTATCGCTGGAGCCAGATCCTCGAAACGGGCAACATCCCGGCGGCCACCACCGTACTTAAAGCCCGGCCGGTCGAAAGCGGTCGCCAGGCTGCCTACGCGCCACCCCCGCTGGACGAAGTGCTGGCGGCCATTCAGGCGCACCGGCCGCAAATTGTCTTCGCCCCCCACGTTGAAACCTCATCCGGGATCATCCTGCCCGACGCTTACCTGCGCGCTGTCGGCGATGCCGTGCACGCGGTGGGGGGCTTGTTCGTGCTCGACTGCATCGCCTCGGGAACCGTCTGGGTCGATATGCACAAGTGCGCAGTCGACCTGCTGATCAGCGCACCCCAGAAAGGCTGGAGCGCATCCCCTTGCTGCGCCCTGGTGATGCTCAGTACCTTGGCTGTCGAGCGCATCGGGCATACGCAAAGCAGCAGCTTTGCCTGCGACCTGAAAAAGTGGCTGCAGATCATGCAGGCCTATGAACAGGGCGGGCATGCCTACCACGCCACAATGCCCAGCGATTCTCTGGCACGGTTCAACGAAGTGATGAACGAGATGCAGGCCTACGGGTTCGACAAGCTGCGCAGCGAACAACAGCTGCTGGGCGACCGGGTGCGCGCCATGTTGACCGGCAAAGGCATCAACAGTGTCGCCGCCGCCGGCTTCCAGGCCCCGGGCGTGGTGGTCAGCTACACCGATGATGCCGACATCAAGAGCGGTAGGAAATTTGTCGAGCATGGCCTGCAGATAGCGGCGGGTGTGCCGTTGCAGTGTGATGAGCCGGCCGATTTCCAGACCTTCCGCATCGGGCTGTTCGGCCTCGAAAAGCTGCACAACATCGAGCGTACGGTCAGCACCCTTGAGCAGGCTCTGGACGAAGTGATAGCGCCTTAGGCTGTTCAGCACCTTTGGGATCAAGCGCCGCGCGGGCGGCGCTTGATCCCATGGGCGCTGAGTCTTGTCCCGGCGGCAAATAGTGTGGTGTTTCAGAAGTACCACTGAAAAATCACTTGCCCAGCGCTCGTGCTGTACGAGCGACTGAGGCGAGAATATCTTCTACCTTGTTATGCCACCGAAACGGTTTCGGACTCTGGTTGTAAGTTTCCAGATAATGCTCAATCGAAGCTTCAATGCTGGCGAGTGTGTCGGAGAACTGTTAGTCGGGTGCTTTGAAGACCTGGGGCCCTATTGCCTGCCCCAGATTGTGCGTCGGATGCAGGAAGCCTGCCAAGATCACTGTCGACATGCGCGATGGCAGTTTCGATTACCTTGGCGGTGAGGGCGCGATAGAGCTGGCCATCACCTACGACTTGGGTTTTTCGTCGAACACGCAGTGCGGTGGCATGGTTTAACGAGCGACCGTCGTTTGCATCCGAATGACCAATGGGTAGGGTGCCCGCGCAGCCTGGATAGGTAGAATGAGTCTGCATCCGTGAAGAGGCAGGGAAGAACTAATCCTGGCTGTTTCCGAGGCCCTGCTATCCAGAGCCCCGGACTCTCTAAGTTGGTCGAAGATTACCACTCTTGACCGGCGGGCAGCGCCCGCGCCTGTGCGCGTATTTAAACTTTTCGCGCCATCATTCAATGCCTTTTCAAAATCTTTCCAAAAGATAATTTTGCTTAGAGCTTGGTAGTTCCAAATACCGGCGCATATATCCAGCGTATTTTGTCAAGTCCTTGACTTTAGATCGTGCTTGATGCCGGGGTTCATCAATGAAGCTGGTGAAACCTTTTAAGGGGAGTTCGGTTTTTTGCAATTGGTCTTGCAGATATTGAAGGTTGAATACGTCCGTGTTGTTTAGCCTTCCGTCGTTTCTATAATCTACTTTTTGCCCTTTGGAGATTGCGTCGAAATAATCCAGATACCTACTCATGGAATGTTTGTCTGCCCAAACGTCGATTTGATTTATAGAGGCGGCATTTTGCAAGTCCCCTGGCGATAGGTTGTTCACTATGTTGTCAAATATATCTGGATATATGGGCTCTATTTCCGTTAAAAATCTGAAGGCGCCCCTTTGTTGTTCTTGCCTACTAGGCACAGGACTAACGGTAGTTATAGGCTCGGCGTTAACCCTGGAATGCGCCATGTCTGACCGGTTAGGTCGCCCCCCAAAAAAGCCCTTGATTCTACTCCACAGGCTAACCGTTCCTGTCGGGTCGACACGGTTGACTGGATCTCCGGAGCAATAGGCGTACGTGTTTACCCCGCCGGCTCCAAAAGGGCTGAAACGATCTGGGCTGGTAAATCTCATCAATAGAGGGCTGTACTCACGATGACCGTTTCCCAAATGATATAAATTTGCCAGGGGATTGAGCAATGCTCCGTTAAAGCCAATCTTGAAAGTGCGTTGAGAAGGCAGTTTGCTATGGCCGTAGACGGTATAGTTGGTAAATGTGGTGAGAGAAGTATGTCGGCAGTCTGGTTTCATGGCTGTTCTTCTTGGGGTCTAAAGGATGAGGTGTATTGGTTTTTCATTTGGCGGTTCAAATGCTTTTGTTTTTAGGGTACAGCCTTAAGTGGTGATTCATAAGGTTTGATTAGTATTTGATATGGGGGTTGCGGACCCCGCTTGGAAACATGCCTTTTAAGTCCCAGCTCCGAATCTGCATCGCGGTTGAGGTGTTGGTCAACTGGCAGAATTACCAGTTTCTGCGCCAAAGAAATGCCGCAAACACAGCATGGAACAAGCTAGTGTGGTGTTTCAGAAATACCACTGAAAATTTGGCATAGCTCGGTAGAGCCCTACTCTTCAAGCGTTGTGTATCGACATGGGCCGACCAGCGACTGTCACTACCCTATCTGAAACTGAAAGTGCGGAGCCGCTACGCTGTGTCCAGCTCCGCAAAGGCGCCCAAGATGCACGTCTGCGGGCCGAAATAATCCGCGCTTGTGCAGCCGGCGATTCTGGCAATGACATTGCTCAGCGCTTGGGTACCACCAAGGATCGTATCGCGGTGGCGGCAACGTTTCGCTGAATTGGGATTGTTGGGTTTGAACGATGAACCCCGCTCTGGCCCGCCACGCACGATCTCGGATGAGCAGGTTCAGCAAGTAGTCAATCAGGTATTCCAAGGTAAGCCCGACGATTCCAGCCACTCGAGTACTCGCCGCATGAGCCGCGAGACAGGCCTTTCTCCTGCCAGCGTCATGCGTATCTGGCACGCGTTCGGGATCAAGCCGCATCTGGAAAAAACCTTCAAGCGTTCCACCGATCCGTTGTTTTTCGAAAAGGTTCACGACATCGTCGGGCTGTACTTGAATCCCGGGTCATCGATTGCGTACCAGTCCTCGTCGCTTGGCTTGAAGAACGTCGAGCTTTGCCAGTAGGCATTGCCGCCCACGGTGAACTTGCGGCGCCGGCGAATCCAGCCCTGCAGCCATTGGCTGTGGTCGCGATACAGGGCATGCATGTCATCCTGCCGGGAGATGCGGGCGGCAGCGGGTAGGGCACCTGGATCTTCCTGATTATAAGTGCGGATAAGAATTGATCGCAATTATAGTGATATCAAGGTGCTTTGCAATGTTGTCAGGTTCAACGGATAGGTGCCGAGTACGTGCCCCGGTAAGACCTGATCCTTTGCGTAAACAGCATCAGGTCCAGCATGCCTTACAGCCCCAGTTCAGTCAGGCCTGGGTGATCGTCTGGTCGGCGACCCAGTGGCCAGTGGAACTTGCGCTCGCTTTCCTTGATAGGCATATCGTTGATGCAGGCGAACCGGCGGTGCATCAAGCCATCCGCTTCGAATTCCCAGTTTTCATTGCCATAGGAGCGGAACCAGTTACCCGAATCGTCGTGCCACTCGTAGGCGTAACGGACGGCGATGCGGTTGTCGGTGAAGGCCCAGAGCTCTTTGATCAACCGGTAGTCCAGCTCTTTCTTCCACTTGCGAGTGAGGAATGCCTGGGCCTCTTCGCGATTGGTGGCAAACTCGGCGCGGTTACGCCATTGGGTATCCAGCGTGTAGGCGAGCGCAACTTTTTCGGGAGCGCGGGAATTCCAACCATCCTCAGCCAGTCGGACTTTTTCAATCGCTGATTCGCGAGTGAAGGGCGGAAGTGGCGGGCGAGCTTGTTCGTTGGGCATGAGGGTGCCTCCAATCATGTGGATCGTTCAGTGGAGTTAGCATTTCGTGCAACTTCAAGCGCGTGTGCGCTGTACTTCTTTTTTGAGCAAAATGTCGGCGACTTCTTTCGCGCTATCGAGCGCGGTATAGTCGCCCATTATGCGGGCCACGGTTATCGTGCCCTCTATAAGCACGAACAATTGCCTGGCCAGAACAATCGGATCTGTGACGCCTAAATCGCTGGTCAGTTCGAGGGTATAGTCAAGCAGCTTTTGTTTATGCAGCTTTGCGATCTGTCGAATGGGATCGTTTGCGTCGCCAATCTCCCCGGCAGTGTTGATAAAAGCACATCCGCGAAAACCGTCAGACTCAAACCAACGCTTGAGCACATCAAAAATGCCCAGGATACGTTGTTGTGGAGTTTGCGCTTTTTCGCATTCACCACGAAACCACTGCATCCAGCGTACATCGCGTGCATTCAGCGCAGCTGCCGCTACATCGTCCTTGGTCGCAAAATAGCGATAAATACTTTTACGTGCTACACCCGAGGTCTTTACGAGGAGGTCCATGCCAGTGGCGTGAATCCCGTTTTCGTAAATCAGCTTCTCGGCAGTAGCCAGAATCTTTTCGCGTGTATCGGTCATTGGCTTATCCATGTGGCTACGGTAGAACGATCGTTCTCCCTGGTCAAGCATTTGTTGATATCTTGGCGGCTCAGGCACCCGAAAGGTTGCCAGTATCCCTGAAAGCCAGGCCTATCAAGCCATCCCCTTTCTACCAACCCTGCAGTAAACGCCTATACCACCGTCATCTTTGACAAAGTGACCTGGGCCCCCGGTTCGCAAATAGTCGGCCAGCACGGCTCCCGCACGTGCGGCGCTGGCCTGGAGGTTGGTGATAAAGTTGCCGGAGCCGGCTTGTCTGGTAATGAACACGGTGATGGGGGTATCGAATGCTTTTCGTTGTGCTGCTCGGCGGTAAACATCCTCGGGCAAAAATAGAAGTGCACGACGTCGCTTTCGTCGTGGCCGACACGCTGGAGCAAGCCTACCCGGAGCTTCGTGACAGCTGGTTTGGCAGCCCCAAAGGCATGCACATCGACGCGTGGATGGCCATCGATGGTGTCGAGGGCTGGCGCGTGGAATTCAGCACCTTGGCGCCATTGCCGGATGCGCCTCGCCTTTACTTCATCAACCTGGGTGGCTACGAGTCACAGACTTTCGGCGAAGCGCATCATTATCTGTTGGTCGTGGCCAGGGACAAGCGGGAGGCCAAGGCAAAAGGCAAGCGGCAGATCCTGCTGCATTGGGCTCAAGCCCACACCGATGCGGTGCTGGATGTTGATGACTGTTTGCCAATCGATCAGGTCGGTGGGCGATATGTGCACCTGGTCGAAGGGCCACATGCCGGGATCGTGCAGCGCAACGCTTACATCGTGCTTACCTAGGCTGGGCAC
>NZ_JABMCN010000100.1 GCF_013179515.1 Pseudomonas sp. CM27
GGCGCATCATCTGGTAGGCCGCCACGGTAGAGTCGAAACCACCGGACATCAGCACCAGGGTCTGCTCCAGGGCGCCCAGCGGATAGCCGCCAATGCCGTTGTGCTGATTGTGAATCACGTACAGGCGCTGGTTGCGAATTTCGATGCGCACCAGCACTTCCGGGTTCTTCAGCTCGATGCCGGCGGCGCCGCACTGCTGGCGCAACTGGCTGCCGACGTAACGGTCGACGTCCATCGAAGTGAAGTCATGGTGGCCGCCGCGCTTGCAACGTACGGCAAAGTGCTTGCCGGCCAGCAGGTGGCCGAAGTGCTGCTTGCACTTGGCGACGATGTCGTCGAAGTCACCCAGCGGGTACTCTTCTACCTGCAGGAAGTGGGTGATACCCGGGGTGCAGGTGAGGCGTTCGATGATCTCGCGCTGAACCTTTTCGTCTTCGACGCGGGTGACCACCTCGAGATTGTCCCAGACACCATCGACCGCGAGCTCGGGATCCAGATCCTTGAGCACGTTGCGGATGTTCTTGGCGAGCTGGCGGATGAAGCGCTTGCGCACCGGCCGGCTCTTGATGGTGATTTCTGGGAAGACTTTGACGATAAGTTTCATTGGTTAACAGTGCGCGCAGGGCCTGCCGAAAATGAGGGGCGCGAATTATATCGGAAATTGCTCAGGATTTGACCAACTTTTGTACAGAAGGTCGGATTTATATTACCTGCACCGGCCTCATCGCCGGCAAGCCAGCTCCTACAGGCCCTCCACAGGTATCAAGAGCTGCGCCCTACCTGTGGGAGCTGGCTTGCCGGCGATGAGGCCCTCAAGAAAACACATCAAACAACCAATGCACAATATTGGTGCGCAGCCTGCAGAATTCGCATCTTTAGGGTGCATTTTTCAGGCTCACCCAACCTTCAAATGCCCGCAAACGCCTCCTTTTATCCCTACCTCGCCATTTTCGGGCACTGGCATGCAATTTGCTCCCTTGTGAGGCAGGTAAGCTTGGCCGACTATCCGCGCCTGGCAACACCCTTTTTCCAGGGCAGCGGCCCACCGCGCTCTAGACCCTCCGGAGGACAACATGTCGAAGTCGGTTCAACTCATCAAAGATCATGACGTCAAGTGGATTGATCTGCGTTTCACGGACACCAAAGGCATTCAGCACCACGTGACCATGCCGTCGCGTGACGCCCTGGACGAAGACTTCTTCGAAGTCGGCAAGATGTTCGACGGCTCCTCCATCGCTGGCTGGAAAGGCATCGAAGCCTCCGACATGATCCTGATGCCGGTCGACGACACTGCCGTGCTGGACCCGTTCACCGAAGAGCCGACCCTGATCATCACCTGTGACATCGTCGACCCATCGAGCATGCAGGGCTACGACCGCGACCCACGTGCGATCGCCAAGCGTGCCGAAGAGTACCTGAAGAGCACCGGTATCGGTGACACCGTGTTCGCAGGCCCTGAGCCTGAGTTCTTCATCTTCGACGAAGTGAAGTTCCATTCCGACATCTCCGGCTCGATGTTCAAGATCTTCTCCGAGCAAGGCTCGTGGATGACCGGTGCTGACGTGGAAGGCGGCAACAAAGGCCACCGTCCAGGCGTGAAAGGCGGCTACTTCCCGGTTCCGCCGTTCGACCACGACCACGAAATCCGTACTGCCATGTGCAACGCACTGGAAGAAATGGGCCAGATCGTCGAAGTTCACCACCACGAAGTGGCGACTGCCGGCCAGAACGAAATCGGCGTCAAATTCAACACCCTGGTGAAGAAGGCTGACGAAGTACAGGCCCTGAAGTACGTCGTGCACAACGTTGCCGACGCCTACGGCCGTACCGCCACCTTCATGCCGAAGCCACTGTACGGCGACAACGGCTCGGGCATGCACGTGCACATGTCGATCTGGAAAGAAGGCAAGAACACCTTCTCGGGTGAAGGCTATGCCGGCCTGTCCGACACCGCCCTGTACTTCATCGGCGGCATCATCAAGCACGGCAAAGCCCTGAACGGCTTTACCAACCCGTCGACCAACTCCTACAAGCGTCTGGTCCCAGGCTTCGAAGCCCCGGTAATGCTGGCCTACTCGGCTCGCAACCGTTCCGCCTCGATCCGTATTCCTTACGTCGGCAGCCCGAAAGCCCGCCGTATCGAAGCACGTTTCCCGGACCCATCGGCCAACCCGTACCTGGCCTTCGCGGCCCTGCTGATGGCTGGCCTGGACGGCATCCAGAACAAGATCCACCCAGGCGATGCTGCCGACAAGAACCTGTACGACCTGCCACCGGAAGAGGCCAAGGACATTCCGCAAGTATGCGGCAGCCTGAAAGAAGCCCTGGAAGAGCTGGACAAAGGCCGTGCGTTCCTGACCAAAGGCGGCGTGTTCTCCGACGACTTCATCGATGCCTTCATCGAGCTGAAGAGCGAAGAAGAGATCAAGGTCCGTACCTTCGTGCACCCGCTGGAATACGAGCTGTACTACAGCTGCTGATCTGATCGGCGCCTGGCGCCGATGACATGATCCAGACGGCCTCCCTCGGGAGGCCGTTTTCGTTTCTGCTCCCACAAAAACCTTTACCAGCCACGCTATGCTCTATCTTGGTGCACATTTTTGCTCCGTGCTCCCATTTGCTCGCCAAACTGGTTCAGATGAAACGTTTCATCCAGAGTTTTTGATCCGATATCGCGCAGATCCAGGCCTTTCTCGTTAAATCCCGCTTCTTTTCGGAGCTTTGGTTTGTTTCTTGCATTTTCTTGTACAAGAATTCGCACCAGCGGATCCAACCTGCGCCCGGCCCTTGCCAAAGGAGTGCCAGGCAAGCGCCAAAAGAGGTCACCGACGCCATATGACCATCAGCGATGCACAGCACCGTCTGCTTCTGGACAACCTGACCACCGCCACGCTGCTGCTCAATGCGGATCTGCGCCTGGAGTACATGAACCCGGCCGCAGAAATGCTGCTGGCCGTTAGCGGCCAACGCAGCCATGGCCAGTTCATCAGCGAACTGTTCACTGAATCGACCGAAGCGCTCAGCTCGCTGCGCCAGGCGGTGGAGCAGGCGCACCCCTTCACCAAGCGCGAAGCGCAACTGACATCGCTGACCGGGCAGACCATTACCGTCGATTACGCCGTCACGCCCATCCTGCACCAGGGCCAGACCCTGCTGCTGCTGGAGGTGCACCCACGTGACCGGTTGCTGCGCATCACCAAGGAAGAGGCCCAGCTGAGCAAGCAGGAAACCACCAAGATGCTGGTGCGCGGCCTGGCCCATGAGATCAAGAACCCGCTCGGCGGCATTCGCGGCGCCGCACAGTTATTGGCGCGCGAGCTGCCCGAAGACGGCCTGCGCGACTACACCAATGTGATCATCGAAGAGGCCGACCGCCTGCGCAACCTGGTCGACCGCATGCTCGGCTCGAACAAGCTGCCATCGCTGGCAATGACCAATATTCATGAGGTGCTGGAACGGGTCTGCAGCCTGGTCGAGGCCGAAAGCCAGGGCTGCATCACTTTGGTGCGCGATTATGACCCGAGCCTGCCCGATGTACTGATCGACAGTGAGCAGATGATCCAGGCCGTACTCAACATCGTGCGCAACGCCATGCAGGCCATCAGCTCGCAGAATGAGCTGCGCCTGGGCCGCATCACTCTGCGCAGCCGCGCCCTGCGCCAGTTCACCATCGGCCATGTGCGTCATCGCCTGGTGGCACGGGTGGAGATCATCGACAACGGCCCGGGCATTCCCTCGGAACTGCAGGACACCCTCTTCTATCCCATGGTCAGCGGCCGCCCGGACGGTACCGGGCTGGGCCTGGCCATTACCCAGAACATCATCAGCCAGCACCAGGGCCTGATCGAGTGTGAAAGCCATGCCGGCCACACCGCCTTCTCGATCTACCTGCCCCTGGAACAAGGAGCCACCGCCTCATGAGCCGAAGTGAAACCGTATGGATCGTCGACGATGATCGTTCCATCCGCTGGGTCCTGGAAAAAGCCCTGCAACAGGAAGGCATGACCACCCAGAGCTTCGACAGCGCAGACGGTGTGATGGGGCGCCTGGCACGCCAGCAGCCGGACGTGATCATTTCCGACATCCGCATGCCCGGCGCCAGCGGCCTGGACTTGCTGGCGCAGATCCGCGAGCAGCACCCGCGCCTGCCGGTCATCATCATGACCGCGCATTCAGACCTGGACAGCGCTGTGGCGTCGTACCAGGGCGGTGCCTTCGAATACCTGCCCAAGCCGTTTGATGTGGACGAGGCTGTCTCGCTGGTCAAACGCGCCAACCAGCATGCGCAGGAGCAACAAGGGCTGGATGTGCCGCAGAACCTGGCACGCACCCCGGAGATCATCGGTGAAGCACCGGCGATGCAGGAGGTGTTCCGCGCCATTGGCCGCCTCAGCCATTCCAACATCACTGTGCTGATCAACGGTGAGTCGGGTACCGGTAAAGAGCTGGTCGCCCACGCCCTGCACCGCCACAGCCCGCGCGCGGCATCGCCGTTCATTGCCCTGAACATGGCGGCCATCCCCAAGGACTTGATGGAGTCCGAGCTGTTCGGCCATGAAAAGGGCGCCTTCACCGGGGCGGCCAACCTGCGCCGCGGCCGTTTCGAACAAGCGGACGGCGGTACGCTGTTCCTTGACGAGATTGGCGACATGCCCGCCGACACCCAGACCCGCCTGCTGCGGGTGTTGGCCGATGGCGAGTTCTACCGGGTGGGCGGCCACGTGCCGGTCAAGGTCGATGTGCGCATCATCGCCGCTACCCACCAGAACCTGGAGTCGCTGGTGCAGGCTGGCAAGTTTCGCGAGGACTTGTTCCACCGCCTGAACGTGATCCGCATTCACATTCCGCGCCTGGCCGACCGCCGCGAAGACATTCCCACCCTTGCACGCCACTTCCTGGCCCGCGCGGCCCAGGAGCTGGCCGTCGAGCCCAAGGTCCTGAAGCCGGAGACCGAAGAGTTCATCCGTAACCTGCCATGGCCGGGTAACGTGCGGCAGATGGAGAACACCTGCCGGTGGATCACCGTGATGGCCTCCAGCCGCGAAGTGCTGATCGGTGACCTGCCGCCCGAGCTGCTGAACCTGCCGCAGGACGCCGCGCCGGTGACCAACTGGGAGCAGGCCCTGCGCCAATGGGCTGACCAGGCGTTGGCCCGTGGGCAGACCAACCTGCTGGACAGCGCGGTACCGAGCTTTGAGCGGATCATGATCGAGACGGCGCTCAAGCACACCGCCGGGCGGCGCCGGGATGCCGCACTGTTGCTGGGGTGGGGACGCAATACCCTGACGCGCAAGATCAAGGAGCTGGGAATGAATGTGGCGGGTGGGGATGATGAGGAGGGTGAAGACCATTAATCCTTGACCACCTGAACTGACGCATTCGCGGGTGAACCCGCTCCCACAGATACTGCACCGACCTAGAGGCTTGTGCTGTACCTGTGGGAGCGGGTTCACCCGCGAATGCGTTTGGGGCGCAAAACCAGACACCGCCCCAATGCACCGATCCTGTGCCCACTGCACCTCCCGAAGGCACAAACCCCCTCAACATCCGGCCAAATCCCCCTGAAAGCCCAGTATTCACGGGCTTTGCAAAACTGGCACGCCCCCTGCAATAGCTATCGCATCACCAGTTTCGGGGGCCCTGGTACAGGCAGGCCGGGTGACCCCTCTTTTATTCGCAACACCGCCCGTTTTGGGGACCCTGGTACAGGCAGGCCGGGACATCCCCTCTTTTATTCGTGCAGCTTCACCTGCACCCGCCAACGCCCATCGTCCTCTGCACCGGCCCACTCGCCGTGCAGGGGGCGCGCGGCCACCACCGTCAGCAACAACCCTTCCTTGCTCCGCTGTACCCGCCAGCTGACGGGCTTGCCCTGCAAGCTAAGTTGCCCCTGCTGGACCTTGCCCTCGGCCTGGAACAACAGCGCAACGGTGCCTTCCACATTCTCGCCATGCAGTTTGGGTTCTGCGTTGAACCACAGTTCCAGGCCGTCCTGGACCACCTCCACCTGCTGCAGTTCGCGCTCCTCTGGCGCGGTCAGGCGGCCGATCATCAGCCCGACCATCAAGCCGACAATCGCCAACGACAGCATCACCCGCGGGAACGCCTTCGAACGCACGTCCGGTTCAGGGGTAGAATGCCCGTCATCTTCACGCTTGGAGCCGTGCATGTTTCACGTCATCCTTTTTCAACCAGAAATTCCGCCGAATACCGGCAATATCATTCGCCTGTGTGCCAACAGCGGCTGCGAGCTGCACCTGATCGAGCCCATCAGCTTCGAACTGGATGACAAGCGCCTGCGGCGTGCGGGGCTGGACTACCACGAGTATGCCACGCTCAAGCGCCACGAGAGCCTGGCCGGATGCCTGGCAAGCCTGGGCAACCCACGGTTGTTCGCCTTTACCACCAAGGGCTCGCACTCGTTCCACGAAGTGGCCTACCAGCCGGGCGACGCGTTCCTGTTCGGGCCGGAGAGCCGTGGCTTGCCGGCCGACGTGCTGGACAGTTTGCCGGCCGAGCAACGCCTGCGCCTGCCGATGCGACCAGGGTGCCGCAGCCTGAACCTGTCCAATACCGTGGCGGTGACGGTGTATGAGGCGTGGCGGCAGAACGGGTTTGCCGGGAGCTGATGAACTGCCTGTACCGGCCCTGTCGCCGGCAAGCCAGCTCCCACAGGGACCGCATACAGCTCAGGTCCTGTGCAGTACCTGTGGGAGCTGGCTTGCCGGCGACAGGGCCGGTACAGGCAACAAAAAAGCGCCCCGAAAGGCGCTTTCTTGATAGAGCCAGCGATTACTGCACAGTCGGCGCTTCGCCAGCTTCCTGCATGCGCTGCATTTCTTGCGCGTACAGGGCGTCGAAGTTGACCGGCGACAGCATCAGGGCCGGGAACGAACCGCGGGTCACCAGGCTGTCCAGGGTCTCACGGGCGTAAGGGAACAGGATGTTGGGGCAGAACGCGCCCAGGGTGTGGCTCATCGAAGCTGCATCGAGGTTGGCGATCAGGAAGATGCCAGCCTGCTGCACTTCAGCGATGAAGGCCACTTCGTCACCGTTCTTGACGGTAACCGACAGGGTCAGCACCACTTCGTGGAAGTCACCTTCCAGGGCTTTCTGCTTGGTGTTCAGGTCCAGCGCAACGCTCGGTTCCCAGGTCTGGCGGAAGATCTGCGGGCTTTTCGGGGCCTCGAACGACAGATCGCGCACATAGATACGCTGCATGGAGAACTGCGGGCTGTTGTCTTCTGCAGCAGCGCCGTTGGTCTGTTGGTCAGTCATGGCAGATCCTTATCCTAATGTTTTTGAATGCAGTGCAAATCAGGCCGCCAGCAGCGCGTCGAGCTTGCCGGCGCGCTCCAGGGCATAGAGGTCATCGCATCCACCGACATGGGTGCTGCCGATCCAGATCTGCGGTACCGATGTACGGCCGGCCTTCTGGCTCATCTCGGCGCGAACCTGCGGCTTGCCGTCGACCTTGATTTCCTCGAAGGCCACGCCCTTGCTCTCGAGCAGGTACTTGGCGCGCATGCAGTAGGGGCAGTAGTCGCTGGAATAGACGATGACAGGCTTCATATCACTTCACCAGGGGCAGGTTATCGGCTTTCCAGCTGGAAACGCCACCGCTCAGTTTGGCGGCGTTGTAACCGGCTTTTAGCAGCTCGCGGCAATGCGTGCCGGACTGCTGGCCCATCGCATCGACGATGATCAGGGTCTTCTCTTTGTGCTTTTCCAGCTCGCTCATGCGGGCGGCAAGCTTGTCCTGCGGGATGTTCACCGCACCGACGATGTGACCGGCGGAATATTCCTTGGCCGGGCGAATGTCGATCACCAGGGCCTTGTCGGCGTTGACCAGGGCAGTCAGCTGGCCATTGCTCAGGCTCTGGCCGCCACGACGGATTTCATTGATAAGCAGCAGGACCAGCAGAATGAGGAAGATCGCAACCAGGATGTAGTGATCTGTCGCGAATTGAATCAGGTGAGCAACCATCAGCGGTGTTCCAGGCGATTGAAAATGCCGGCCAGTATACACAGCCCCATGGTGCCACCAAAGCCCGACGGGCCGGCGGGAAAACCAACCTTCATGTTGCTACCACGGGTGCGCCGGTCGGGGGAATGGGACGAATATTCGCCGTGGGTGGCGTATTTGCCCTAAAATGCGTTTCTTTATCATCTTTGAACAACCGTGAGTTTGATTGATGACGAGTACGCCCAAACCCCTGGTCCTGATTATCCTGGACGGCTTCGGCCACAGTGAAATCCCCGAACACAACGCCATCTTTGCCGCCAATACCCCGGTCTATGACCGCCTGCGCGCCAACCAGCCGCACGGCCTCATTTCTGGTTCAGGCATGGATGTCGGCCTGCCGGACGGGCAGATGGGCAACTCCGAAGTCGGTCACATGAACCTCGGTGCAGGGCGCGTCGTCTATCAGGACTTCACCCGGGTGACCAAGGCCATCCGCGACGGCGAGTTCTTCCACAACCCGGTGCTCACCGGCGCCGTGGACAAGGCAGCCAATGCCGGCAAGGCTGTGCATATCCTTGGCCTGCTGTCCGATGGCGGCGTGCACAGCCACCAGGACCACCTGGTGGCCATGGCCGAGCTGGCCGCGCAGCGCGGCGCGGAAAAGATCTACCTGCACGCCTTCCTCGATGGCCGCGACACCCCGCCACGCAGCGCACAATCGTCCATCGAACTGCTCGACGCCACCTTTGCCAAGCTGGGCAAGGGCCGCATCGCCAGCATCATCGGCCGCTACTTCGCCATGGACCGCGACAACCGCTGGGACCGCGTCAGCGCCGCCTACAACCTGATCGTCGACAGCACCGCCGAGTACAGCGCCGACACCGCCCAGGCAGGCCTGGAAGCCGCCTACGCCCGTGACGAGAGCGACGAGTTCGTCAAGGCCACGCGTATCGGCGAAGCGGTCAAGGTGGAAGACGGCGATGCCGTGATCTTCATGAACTTCCGCGCCGACCGTGCTCGCGAGCTGTCGCGCGCCTTCGTCGAGCCCGACTTCAACGAATTCCCCCGTACCCGCCTGCCAAAACTGGCGGCCTACATCGGCCTGACCCAGTACTCGGCCAAAATCGCGGCCCCTGCCGCCTTCGCCCCGGCCAGCCTGGACAACGTGCTGGGCGAGTACCTGGCGAAAAACGGCAAGACCCAGCTGCGCATTGCCGAGACCGAAAAGTACGCACACGTGACATTCTTCTTCTCCGGTGGCCGTGAAGAGCCATTCGAAGGCGAAGAGCGCATCCTGATCCCGTCGCCGAAGGTCGCCACCTATGACCTGCAACCGGAAATGAATGCACCTGAAGTGACTGACCGCATTGTCGAAGCCATCGAGCAGCAGCGTTACGACGTGATCGTGGTCAACTACGCCAATGGCGACATGGTCGGCCACACCGGCGTGTTCGCAGCCGCGGTCAAGGCGGTTGAAGCGCTGGACACCTGCGTCGGGCGCATTGTCGAGGCCTTGGCCAAAGTGGACGGCGAAGCGCTGATTACCGCCGACCATGGCAACGTCGAGCAGATGGAAGACGAATGCACCGGTCAGGCGCACACCGCGCACACGACCGAGCCCGTGCCGTTCATCTATGTGGGCAAGCGTAACGTCAAGGTACGTGACGGCGGGGTGTTGGCTGATGTCGCGCCGACCATGCTGAAGCTGCTGGGGCTGGAAAAGCCGGCGGAAATGACCGGTACTTCGATCCTGATCGACGCTTGATTCTGAGTAGGGGGCCGCGCTGCGGCCCATCGCCGGCAAGCCAGCTCCCACAGGTAACGTGCACAATTTCAAGGCTTGTGGTGATTTTGTGGGAGCTGGCTTGCCGGCGATTGGGCTGCAAAGCAGCCCCTTTGCACATGAATTCCAGACAAACGCCCCCCTGCACCCGCAGCGAGGCGTTTTTTTTGCCTGCCCAGGCGGGCATACTAGGCCAGTCTCCATCCCTGGTACGCCAAACCCCATGCTTCGCGCCCTGATTCTCCTAGCCCTGTCATGCCTGCTCAGCCCGGCCTTCGCCGACGAGCGTGCGCAGACCCAGCAGCAACTGGACGCCACCCGCCAGGATATTGCCGAGCTCAAGAAGACGCTGGGCAAGCTCCAGGAAGAAAAGGCCGGTGTGCAAAAGGACCTCAAGACTACCGAGACCGATATCGGCAAGCTGGAAAAGCAGGTGGAGGCCCTGCAACAAGAACTAAAAAAGACCGAGGGCGAGCTGGAGCGCCTTGATACCGAGAAAAAAAAACTCCAGAGCGCCCGCGTTGAACAACAGCGGCTGATCGCCATCCAGGCCCGTTCGGCCTATCAGAACAACGGCCGTGAGGAATACCTCAAGCTGCTGCTCAACCAGCAGAACCCGGAAAAGTTCGCCCGCACCCTCACCTACTACGACTACCTGAGCAAGGCGCGCCTGGAGCAACTGCGCACCTTCAACGAGACCTTGCGCCAGCTGGCCAACGTCGAGCAGGAAATCTCCAGCCAGCAGGAACAACTGCTGGCCCAGCGTGCCGACCTCGACAGCCGCCGCCAGGCCCTGGAAGCCGAGCGCGGCAAGCGCCAGCAGGTGCTGGCCAAGCTCAACAGCGACGTCAAAGACCGCGACCAGAAGCTGCAGGCGCGCGAGCAAGACCAGGCCGACCTGGCCAAAGTCCTCAAGACCATTGAGGAAACCCTGGCGCGCCAGGCCCGCGAGGCCGAAGAAGCACGCCAGAAAGCCCTGCTGGCCCAGCAGGAAGCCGAAAAACGCCGCCAACAGGAAGCCCTGGCCGCCGCCGCTGCCCGCGACCAGGCCCGCGAACCCGTGGAGCCGCCGAAAAAGGCCCGCACCACCCTCGGCCCGATGGTTTCCAGCGACAGCGCCAGCTATGGCGGAGCTTTTTCTGCCGCACGGGGCAAACTTCCGTGGCCAGTCAATGGTCGATTGCTGGCACGCTTCGGTGATGCCCGCGGCAGCGATGCACGCGCCAAGTGGGACGGGGTGATGATCAGCGCCAACCCAGGCACCCAGGTGCGGGCCGTGCACGGCGGGCGGGTGGTCTTCGCTGACTGGTTGCGCGGCGCGGGGCTTCTGGTCATTCTCGACCATGGCAACGGTTACCTGAGCCTGTACGGCCACAACCAGAGCCTGCTGAAGAGCGCCGGTGATATCGTCAAGGCCGGTGAAGCCATTTCCACCGTTGGCGACAGCGGTGGCCAGGACACGGCAGGCTTGTACTTCGCCATCCGCCAGCAGGGCCGGCCTACCGACCCTTCGCAGTGGTGCCGGGGCTAGTCACATTTATACGGGGTAGCCTGAGGGCTGCACCGATGCTCCGCAGGGAGCGCTTACAGGATCAGGAGTTCGTTCGACATGCTGCACTCGCCTCGTCTCACCCAGCTGGCCCTGTCCATCGCCCTGGCGGTCGGCGCGCCCCTGGCCATTGCTGCGGAAAAGGCCCAGCCTGCTCCGGCGGCAGCCGTACCGGCCACCGAGGTGACTGCCAAGGCACCGCTGCCGCTCGAAGAATTGCGCACCTTCGCCGAGGTGATGGACCGTATCAAGGCGGCCTATGTCGAGCCGGTGGACGACAAGACCCTGCTGGAAAACGCCATCAAGGGCATGCTCAGCAACCTCGACCCGCACTCGGCCTACCTCGGCCCCGAGGACTTTCAGGAGCTGCAGGAAAGCACCAGCGGCGAGTTCGGCGGGCTGGGCATCGAAGTGGGCCAGGAAGACGGCTTCATCAAGGTGGTGTCGCCGATCGATGACACCCCGGCCTCGCGTGCCGGTGTGCAGGCGGGCGACCTGATCGTCAAGATCAACGGCGCCCCGACCCGCGGCCAGACCATGACCGAAGCTGTCGACAAGATGCGCGGCAAGATCGGCGAAAAAATCACCCTGACCCTGGTACGCGACGGCGGTAACCCGTTCGATGTCACCCTGGCCCGCGCGGTCATTCAGGTCAAGAGCGTGAAAAGCCAGCTGCTGGAGAACGACTACGGCTACATCCGCATCACCCAGTTCCAGGTCAAGACCGGCGACGAAGTCGGCAAGGCCCTGGCCAAGATGCGCAAGGACAACGGCAAGAAGTTGCGCGGCGTGGTGCTGGACCTGCGCAACAACCCGGGCGGCGTGTTGCAGTCGGCGGTAGAAGTGGCCGACCACTTCCTGACCAAGGGCCTGATCGTCTATACCAAGGGCCGCATCGCCAATTCCGAGCTGCGCTTCTCGGCCGACCCGGCCGACGCCAGCGAAGGCGTGCCGCTGGTGGTGCTGATCAACGGCGGCAGCGCTTCGGCCTCGGAAATTGTCGCCGGGGCCCTGCAGGACCAGAAGCGCGCCGTGCTGATGGGTACCGACAGCTTCGGCAAAGGCTCGGTGCAGACCGTGCTGCCGCTGGCCAACGACCGTGCCCTGAAGCTGACCACCGCGCTGTACTACACCCCCAACGGCCGCTCGATCCAGGCCCAGGGCATTGTCCCCGACATTGAAGTGCGCCCGGCCAAGCTCACCGCCGAAATCGACACCGACAACTTCAAGGAAGCCGATCTTCAGGGCCACCTTGGCAACGGCAACGGCGGCGCCGACCGCCCGACCGGCAGCAGCAAACGCAAGGAGCGCCCGCAGGATGACGACTTCCAGCTGAGCCAGGCACTGAGCCTGCTCAAGGGCCTGAACATTACCTCGGGTAAATGATCCAGCCCATGCGTTATCCGCTGTGCCTGCTGTTCTGCCTGGTCGCCGGTGTCGCGCAAGCGGCACCGGCGGGCAAGGCGTACATGAGCATAATCATCGACGACCTCGGCCAGAGCCCCGAGCGTGACAGCCGCACCCTTGCCCTGCCCGGCCCGGTAACCATGGCGATCATGCCCGACACCCCCCACGCCAGCGACTTCGCCCGCCAGGCGCACAAGGCCGGCAAGACGGTGATTCTGCACATGCCTATGGACCCGGCCACCGGACCGTACGCCTGGCACCCGGGCCTGCCCATCGAGGAACTGGCCAGGCGCCTGGAGGCCGCGCTGCTCAAGGTCCCCTACGCTGCAGGCATCAACAACCACATGGGCAGCCGCATGACCGCACAGCGCGCGCCGATGGCCTGGCTGATGGCCCAGTTGCAGCAACGTCACCTGTTCTTCGTCGACAGCCGCACCAGCGCCGCCACGGTGGCGGCCGCCGAGGCACAAGCGCAAGGGTTGGCGCATGTCTCGCGCGATGTGTTTCTGGACGACGTACGCACCACCGAGGCGATTACCGGGCAGCTGCAGCAGGGCATTGCCCTGGCGCGCAAGCAAGGCTCGGCGGTGCTGATCGGACACCCGTATCCACAGACGCTCGAGGTACTGGCACGCGAGCTGCCACACTTGAAAAGCCAAGGCATCACCCTGGTCACACTGCACCAGATGATCGCCGAGCGAAGCAATCAGGCCATGCCGGCGCATGGTAAGCATGGCCGCTACAGCAACCGCTGAACGGCCTGCCTGCTCAAACGAAAGGAATGATTCCCCTGGCCTGCTCCAGGGTCAACCTGCCGCGGTGCACCCGCTCACCCGCAGCAGATTCCGCGCGGTTGCTCATGCTGCGCTGGCGCCACGTCTTCAGGTGACCGTGAGTAAATTCCTCGGCAAAGGCATCAGCAGCCAGAAAATGAAAATGCGCGGCCCACAGATTCCGGCCCTGAGAATCGCCGGGTTTGGTCAAGCGCATGATCTTGTACTCGTCGAACGTGCTGCCGTCGTGCATCGTCTTTCTTGCGATGTATTCGACCTTGATCAGCCCCTGCTGATGCAGGAACTGCAATGCCTGGGCAGAGGGGTAGTGGGTGCCGGTATAAAGCGTCGTAAGTTGCAGGTTTTTGTCCGACCGAAGCCGATCCGCAGCGCTTTCCAGTTGCCTGACCAAAGCGTCGCCAGAGCCTTCTTCACGCAAGTCGGCCACCACCCGGTCGAGCTTCTCGAGCTGCCCATCGAATAGTTGAGCGAGCAAGCCCGCCTTGATGTCGTTGGCGACATAGGCTTTGGCCTTGCTCTCGATAACGGCATTTTCGTCCAGCAGCGCTTGTACGCGCATTGCCAGATCCGTTGAAGGGGCGGGCCCGGGCGATGGAATCGGCTGCGCTTGTCGTTGCCGCCATTGGCCGTCTACCCAGTCGAATGTGGCCAGGACTTCGTTGGAAAAGGACTCGCGAATTTCGACGATACGCTGCCCGTCCTGCTCGACTTCAGTACCGATCAGCAACTGCCCCTGGTTGTTGCGTACCACCCGGTGCTGGTCGCTGGAGGCACTGTAAGGCGCTCGCGTGCCAGTGGCTGCAGACCCCTCCTGCTCCTGAACGGCTTCGACCAGACGACGGCCAGCATCCAGTTTGAGCTTCTCGACATGTGCTCGATATCGCTCAAGCATGGCGGGTTCTATGTGTTGCCCTCCGGCCGTCAGGATGCTGCTACTGTTGAGTATTGCCGCCGAATATTCGTCCCACGCTTCCTGCAGGATACCAATGCGGTCTTCAGCCGACAGGTTGACAAAATCGAGTACGCCATGCGCGCCTGCAGCGTTGCGCAGTGACGAACCTTTGAGTTCGCTTCTGTAGGTAGCAAGCGTCTCTCCCACACCAGCAACATCATCATGCAGTGACAGGTCAGCCAGGGTAATTATCTGATTGAAGCGCAACTGAACTGTAGAGACATTGCGCAAGGAGATCATTTGCCTGACGGTCAACGTCTCCCCGCCCAATAGACCGTTGATCTGGAGCTCATCAGAAGCATTGGCCAAGAGATTGTCCAGACGTTCGTACGCCAGAAGCATACGGTCCTTGAACCCTGCCAGCACCTCGAGTTTGCTCCGCCACAGCAAATAGACTTCGATGATTTCGTCTCCCGTGGCGGCTATCAGACGCTCCTGTAATTCGCTGAGCTCCCTGATTTCTGCCAACGTCTGTAGCTCGCGGAAGACGAAGTGGCTGTCGCGGATCAGCCGGACCCTGAGCGCAACCTCGGTCTCCGGCACGATCGTTCCCCAATGCCCTGCTGCGCGCTCAGTGGCGTACTTCGCCTCCTGCATGGCGGTCAGTAGCGGCAACAGTTGCTCTTCCTTGTGCAGTACCTGCTCGAGCTTGGCGACCGTTTCTTTGCGCAGGTTCAAAAGGTCCGCTTGCCATTGCGCAATGCGCTCGTCGTATTGGCTTATGGCCGCCCGCGCAGCGGCAGTATCACTGCCCTGGGGTTGCTCATCCACTTTCGCCTGAGCACCCGCCCTGATCCCTTGGAGTTTTGAAAGTTTATCCCGCTGCGCAATGATGCTCTTGCCCAGCGTGGCGAATTCGGTTCTCAGACTGCGGGCCTGCACTTCGAGCGCGCTGGCCGAGGACGACAGCTTCTTGAAGCGCTTGCTGATATTCAGGCTCAGGGCGCTAGCCTCCATCCCCCCGATACCCATGCCCGCATTCACTCGCCAAACGCCATCGAAAGGAATCAGCCATGCCCCGTAGCGGCCCTGAGCATCAACCACACGCGCGCCGATGCTCGAAAGCTCTACGCGATATACCTCACCGGCAAGGCTTGCATAGTAGCTGTCACCCATCTGGTACAGGCCAGCCGCATCACCCACGGTATGAGGTTTGACTCCGTTGAGTGACACGCTTGAACGCATGGCCAGCAGCTTTTCCCTCTGACGCAGGGGCAACGAGTTGAACCCCTGGCGGCCTCGGAATGAAAAGTCTGTGTATTGCCCGAAATAGGCGGGCAAAACCTCGCCAGCGTTTTCAGCGCTTTGAACTGGCTTCACCGCTAGCTCCGAAAACGCTCCGCTCTGTGGCGGAGGGCATTCGAACGCCGAGGCATCAGGCAACCCGCTCTCAGGGGTAACCTCCAGCTTCGGATGATGAGCATGCAAAAGGGTCATGCCCATGTTCAGCAACAGGTCGGCAATTGCAGCAGACCGCTCAAAGTCATTTCCTTGCTCAAGCGCCTGAAGGTCCGCTTGCAAGGCGCTCAGCGATTGTACCAACCAGGCCACGCTGGCCACCGGCCCGCGAACCAGCAATGTCGCCACATCGAACAACAGCCATGCACCTTCGCACAGGGTTTGCCAGCGGCTCTCTGCGTTGGACACCGACTGCTGGTCCGCCAGCATCAACAAGACGTCGCGGTTAGCTGCGTAAAGCCTTTCATCCACATTATTCCGCCAGAACTCAATCGCCAGTTCAACGGGCTCTGGGCGCTCTGGCAGCGCATAGGGGTCGATGCCGATGGCAGTGACATGCGGTTCACTGAAACCGCCGTTGTCGTAGACGCTGCGCACGGCGGGGTCCATCCAGTCGAGGATGCCGGCCTGCAACAGCCGGGATTCGCGCACATGTTCAAGCACCGCGGGAAGGCTTGCATACTCGCGAAGCGTGTCTTGCCTGAACAAGGGCCGATAAAGCAGTACCAAAGAAGGCTCGGCGCAAAACAACATATACATGCAATGAACCGGATCACTTTGACGCGAGTGCTGGCTACGCCTGAACGCCAGGGGAATCAGCATCATCCGCGGGGTGTCTGGGTCTACATGTCCTGCGCAATAGTCGACAACGCATTGCAACCCGCCCTCCTTCACCTTGCCATCGAGCTTGGCAGTGATGGCACTCTGTAGCAGCGCGCTGCGCCACTCTCTTGCAAAGCGCCTTATCCGTTCAGGCCGCCGGCCACTGTCATCAAGTTGGCCTGCAACATAGGCCGGATAACGGCCACCGATGTCTACCTGAGTGACCAGTCGCCTGGCTGCTTCGGCGTCCAGCCACGGCGGCGCCTCACTGCCGTCTCGGCGGCGAACCTTTTCGATAGCCGCGCCCTTCAGGGAGACAAGATTGCCAATGGCGAACTCGGTAAGGCTCTTGCTGCCGACGAATACCAGTGGCTCGCCGCCACCCGCACCTGCTGCCGGCCCGCCAGGCTCCCCACGCGCCAGGTACAGGTCCAACAGCAAATCGTCGGGCGAGCTGTCGTCACTGTAGTCAGCGTGTATCTGTTCAACGAGTTGCTCGCGGGCGTATTCATTCAATGTCTGGACGCCATCCAAGGCTGCAACACCGTCCGAATCGAGCTGGTCGAGCGCAAGTTGCAACAAGCCGGCGTGGCAGGCAAAGCTGTTTTCAGCCGTGCTTCTGCGCCAGCCGGGGGGGGGCTGTACCGCAGCGGTATCATCGGCATAGCTGATGAACCAGGATGACGGGTCGCTCAACTGGGCAAAGCGCTGCTCAAGTTCCGTCACATCGGTAATGCCCCGGTAGGCTAACCTCTCGACCCTGTTGAATAGGGTTTCGAGCAACAGTGAAACCTGCTGAGCAAAAATGTTGCCTTCGGCCGCGTAGCGAGTCCAACTCAGCTGCTCGAAGCTGTAGCGTTGCGCTAGCTCGTCACGCAGGGCGCGGCCGAATGCGCCCAACGACCCGAAGCTTCGCACCACACCCGACGGCGCACACCAAAGCACCACCTGCTGCTCGTCCCACTCGCCGGTCACCAGCAAATTGCACAATGTTTCCTCGGTGGTCACCGTAGCGCTGGTCAAAGTCGCTTTCACCAACCATACCGAGGGCTGATCTGCCCCGCCACGGATCAGGCCGCGAATGCAGGCTTGCTCCTTTTTATCCAGCGCCTGCAACGGCAAGCCACGCAGTAGAGCGGACTTCAGCAGCAGCTGTAACCAAAGATCGCGGCTTACCCCAGCGCTCCCCTGCTCGCTCCAGTAGGCCAGTTGCGCCTCACAAAAAAGCTGAGGCAACTGTTTTACAAGATTATCGAGCACGTTCGACACACCGCTCAATTGGCGGGTATCGAACTCGCTGGTTGAGCCGGCAAAGCGATGCGTGGCCAACAGCCCCAGATTATGGTGACGCCCGTCGACGGGTTCGATATCCAGCGGCGGTGGTTCAAGCAGAGCCAGCAGCACCCTGTCGACAAATGGCTGGGTCGTCCAATAGTCCGTGTCGGGCTCCGGGCTATCGAGCATCAGCGGATCAGCGCTGATCAGGGTAGGACTGACAAATGCCAGCCATGGCAGTTCGGCCAGCAACACCTTGAGCAGTTGCTCGCTGGCAACCTGTCGCAGCGTCGGGTGATCACCAAACTGCAGGGCCGCAGCGTGTTTGAAGTCGAAGGTAGGAATGTCGGGAGCGATCATGCAGCAGGCCTCCAATGGCAAAGCCGGTAGGCTGCTGCAAGCAATCACGGTGCCCGCGCTACATAAAGCTCAGACATGAAAAAGGCCTTGCTCTCTCGAGCAAGGCCTTGGGCGTTACAGTTTGTGTATCAGCTGTACACACGCCCCAGCAACTGCCGGTGGCTTTCGAACTGGTCCAGCACATCGCGTACGATCTGCTCCGGCGCAAAGCCCATCAGGTCGTATTCCTGGCTGCCGTCGTGCAGGTACACCTCGGCACGGTAGAAGCGCTGGCGCACTTCCGGCTCGCCTTCGACCGGCGCTTCGCTCGGCGCAGCCATGTAGCCGTCCAGGCTCACTTCATAGACGAACGGGTTGCCCTCTTCCATCATCACCCGCAGGCCCATCATGTTGCGCGACTGGCCAACCCGGGTTTCCACGTCGAAGCCCAGGGTCTGCAGTTGCGCAGCGGCTTCTTTCAGCGCCGGGCTGACCTGCTTGTCCATGAACCGCTGGACCACGGCCTGGGTCGGCTGCAATTCCAGCTGGCCCAGGCGCTCGCTGAAGCCGCGACGGCCACGGGCGGCCAGTTCGGCGCGCTCCTGCTCGACGACCACGTCCTGCTTCATGGCCTTGTACAGGCCGAACATGAACAGCACCAGCACCACCGAGAACGGCAAGCCGGCCAGCACCACCATGGTCTGCATGGCTTCGAAGTTGCCGGCGAACAGCAGGCCAATGGTGACCAGGGTGATGATGACCGACCAGAACACCACCATCCAGTGCGGGGCGTCTTCGTCGACCTTGCCGCCCTTGCACGAAAGGTTGGCCATCATCACCGCGCCCGAGTCGGCCGGGGTGAGGAACAGCACGAAGCCGACGAACACTGCCACACCAATCACGATCTTCGCCGCGGGGAAGTATTCCAGCAGCTGGTAGATCGACATCGACGGCTGCTCCAGCGCGGTCTTGCCCAGCTCGACAGCACCCTGGTTGATCACCAGGTCCAGCGCGGTGTTGCCGAAGATCGACAGCCAGGCCAAGGTGAAGCCCAGCGGGATCAGCAGCACACCCATTACCAGCTGGCGCACGGTGCGGCCTTTGGAGATACGGGCAATGAACATGCCGACAAACGGGCCCCAGGAAATCCACCAGGCCCAGTAGAACACGGTCCACAGGCCCAGCCAGCGCTCGGACTTGTCGCCCGACCCTTCATACACGTACAGGTCGAAGGTCTTCAGGACGATGCCGTTGAGGTAATCCCCCACGTTCTGCACCAGGCCATTGAGCAGGTGCAGGGTCTCGCCACCCAGCAGGACGAAGATCAGCAAACCGCTGAATAGCATGA
>NZ_JABMCN010000101.1 GCF_013179515.1 Pseudomonas sp. CM27
TTCTTCCAGCAACTCGTCCAGCTGGCCGTCGCCGAGCATGCGCTCGACCTGGCCCAGGCTCAGCGGCACGGGGGGCTTGATGCCGTGGGTACGGGCCATCAGTTCGGTGGAGCGTTCTGGGCCGGTGTCACCCGGGTGAGGTTGGGCGATCGGCTTGAAGAAGCCGACCTTCAGGCCGGCGCGCTCCAGGGTGCGCACCAGGCCCAGGCTGATCGAAGTCAGGCCGACACCGAAGTCGGTCGGCGCAATGAAAAAAGTCTGCATGCGTGCTTCTCGAAATAAGCGGTGCAAGAAATTAACGGCCAAGGGTAGCGCTATCGGCCCCTTGTGCGCACCAGCCGCAAGCGAAAGGTTGGCCGATGTGCTGCGCGCGCAGTACTGGGTCGAGTACCCACGGCCTGGCCTGCCACGGCGGCTGATGCCGCAGGTGCTGGGTGTGGCCGCACGACAGTTCGGCCACCCAATGGCCTTCATCGTCCTGATGGAAGCCGGTGATCCGACTGATGGGCCGTTGCTCGTCCGCAGCGCGTTCGCAATCGGGCGATGGCTTGGTTACACTTGTCCGCTCTACATTCTTTTGCAAAAGGTCTTGCCCCATGCTGATCGCCGCCAACAAGGCTGTCTCCATCGACTATACCCTGACCAACGACGCCGGGGAGACCATCGACAGCTCCGCCGGTGGTGCGCCGCTGGTTTACCTGCACGGTGCCGGCAACATCATCCCGGGCCTGGAAAAAGCCCTGGAAGGCAAGCAGGCCGGTGACGAGCTGAACGTTTCCATCGAGCCGGAAGACGCCTACGGCGAATACCTGGCCGAACTGGTCAGCACCCTGAACCGCAGCATGTTCGAAGGCGTCGACGAGCTGGAAGTGGGCATGCAGTTCCACGCTTCCGCGCCGGACGGCCAGATGCAGATCGTCACCATCCGTGACCTGGACGGCGACGACGTCACCGTTGACGGCAACCACCCACTGGCTGGCCAGCGCCTGACCTTCCAGGTCAAGGTAGTTGACGTGCGTGATGCCAGCGAAGAAGAAATCGCTCACCGTCACATCCACGGTGAAGGTGGCCATCACCACTGATTTTCTGCGCTAAGCTCAGAAAGTCGCCAGGCGCTCGGGCAAACCGATTTGCCTTCCTTCGGGAGGTAGACGGTTTGGACGGGCGCCTTTTTAGTGGGCGGAATTCGCCTGCGCGGCAACCGGGAATCTGAGAGGGGATTTCATCATGAGTGCATTTCACGACCTGAAACTGGACAGGCTGGACGGTAGCGAGCTGCCCCTTGCACCGTTCAAGGGCCAAGTGGTGCTGGTGGTCAACGTTGCCTCCAAGTGTGGCCTGACGCCGCAATACAAGGCGCTTGAGAACCTCTACCAGGATTACAAGGACAAAGGCTTCAACGTGCTTGGCCTGCCGTGCAACCAGTTTGCCGGCCAGGAGCCGGGCAGTGAAAAGGAAATTCAGGAATTCTGCAGCCTCAACTACGGGGTGAGTTTTCCGTTGGGGGCCAAGCTGGAAGTGAACGGGCAGGGCCGCCATTCGCTGTATCGCCTGCTGGCGGGTGAAGGCGCAGAGTTCCCAGGCGACATCACCTGGAACTTCGAGAAGTTTCTGGTGGGCAAGGACGGGCGGGTGCTGGCACGCTTTTCGCCACGCACGGCGCCGGATGATCCGGCAGTGGTGCAGGCGATCGAGAAGGCGCTGGGCTGATAAGCCTGCTCCGTATCAAGGCTGCCAGGTGCCTGGCACGGGATCTTCAGTGCCTGTGAGATCGAGCGCCACTCGATTTCACTGGCGCTGAAAACCCTGCGTCGAACCCCCAGCCTGAACACCGCTTCGACGGCAAGCACTGAACAAAAACCCCTCAAACTGCTCGACAATCCCCGGCCAGCCCTGACGACTGGCATGCTGCCGGGCATTCAACCGCACCCGGCGCAACGTTTCCTCTTCCTCCAGCAACCAGCAAGCTGCATCGATGAACGCCGCCTGATCCCCCGGCATGGCCAACGCGCCGCTGTGGCCGTGGCGAATATGCTGCGCTGCCGCCGCCTCGTCATACGCCACCACTGCCAGCCCTGAGGCCATGGCCTCAAGTACCACATTGCCGAAGGTCTCGGTCAGGCTCGGGAACAGGAACAGGTCACCGCTGGCATAGTGCTCGGCCAGTACCTCCCCGCGCTGGGCGCCGCAGAAAATCGCATCCGGCACCTGCTGCTCAAGCGCGGCGCGCTGCGGGCCGTCACCCACCACGACCAGGCGCAGGCGTTTCTGTGGATAAGTCTTCTGCAGTGCCTCCAGGCAAGGGCGCAGCAGGCCCAGGTTCTTTTCCACCGCCAGCCGGCCGACATGCAGCACGGCGATGTCTTGCGGGCCTAGGCCCCAGCTTTCACGCAACGCCAGATTGCGCCGGGCCGGGTTGAACAGGCAGGCATCCACACCTCGGGCCAGCAGTTCCAGGCGCTCGAAACCACGGCGCTCCAGTTCCAGGCGTTGACTGAGGCTAGGGACCAACGTGCTCGCCGTGCGCCGATGGAACCAGCGCAGGTAGTGCGTGAGCAGGCGCGCCAGCAGCCCCAGGCCGTACTGGCCGGAGTACTGCGGGAAGTTGGTGTGAAAGCCGCTGACCACGGCAATCCCCAGGCGCCGGGCCGCGCGCAGCGCGCTGAGCCCCAACGGCCCTTCGGTGGCGATGTACAGCACATCCGGGCGCTGTCGCCGCCAGCGGCGCAACAGCTTGTGCATGGACACCTCGCCCCACTGCAAGCCCGGGTACCCAGGCAGGCCCCAGCCACGGCACAGCATCAGCTGCGGGTCGTTGTGCACGGGCCCTTCACCGGCCTGACGCGGCCGCACCACCTCGACTTCATGGCCACGCTGGCGCAACCCTTCACTCAGGCGGCCAAGGGTATTGGCCACGCCGTTGATCTCGGGCGGGAAGGTTTCGCTGACCAAGGTGATACGCAGGGCGGGTGTATTCATGACAAAAAGTTTCCGCCTGCGGGGTTGCGTGAATGTGACTGCCATGTGACGTACTGATGACGCCTGACCAGCAACACGCTGCGCCTTATGAATATTTCCTTTCATGGCACTCAAGAAGGTGTCCCTGGCAGCCGATGAAGATGCATTCGACTACCGATGCGCTCCAGGAGTGCGGTGATGTTCAACAACAAGCTCAAGCAAGAAATCCGGCAGCTGCGCGAAGACCTGATGTCCATCGAACAGGTCAAGAGTAGCCTCGACAGCGAAATGCTGGTGCTGCAGCTCGACCCCCAGGGACGGATCGAGATGGTCAATGGCAACTTCGAGAGCGAGATGCTCTACCGCGCCGATCAATTGCTTGGACGCAGCATCGAGGACATCGTCCCCGCCCATGTGAAGTCGCTGGACTTCTACCAGCGCATGAAAAGCGCGATCAGCCGTGGCGAACACCTCAATGGCGCGTTCCGCCTGCTGCGCGGCAACGGCCATGAAGCCTGGCTGCGGTCGATCCTGCAGCCGGTCAAGAACAGCGAAGGGCGCATCAAGTACTTCACCATGCACTCCAGCGACCTTACCCGCACCATCGAGACATCCCGCGAGCACGAAAGCCTGATCAAGGCATTGATGCGCTCTACCGGCGTGATCGAATTCGACCTCAACGGCACCATCCTCACCGCCAACGAGCGCTTCCTGGCTGCGGTCGGCTACCGCCTGGAGCAGATCCGCGGCAAGCACCACCGCATGTTCTGCGAGCCGGAGGAGGCCAACTCGGTCGGCTACCAGGCGTTCTGGGACAAGCTGCGCCGTGGCGAATACGTTGCCGACCGCTTCAAGCGTATCGATGCCCATGGCCGGGTGATCTGGCTGGAAGCATCGTACAACCCGCTCTTCGACGCCCACGATGTGCTGTACAAGGTGGTCAAGTTCGCCACCGTGATCACTGACCAGGTCAATCAGGAGCAGGCCGTGGCCGAAGCGGCAGACGTGGCCTACAACACCTCGCTGGGCACCGATGCCAGTGCGCGCAAGGCCACTGCTGTGGTGACCCAGAGCGTCAGCGTGATGCGTGGCCTGGAAGCCTCGATGCAAGAGGCGGCCGAGGGGATCCAGGCGCTGGACACCCAGTCCCGGGTGATCGGTTCGATCATCAAGACCATCAGCGACATCGCCGGGCAGACCAATCTGCTGGCGCTGAACGCAGCCATCGAAGCTGCCCGCGCGGGCGAGCAGGGCCGGGGGTTTGCCGTGGTTGCCGACGAAGTGCGCCAGCTGGCTTCGCGCACCAGCACCGCGACCGAGGAAATCGCCCGGGTGGTGCAACAGAACGAGCAACTGGCCCAGGCGGCGGTATCGATCATCGATACCAGCAAACGCCAGGCCGAGCAGGGGCTGGCGCTGGCCGACGAGACCGGCAGCGTGATTGTCGAGATTCAGGACGGGGCGAAGCGGGTGGTGGATGTGGTCGGGCAGTTTTCCAGCCGGTTGGGGCAGTAGCAGCCAAGTAACGGGGGCCGCACTGCGGCCCATCGCCGGCAAGCCGGGCTCCCACTCTTACGGCATAGCCCTCAAGTTCTGCATGGCCCAAGTGGGAGCCTGGACGCTGTACTCAGTTGCGCTCGCGCACCCAGAACAACGTGGCCCCGGCCACCGCCGCCGGCATCATCAGCACGTTCACCCCCGGAATCATCAGCGCCAGGTACGTGATGCCGCCAAAGCCCAGCGACTGCCAGCGTTTTTGCCGCAGCCAGGCGAGCATGTCCTGCCAGCTCATCTTGTTATTGTCCGCCGGGTAGTCGATGTACTGGATGGCCATCATCCATACCCCGAACATCAGCCACAGCGGCGCGGCGATTACGTTGACTACCGGGATGAACGAGAGGATGAACAGGCCGATGGCCCGTGGCAGGAAGTAGCCCAGCTTGCGCATTTCGCGGCTGAAGGTGCGTGGCACCATGGCCGCCAGCTCACCCCAGCTGAACGCCGGGAAGGTGTCTTCGCCACGTACCACCACCTCGACCTTTTCCGCCAGGAAGCCATTGAACGGTGCGGCAATGATGTTGGCCACCAGCGTGAAGGTGAAGAACACCATCAGCACCAGCAAGGCAACGAACAGCGGCCAGAGTATGTAGCTGAGGAAGCTCAACCAGTCTGGCAGCGTCGGCATCAGAGCATCCAGCCACAGGCTGAACTGGTGGCCGGCGAAGTAGACCATGCCACCGAACAGCAACAGGTTGACCGCCAGCGGCAGCAGCACGAACAACCGCAGGTTGGGGCTCAGCACCAGTTTCAGGCCTTCGCGAAGGTATTGGGGGCCAGAGAGGACAGGGGCTTGCATCGAGGTACTCCGCAAAGAAGGAAAACGCGCTGACCTTACCGAGTTTGCCGCGCCGACGAAAGGCGGGCAGCCAGGGGGAAACCGGCTGTAACAAAAGCGCCAGGCATTGGCAGTCGATGAAATCACAGCATAGAGGATGCCTATGAGGTGGATTGTCGAAGGATATTTCCTTAATCTTTGCGACCTCGCTACAGTGCGCTCAACTTTCCGCTTTCCGGGCCTGTGCGTTGTAGCCTTCCCCAAGGTGCTGCGTGGGCCCCTTTTAATTTTCCAGCTGGCGCAGCCGGTACACCGATGCCGGCCCTGCGGCCCGCTCGACAGGAGTTCGACATGTCTGAAGTACGTCATTCGCGCGTCATCATTCTGGGTTCCGGCCCTGCCGGTTACAGCGCTGCGGTGTATGCCGCCCGTGCCAACCTCAAGCCGCTGCTGATCACCGGCATGCAGGCGGGTGGCCAGCTGACCACCACAACCGAAGTCGACAACTGGCCGGGCGACCCACACGGCCTGACTGGCCCGGCCCTGATGCAGCGTATGCAAGAGCACGCCGAGCGCTTTGAAACCGAAATCGTCTTCGACCACATCAACGCCGTCGACCTGGCCAACAAGCCGTTCACCCTGCAAGGTGACAGCGGCACATACACCTGCGACGCGCTGATCATCGCCACTGGCGCCAGCGCCCGCTACCTTGGCCTGCCTTCGGAAGAGGCGTTCATGGGCAAGGGTGTTTCGGCCTGTGCCACCTGTGACGGCTTCTTCTACCGCAACAAGCCGGTGGCGGTAGTGGGCGGCGGCAACACTGCGGTGGAAGAGGCGCTGTACCTGGCCAACATCGCCAGCAAGGTGACCCTGGTGCACCGTCGCGAGACTTTCCGCGCCGAGAAGATCCTGGTCGACAAGCTGAACGCCCGTGTCGCCGAAGGCAAGATCGAGCTCAAGCTCAATGCCACCCTGGACGAAGTGCTGGGTGACAACATGGGCGTGACCGGTGCGCGCCTGAAGAACAACGACGGCAGCAGCGACGAAATCAAGGTCGACGGCGTATTCATCGCCATTGGCCACACCCCGAACACCTCGCTGTTCGAAGGCCAGCTGACCCTGAAGGACGGCTACCTGGTGGTTGCCGGCGGCCGTGAAGGCAATGCCACCGCCACCAATGTCGAAGGCGTGTTTGCCGCTGGGGACGTGGCGGACCACGTTTACCGCCAGGCCATTACCTCGGCCGGTGCTGGCTGCATGGCGGCGCTGGACGTCGAGCGTTACCTGGACGGGCTGGCCAACGCTTCGTTCTGATTCAAGTGGGGCGGGGGTCGCTTTGCGGCCCTTTGCAAACAACAAAAAACCGGCTCGATGGCCGGTTTTTTGTTGTTTGCAATCAGCTCACAGGCTCAACCGCATCGACAGGTCGACCGCCTTCACATCCTTGGTCATCGCACCGATCGAGATGTAGTCCACGCCGGTCTCGGCAATCTCCCGCAAGGTCGTCTCGTTGACCCCGCCACTGGCCTCGAGCTTGGCCTTGCCGGCTGTAATGCGCACCGCTTCGCGCATCTCTTCCAGGTTCAATTCATCAAGCATGATGATGTCTGCCCCGGCGGACAGTGCCTGGCGCAGTTCGTCCAGGCTTTCCACCTCGATTTCCACCGGCTTGCCCGGCGCAATGCGGTGGGCCGCCGCCACGGCTTGAGGCACACCGCCGCTGGCGGCGATATGGTTTTCCTTGATCAGGAAGGCGTCGTACAGGCCGATGCGGTGGTTGTCGCAACCGCCACAGGTAACTGCGTACTTTTGCGCCAGCCGCAGGCCCGGCAGGGTTTTACGGGTATCCAGCAGGCGCACCTGGGTGCCCTCCACCAGGTCCGCCAGGAACCGCGCACGGGTGGCCACCCCAGACAGCAGCTGCAAGAAGTTCAGCGCACTGCGCTCACCGCTCAGCAGCGAACGGGCCGGCCCTTCGAGGTGGAACAGTGGCTGGTTGGCCTTGGCGCGTTCGCCGTCGGCCACCTGCCAGTGCACTGCCACGCGCGGGTCGAGCTGGCGGAATACCGCATCGACCCAGGCCGTGCCGGCGATCACACAGTCTTCGCGGGTGATGATGGTGGCCTTTGCCAGGCGCTCGGCCGGGATCAACTGCGCGGTTATATCGCCACTGCCGATGTCCTCCAACAGTGCGCGGCGCACATTGGCTTCGATTTCAGCGGTCAGGTCGGCGAGGCGTAGGTTCGGCATGGTCGGCTCCAAAAGCTAGATGCCCGCGATTATAGGGCAGGGGACCTAGGTGTACAGCCGCATTGGTCACGACCTTTGGTCGGGCATCGTGAGCATCCACGGCGAATCAAGGTCCTTGATCAGCCAGTGAAACGATGCTGGCAGCTGTGCGAAATTTTACCGATAATGGTGACCAGTATTTGGCGTCATGGGTTTGACGACCTCTGGCCCGTGTGGCCAGTCACCCAGCAAGGAGTCCGGGATGCAGAAAGAAGGCAAGGTGGTGCCCTTGGCGGCAGCCATCGACCGAGGGGGGCGTATGCCTCTGCCTTGCCTTCCGGTGTTGCTTCTGCAAGTGCGCGACAAGGCCGCCCTGCAGTTGCGCCAAGGCTTGCAGGACTTGTTCGACAACGCTGACGACACCCTCTTCGAAATGGCCGACAAGGCCCTGGATCGCTGTGACCAGAACCTTTATTTCGAGGCCATGCGCGACCTGCGCCTGAAGCGTAAAAGCATCGAGCGTGGTTTTCTCGACATCTTCTACGATACCTTCGCCCGCATCGGCCAAGTTGACCTGCTGGCGCACCTGGCCGATGCCGGCAAGCCGCGCAGCAAGGCCCAGGTAGAGCGGGCCGTTGCCGTCGAAGGCATGGTAGGGCGGGTGCTGTCACGCGATGGCATTGCCCTGCAGCAACTGGTTTTGCGCTTGCAGGTGCTGCTCGACCGCCCGTTGTACGAGCAACATAACCCGCTGGGGCCTGCCGCGTTGTGCGACTATTTTCTCGACGCCGGTCGCAACCTGGGGGTAGGCCTGCGGGTCAAGCTGGTGCTGCTCAAGCTGTTCGAGCGCTATGTGCTGCGTGATGCCGACATTATCTACAACCAGGCCAACCAATTGTTGCGTGCGGCCGGCGTGCTTGCCGAGTTGCCACTGCCGCCGCGGCGGCGTGCCGAAGACCGGCGCATGCGCGCGCGCCGTGGGCCTGTAACAAAGGGCCAAGCGCCAGACGCAGACGCCACAGGCCAGGCCTGTTTCAACGCCTTGCAAACGCTTCTGGCGCCGGTGCGCGGTCAGTTCGCGCCGCGCTTGCACAGCGCGACCAGCGTTCAGCCAGTCAGCACCGCCGACCTGCTGCGCCTGCTTTCGCATCTGCAGCGCTATGTGCCCGCTACCCATCAGGCTGATGATTTCGACCTTGGCCAGCAGCTTGAACAACTGCTGTTGCGGGTCAGCGTGCGCAGCGGCACGCACCGGCGGATCGCCTCGGCCGACGAAGACATGCTCAACCTCGTCGGTCGGCTGTTCGCCTTTATCGAGCGCGATGACAACTTGCCCGCCAGCCTGCGCCCGCTGCTTGCACGCCTGCATATTCCGCTGCTCAAGGTGGCCTTGCTGGACAAGGGGCTGTTCAGCCGGGCCAGTCATCCGGCACGCCGGCTGCTCAACGAGATCGCAACCGCGGCGATGGGTTGGGAGTGCGGTAGCAAAGGCCTGCGCGACAGCCTGCACCTGAAGGTTGAGCGTATCGTCCAGCGTCTGCTCAACGATTTTGCTGAAGATGCCAGCCTGTTTGCCGAGTTGCTCGACGACTTCGTCGCCTTCAATCAGGACGAGCGGCGGCGCAACGAGCTGCTTGAACAACGCACCCGCGACGCAGAACTGGGGCGTGCCCGCGCATTGCAGGCCAGGCAGCAGGTGCAGCAAGTACTCAATCAGCGTCTGCGGGGCCGGCTGTTGCCGCAGGTGGTAGTACAGATGCTGGTGCAAACCTGGAGCCAGGTATTGCTGTTGGCGTGGTTGAAGCAAGGCGAGGCCTCCAGGGCCTGGCGCGAGGCATTGCAGACCATGGACACGCTGCTGGTCAGCGTTACCCCTCCACAGGATCCTCAAGCCCTGCTGCAGCAAGTGCCGAGCCTGCTCAAGGCATTGCGTGATGGATTGACCAGCGTGGCCCTGGATTCCCTGGCAACCCGCGAGTTCTTCTTGCAACTGGAGCAATTGCACCTGCGTGCCTGCGCAACAAGCAGCGAGCTACCGCCTGGCGGCCAGCGGCAGCGCTTGAGCGACGTGCTGGTGGCCGAAGATATCGTGCTGGCGATAGCCGAGGAGCCAGCCTGTGCTCCGTTGCAGGTTGCCGACGCGCAGGCTGCGGCGCTGCAGCAGGTACAGCGGCTGCGTATCGGTACCTGGTTCGAGGTGCTTGACGAGGCCGAGCCGCAGCGTTGCAAGCTGGTGGCGCGCATCGACAGCAGCGACAGGCTGGTGTTCGCCAACCGCACCGGCATGAAAGTGCACGAATGGAGCGCCGCCAGCCTGGCCCAGGCCCTTCAGCGCGGCGATTTGCGCGTGCTCGATGACGGGCTGCTGTTCGAGCGAGCGCTGGAGGCAGTGCTCGACGGTTTGCGGCGTCGGCAGGTGCAGTAGCTGGCAACATTACAATCATTCACATGCAAACGGCGTTGAGCGCAGGGCATACTGTTGCTCTGTTCATGGCGTTTTCAGGATCTGCCCCATGCAATTGGACCGTGCCACTGGCTGGTTCCACGGAATCGGAATCACCCACTGCCCCTCGCCGAACTTCAATGCCCGCCCCGAAGGCGAAGCGATTTCCCTGCTGGTGATCCACAACATCAGCCTGCCGCCAGCCTGTTTCGGTACCGGCAAGGTGCAGCAGTTCTTCCAGAACCGCCTGGACCCCAACGAACACCCCTATTTCGCCAGCATCAACCACCTGACCGTGTCCGCGCACCTGTTCGTCGAGCGTGATGGTGCGGTGACCCAATTCGTGTCGTTGCTTGACCGCGCCTGGCACGCGGGTGTGTCGTGCTTCGACGGGCGCGAAGGCTGCAACGATTTCTCCATCGGCATCGAGCTGGAAGGCACCGACGATCTGCCCTATACCGATGCCCAGTACGCGGCGCTGGAGCAGCTTACCCGGCACATCCGGGGCGCCTGGCCGGCCATCGACCTGTCTCGCATCCAGGGTCACAGCGACATCGCCCCGCAGCGCAAGACCGATCCCGGCCAGGCCTTCGACTGGTCGCGCTACCGCAAAGCGCTGCAGCACAACGAGGACAAGGCATGAGTTTTCTGGTGTTGTTGCTGGCGCTGTGGGTCGAGAAGTTCTCGGCCTTGCGCCATCAGGTCCAGCGTGACGGGTTTTTCCTTGGCGAGCTGGTGCGCTTGGAGCGTAGCGGCAAGGTGCACCCCTGGTGGACGCTGGCCATTCTGGTGCTGGCCCCGGTTGCGCTGCTGGTGTTGCTGCTGCATGTGCTGGAGCCGGTGGCGTATGGCTTGCTGGCCTTGCCAGTGCACCTGCTGGTGCTGATCTACAGCCTGGGCCGTGGCGATGCCAAGGCTTCGCTGGGGCCGTTCCGTGATGCCTGGCGGCGGGGCGATGACCAGGCGGCGTTGCATGTGGCCGAGCGCGACCTGGGCCTGTCCGCCGATGAACCGCACAGCCTGCTGGTGCGTGTGCAGGGCAACCTGTTGTGGCAGGTGTATCAGGGCTTTTTCGCGGTGATTTTCTGGTACTTCTTGCTGGGGCCCGGTGCTGCGCTGGCTTATCGCCTGCTGGCGCTTTGCGGTGAACACAGCAGGCAGCCGGCGCTGCAGAAACGTGCCGGGCAGCTGCGGCACATCATGGACTGGTTGCCGGTGCGCGTACTGGCCCTGAGCTTCGCGCTGGTGGGCAACTTCCTGGCGGTCACCCGGGTAATGTTGCACGAGGTGCTCAACTGGCACATCAGTGCTGCGCACCTGGTGGCCCGGGTGGGGCGTATCGCCGATGACATTCCCGAGGAAGAAGACAGCCAGCGCGGGCTCGGGCGGTTGGACAGCCTGTGGGAACTGCTGCTGCGCTGTGCGGTGTTGTGGTATGCAGGGTTTGCGCTGTGGACGGTGCTGGTCTGAACCGAGGCCGCTACCAGCCAAATACCTCGCAAGCATTGCGGCTGCTGGCTTCGGCCAGCTCCGCGACTTCCACCCCCATCACCTGCGACAGCGCCTCGGCAATCTCCGGCAAATGCTCCGGGCTGTTGCGCACCCCGGGGTACATCACCGGCGCCATGTCTGGCGCATCTGTCTCCAGCACAACGCTGTCCAGCGGCAGCCGCGCCAGTGTCTTGCGCAGCCGCAACGCCTGGGGCCAGGTGCCGGCACCGCCCAGGCCGAGCCGGAAGCCCAGCTTGATGTACTCGCGGGCCTCTTCATAACTGCCGGCAAAGGCATGAATCACCCCCGCGCGCGCCGGCTTGTAGCGCTTGAGCGTGGCGATCACCTGCGCATGGCTGCGGCGCACGTGCAACAGGGCGGGCAAATCAAGGTCGCAAGCCATTTGCAGTTGCGCTTCGAACAGTGCCTGCTGGCGGGTCTTGTCCAGGTCTTCGAGGTAGTAGTCCAGGCCGAACTCGCCCACCGCACACAGCCGTGGGTTACCCCGCAGGCGTTCCAGCCACTCGCGCAGCTGCGCCAGATGCTCCGGGCGGTGCTGGTCAAGGTAGACCGGGTGCAGGCCGAGCGCCGCGAACAGCCGTTGATCGGCGCAAGCCAGGTCCCATACCCTTTGGAAGTTGGCCTGGTACACCCCCAGCACCACCATCCGCTCCACCCCGCGCGCCGCCGCGTTGGCCAGCAACTGCGGGCGGTCGGCGTCGAAGTCGGGGAAGTCCAGGTGGGTGTGGGTGTCGATCAGGCGCATGTTCAGGCCGCAGTGATGCGTTGCTTGAATGTGCGACCGACGGCATGCACGCCAGGCTCGTAGCGCTTTTCTTCGATCGCGGCCAGCGCCAGCTCCAGCGCGGTGGCGGCAATCAGGCCATGCTGCTGGGCCATGGCATTGACCGGCAGCGGCAGGAAATCGAGCAACTGATTGTCGCCGAAGGTGCCAAGCTGCAGCTGCCGCGAATCGGCAGGGCGTGCCTGCAGGGTGTCGAACACCCCTTGCAGCAGCACATACGAGGTGGTCACCAGTGCATCGGGCAGGCCGCCGAGCTCATCGATCAGTTGCTGCATCAGGCGCTGGCCGCACTCACGGCTGAACGCTTCGCCCTGATAGCGGCGCACTTCACCGGCATAGCCATGCAGGGCTTCGTCGAAGCCACCGGCGCGCGCCTGACTGACCGACAGCTCGGGGCGTGCGCCGATCAGGGCGATGCTGCGTGGGGCCGCGCTCAGCAGGCTGGCGGCCAGTTGGCGGCTGGCGTCGCGGTCGTCGCTGATCACCGAGCAGAAGTGAGCGGGGTCCAGGCGGCGGTCGATGGCAATCACCGGCAGGCCTTTGTCCTGCAGCTCGCGGTAGCTGTCATCTTCTGGCGGCAGGCAACTGGCAACGAACAGCGCATCGCAACGGCGGGCACGGAACAGCTGCTGCAACTGGCGTTCGCTGTCGGGCTGGTCATCGCTGCTGGCGATCAGCAGCTGGTAGCCGCGGGCGCGGGCGCCTTGCTCCAGCTGCTTGGCAATGCGGGCGTAGCTGGGGTTCTCCAGATCCGGGAGAATGAAGCCCAGGGTACGGGTATGCCGGCTGCGCAGACCGGCGGCCTGCGGGTTGGGCGTGAAGCCATGGGCCTCGACCACCGCGCGTACCCGCTCGACAGTGCTGCTGCTGATGCGCTGCTGTTCGGCCTTGCCATTGATGACGTAGCTGGCAGTGGTCACGGACACACCGGCCAGACGGGCGATATCGCTGAGTTTCACCGAATTTTCCTTGTTATTACCGGGGCTGGCTGTGAGGCCTGACCGGGTAGTTTGACCCGCTACAGGCAGCACGCGCAGACGACCATTGTCGCAATTGTCCGACAGGATGGGGCTTTTTCATCGGCAGATTATCGAGTAACGTGGCCGTCTGGTCAGATTAAACGTTTCAGCTGCCGAATTTTCTGCCTCGGCTTGCACTTGTGCAAGGCTGTTGAACTGGCCGTCTACGTGAATTTCACAACAATACTCCAGTACCCGACCGGGAACTGCAAAAGGAGAAGGTCATGCTCGAGCTCGTCAAGGAGCAGATAGCCATGGGCCAGACGGCCGCCGACAAAGCTGAGGCATTACGCCTGCTGGCCAGGCGGCTGGTCGCTGACGGCCTGGTCGCCGAGGGCTACCTGCAGGGGTTGCAGGACCGCGAGGCGCAAGGCTCGACCTTCCTTGGGCAGGGCATTGCCATTCCCCATGGCACGCCGCAGACCCGTGACCTGGTGCATGCCACCGGCGTGCGCCTGCTGCAGTTTCCCGAGGGCGTGGACTGGGGCGATGGCCATACGGTCTACCTGGCCATCGGTATCGCAGCCCGCTCCGACGAACACCTGCGCCTGCTGCAACTGCTGACCCGTGCGCTGGGCGAGACCGACCTGGCCGAAGCCTTGCGCCGGGCGAGTTCCGCCGAAGCGTTGCTGAAACTGCTGCAGGGTGCGCCGCAGGAACTGGCGCTGGATGCACAACTGGTCGGCCTGAACCTGCCGGCCGAGGACTTCGACGAGCTGGCCTGGCGCGGTGCCCGGCTGTTGCAGCGCGCCGATTGTGTCGACAGCGGCTTTGCCGCCGTGCTGCAACAGGCCGAGCCGCTGCCGCTGGGCGAGGGCCTGTGGTGGCTGCACAGCGAGCGTCAGGTGCGCCAGCCGGGCCTGGCCTTCGTTACCCCGCAGCAACCGCTGCGCTACCGCGACCAGCCACTCAACGGCCTGTTCTGCCTGGCCAGCCTTGGCGCTGCCCACCAGGCCCTGCTTGAGCGCCTGTGCGAGGTGCTGATAGAGGGCCGCGGGCAGATGCTGTACCAGGCCACCAGCAGCCGCGCGGTACTGCAAGTGCTGGGCGGCGAAGCGCCGGCCGACTGGCCCAGCGCGCGTATCGTGCTGGCCAACCCGCATGGCCTGCATGCGCGCCCGGCCAAAGTGCTGGCGCAGCTGGCCAAAGGCTTCGAAGGGGAAATCCGTGTGCGCCTGGCCGACAGCACTCAGCCGGCGGTGTCGGTGAAGAGCCTGAGCAAGCTGCTCAGCCTCGGTGCCCGTCGCGGTCAGGTGCTGGAACTGGTGGCCGAGCCAGGCATTGCCGCCGATGCCTTGCCGGTGTTGCAGACTGCCATCGAACAGGGCCTGGGCGAAGAGGTGGAGCCGCTACCAGCAGGCACCGCTGCCGTCGCCGAAACCACCCCTGAAGTGCTGCAGGCCCCCCAGGCTGGCAGCCGTATCCAGGGCGTTGGCGCTGCCCCTGGCATTGCCAGCGGCCCGGCGCATGTATGTGTCGAGCGTGAGTTCGACTACCCCTTGCGTGGCGAGTCGTGTGCCCAGGAGCGGCAGAAACTGCGCGAAGCCCTGGCGAACGTGTCCAGTGAATTGCAGGCATTGATCCAGCGCAGCGACAAGGCCATTGGCGAGATATTCGTCACCCATCAGGAAATGCTCGCCGACCCGGCGTTGACCGACGATGTCGAACAGCGCCTTGGCCAGGGCGAAAGCGCCGCAGCGGCGTGGATGGCCGTGATCGAGGCGGCCGCCCGCCAGCAGGAGGCGTTGCACGATGCCTTGCTGGCCGAGCGCGCCGCCGACCTGCGCGACATCGGCCGGCGCGTGCTGGCGCAGTTGTGCGGTGTGCAGCCCCAGGTCGAACCTGAACAACCCTATGTGCTGGTGATGACCGAGGTCGGCCCGTCCGATGTCGCCCGGCTGGACCCGGCGCGGGTTGCCGGTATCGTCACCGCTCAAGGTGGCGCCACCGCCCACAGCGCCATCGTTGCCCGTGCCCTGGGCATTCCGGCAGTGGTCGGCGCGGGTGCTTCGATACTGCTGTTGCACAGTGGCACGCCGCTGCTGCTCGATGGCCAGCGCGGCGCGGTCAGCGTGGCGCCGCCGGCAGATGAGCTGCAGCGTGCCCTGGCCGAGCGGGATTTGCGCGAGCAACGCCTGCAGGCCGCCTGGGCTGACCGCTTCGAACCCGCCGTTACCCGTGATGGCCACGCCGTCGAAGTGTTCGCCAACATCGGCGACAGCAGCGGCATTGCCAAGGTGGTGGAGCAGGGCGCCGAAGGCGTCGGCCTGCTGCGCACCGAACTGATTTTCATGGCCCACCCACAACTCCCGGATGTGGCAACCCAGGAGGCCGAGTACCGTCGCGTGCTCGATGGCCTTGATGGCCGGCCGCTGGTGGTACGCACCCTGGATGTCGGTGGCGACAAACCGCTGCCGTACTGGCCGATTGCGGCCGAGGAAAATCCGTTTCTCGGTGTGCGTGGGGTGCGCCTGACCCTGCAACGCCCGCAGGTGATGGAAGCGCAGTTGCGCGCCTTGCTGCGGGCTGCCGACCAGCGCCCGCTGCGCATCATGTTCCCGATGGTTGGCCAGGTGCATGAGTGGCGCGAGGCGCGGGCCATGGTCGAGCGTCTGCGGACAGAGATCCCGGTAGCGGACTTGCAACTGGGCATCATGGTCGAGGTCCCTTCGGCAGCGCTGCTGGCGCCGCAACTGGCACGCGAGGTGGACTTCTTCAGCATCGGCACCAACGACCTTACCCAGTACACCCTGGCCATCGACCGTGGCCACCCTAGCCTGTCGGCCCAGGCCGACGGCCTGCACCCGGCAGTGCTCAGCCTGATCGACATGACCGTGCGTGCTGCGCATGCGCACGGCAAGTGGGTGGGTGTGTGCGGTGAGCTGGCGGCCGACCCGCAGGCCGTCGCCGTGCTGCTCGGCCTCGATGTAGATGAGCTCAGTGTCAGCGCGCGCAGCATTGCCGAAGTCAAGGCCCTGGTCCGCCAGGCCGATCACCAGACGGCCCGCGCCCTGGCGCGTGAGGCCCTGCAACAGGACAGCGCCGCAGCGGTTCGCGCGCTGGTGGAGCGTTACTGAATGGCCAAGATCCTCACCCTCACCCTGAACCCGGCGCTGGACATCACCATCGGCCTGGATACCTTGCGCACGGGGCAGGTCAACCGCAGCCAGGCGCAGCAGACTGACGCCGCCGGCAAGGGGCTGAACGTTGCCCAGGTACTGGCCGACCTGGGGCACAGCGTTACCGTTGGCGGTTTCCTCGGGCAGGACAACCTGCAACCGTTCGAGGCACTGATCGATGGGCGCGGCTTTGCCGATTGCTTCGTCCGCGTGCCCGGCGAAACCCGCAGCAATATCAAGCTGGTCGAGGCTGACGGGCGCGTCACCGACATCAACGGCCAGGGCCCGGAGGTCGACGAGGCTGCTCGCAGCGCCTTGCTGCGCCTGCTCGAACAGGTCGCCCCTGGGCACGATGCCGTGGTTGTCGCAGGCAGCCTGCCGCGTGGAGTGGGTGCCGACTGGTTCCGCCAGTTGCTCGACCAGTTGCAGGCCCAAGGCCTGAAGGTGGCCCTGGACAGTAGCGGCGAAGCCCTGCGTGCCGGACTGCAAGGCGCGCCCTGGCTGGTCAAGCCCAATACCGAAGAGCTGGGCGAGGTGCTTGGCCTGGCTGTGGATAACCCTGCACAGCAGCGTGCCGCGGCGCTGCGCCTGTTGGCCAGCGGCGTTGAACATGTGGTGGTGTCTGCCGGCGAGCAGGGCGTCAGCTGGTTCGCCCGCGACCTTGCCCTGCATGCCAAACCACCCAAGGTACGTGTCGCCAGCACGGTCGGCGCAGGGGATTCGCTGGTGGCCGGCATGGTCCATGGCCTGCTGCTGGGTGAAGCGCCGGCGCAGACCTTGACCCGCGCCACCGCGATCGCCGCCCAGGCCGTTACCCAGGTCGGCTTCGGCATCCGTGACCGCGAGCAACTGGCGCGGCTTGAAGCTGCCGTGCAACTGACAGAACAACAAGAGGGTTGCCGATGAACATTGCCATTGTCACCGCCTGCCCCAACGGCCAGGTGTCGAGTGTGCTGAGCGCTCGTTTGCTGGCCGCTGCCGCCCAGCGGCGTGGCTGGAGCACCAGCGTCGAAGTGCAGGACGCCGGCCACCCGGAGCGGCAGCTGAGCGCGGCGCAGATCGCCGAGGCCGACTGGGTGCTAGTGGTCAGCACCGGCCCGGTGGACCTGGGCCGTTTCGTCGGCAAACGCGTGTACCAGAGCACGCCCTCGCGGGCGCTGGCTGACCGCGAAGGTTTCCTGGATGAAGCGGCAGCCAACGCTCAACTGCTGGCCGCAGAGGCACGCCAGGCCGAAGTTGCCGGCGCTGGCGCGCGCATTGTCGCGGTCACCGCTTGCCCGACCGGTGTTGCACACACCTTCATGGCCGCAGAGGCCTTGCAGCAAGCTGCACAACAACTGGGCTATCAGCTGACTGTCGAGACCCAGGGCTCGGTCGGTGCGCGTAACCCCTTGTCTGCCGACGCGATCGCCGAGGCGGATGTGGTGCTGCTGGCCGCCGATATCGAAGTCCCTGCCGCGCGTTTTGCCGGCAAGCGCATCTACCGCTGTGGCACCGGCATCGCCCTCAAGCAGGCCCGTGCCACGCTGGACAAGGCGCTGGCCGAGGCCAAGGTGGAAAGCAGCGCTGACGCTGCAGCGGCCAGCCCGGCAGCGAAAGGTGAGAAAACCGGTGTGTACAAGCACCTGCTCACCGGCGTGTCGTTCATGCTGCCGATGGTAGTGGCCGGTGGCTTGCTGATTGCCCTGTCCTTCGTGTTCGGCATCGAGGCCTACAAAGAGCCCGGCACCTTGCCGGCCGCGCTGATGCAAATCGGTGGCGAGGCTGCATTCAAGCTGATGGTGCCGCTGCTGGCGGGGTACATCGCCTGGTCCATCGCCGACCGCCCGGGGCTGGCCCCCGGCATGATTGGCGGGCTACTGGCAAGCACCTTGGGCGCGGGTTTCATCGGCGGCATCGTGGCCGGCTTTCTTGCCGGTTACAGTGCCAAGGCCATCGCCCGCTGGGCGCGCCTGCCCAACAGCCTGGAGGCACTCAAGCCGATCCTGATCATTCCCCTGCTGGCCAGCTTGTTCACCGGCCTGGTGATGATCTACGTGGTCGGCCAGCCGGTGGCGGCCATGCTCGCAGGGCTCACGCTTTTCCTCGACAGCATGGGCACCACCAATGCCATTTTGCTGGGTCTGTTGCTGGGCGGCATGATGTGCGTCGACCTGGGCGGGCCGATCAACAAGGCAGCGTATGCCTTCTCGGTAGGCTTGCTGGCATCGTCTAGCTACGCACCGATGGCAGCCACCATGGCTGCCGGCATGGTGCCCCCGATCGGCCTGGGCATCGCCACCTTCCTGGCCCGGCGCAAGTTCGCCCAGAGCGAGCGCGAGGCGGGCAAGGCGGCGTTGGCGCTGGGGCTGTGCTTCATCTCCGAAGGCGCAATTCCGTTCGCCGCCAAGGACCCGTTGCGGGTAATCCCGGCCAGTGTTGCCGGTGGGGCGTTGACCGGGGCGTTGTCGATGTACTTCGGTTGCAAGCTGATGGCGCCGCATGGTGGCCTGTTTGTGCTGCTGATTCCGAATGCGATCAACCATGCATTGCTGTACCTGCTGGCGATCGTGGCGGGCAGCTTGCTGACGGCGGTGGTGTATGCGCTGATCAAGAAGAGCGAGCAGGTGGAACTGGCTGTGGCGCCGGTCAAGGGGTAAGGGGGAGGGCCTATCGCTGGCATCAAGGCTGACAGGTGCTCGCCGCAAGATTTGCAGCGCCTGTGAGATCGAGCGCCGCCCGCGCGGCGCTTCGCGGGTGAACCCGCTCCCACATTTGTTGCAACGTACCAAACCTGTCAGGCCATGGTTGCCAGCCTTGGTGGCTTGACTGGATTTCTCGGTGAGCCTCACTACAGCCTCACCTGTCTCAAGCCATGCACCAAGGCGGGCAACCCCTTTCTCACAGACATGGCCACGTTGCAACAAATGTGGGAGCGGGTTCACCCGCGAAGCGCCGCGCGGGCGGCGCTCGATCTCACAGGCGCTGCAAATCTTGCGGCAGCACCTGCAAGCCCTGATGCGATCCCTAAGCGCGCCGATG
>NZ_JABMCN010000102.1 GCF_013179515.1 Pseudomonas sp. CM27
GATGATCATGATCAGGAAGCAGCCGAACAAGGCGATGGTGCCGGGAATGCGGCCCATCTCCTCGCGCACCATGTCGCCCAGCGAGCGGCCATTGCGGCGGGTAGACAGGAACAGGACCATGAAGTCCTGCACCGCACCGGCCAGTACCACACCGGCAATCAGCCACAACGTGCCGGGCAGGTAGCCCATCTGCGCGGCAAGCACCGGGCCGACCAGCGGGCCGGCGCCCGCGATGGCGGCGAAGTGGTGACCGAAGAGGATGTGCTTGTTGGTCGGAACGTAGTCCAGGCCATCGTTGTTGAGCACCGCTGGGGTGGCTCGGCGAGGGTCGAGTTGCATCACCTTGGTGGCGATGAACAGGCTGTAGTAACGGTAGGCGACCAGGTAGATGGCCACCGAAGCGACCACGATCCACAAGGCATTGATCGCTTCACCACGACGCAGGGCGACAACACCCAGCGCGCAGGCTCCTATGACCGCCAGCGCCAGCCACGGGATGTGGCGTAGCAGGCTGTTATTGTTGTTCATGGCATGCTTCCAGCTAAGTGGTTGGAATAGACAGCTCCTTGAGTCTAGGGCCTGCTTGGCTGCTTTACCATATCGAATTGCGATCGGGGGCAGGCGCCAACGCTCGCGCTAGAGCGGCAACAGTGAGTTTCTTGAGTTCGACCTGATAGTTTTGCCAGTTGTCAGCATCTGCGTGCAGGAACATTTTCATGTTTCCCAACTGATCAAGGATGTTTCCATGAAACAGTATCTGCAAACCAGCCTCGCCTGCCTGGTTGCTGGTGCAAGCTTACAGGCAAATGCTGCTCAGCCTCAGCCGCAACACGGTGCGATGGAAGTGCCCATCGCCCGACAGTATGCCTGCTACAAGGCCCAGGACTACTACTGGCCTGAGGATGGCTCAAAGATCAAGGGCGATGGCTGCCGCGCCGCCTACCAACATGTATTCAAGAAATATGACAGTGATGCAGTCCAGGCCGCCTATCAGTTTAATCAATGGCACGAAACTTCGAAGAACGTGATGGACTACAACAACATGGAAGCTGTTAAAGCGGCGATTCCAGACGGACAGCTGTGCTCGGCAGGCAATGCCCCGGACAAGATTACGGTCACTGCTCTGCTGACTCGCATCAAGAGCGTGTTGAAAGGAGGTATCGGTGTCACAACCTTGGTGAACGACAAGAGCGGCCTCGACCAACCTGCCAACTGGACACCCTATGAACTCGTGAAAGGCGCTGACAATAAAGCAGACTTCCGCTTCAAGATCATGGCACCGCACAATCCAAGTTTCTGGCAGTTCTATGTCTCCAAACCCGGTTACGATCCGACAACGCAGGTGTTGAAGTGGGATGATCTTGAACTCGTCCACGAAGAAGGTAATGTCCAGCCCGTCAACGGCCACTACGAGATGCAGGTCGATCTCAAGGAAAATACCGGTCGACGTGTCATCTATACACGTTGGCAGCGCGAAGACTCCGCAGGCGAAGGTTTCTACAACTGCAGCGACGTGAACATCGTTTCCGGCAAGTAGCTTGCGCTCGCCTGCGGCAAGGCAGAAACGGTCATGGCTGGTCTATAGTCAGTGCAACTGACGAGGGGCCCGCCATGACCACTTCTGCCGACGACCGCCGCCGTTTCCAGCGTATTGACTTCGACGCCCCTACCGAGCTGCGCCAGGGCGATCGCCGCTGGCCGGTGAAACTGCTGGACCTTTCACTCAAAGGCTTGCTGGTCGAGCGACCCGCCCATTGGGACGCCGACCTGACTCAGGATTTCGACGCAGTCATCCACCTCGCCCTCGACACCCGCGTGCAGATGCAGGTGGAACTGCGCCATGAAGAAGCTACGCGCCTGGGCTTCATCTGCCTCTACATCGACATCGAATCGCTGACCCACCTGCACCGTCTTGTGGAATTGAACGTGGCTGACAGCACCGAAATGATGCGTGAGCTGCGCGAACTGATCGAATGAAATCTCTTAGCTAGCTAATAGCCTCCCCGCCTTGTGTTTCCTGTCTACCCAGACAGCTTTAAGCCTGGGTAGCAATGCTTTGTACACACCCCTCTAGTACAGCATTTGATGAGTTGGTACGCCTTCTGCATTGGGTTCTCGCACGTCTGGAGCGCCGCCTTGTGCGCGCTCCGATCAAAATATTGTATACAATTCTTGTGGCAATCATTTGTAGGAAGTGTCTACAGTAGCAACACAAAAATAAACAGAGAGCCTGCTCCATGACTACGTCCCCTAGCACGTCTCCCGCCCCGCGCCCCGAGGATGAAAACCTCGGCCTTGGAGCCAACCTGGCCTATGGTCTGCAGCATGTGCTGACCATGTATGGCGGGATCGTCGCGGTGCCCCTGATCCTGGGGCAGGCCGCAGGCCTGAATGGCGCCGAAATCGGCATGCTGATCGCCGCTTCGCTGTTTGCCGGTGGCCTGGCCACCCTGCTGCAAACCCTCGGCTTGCCGTTCTTCGGCTGTCAATTGCCGCTGGTGCAGGGCGTGTCCTTCGCCGGTGTGGCGACCATGGGCGCAATCCTCAGCAGCGAAGGCGGTGGTGGTCTGCCGGGCGTGCTCGGTGCGGTCATGGCAGCCTCGCTGATCGGCTTTCTGATCACCCCGGTGTTCTCACGCATCACCAAGTTCTTTCCGCCGCTGGTGACCGGTATCGTCATCACCATCATCGGCCTGACCCTGATGCCGGTTGCCGCGCGCTGGGTGATGGGTGGCAACAGCGCCTCGCCGGAGTTCGGCAGCATGGCCAACATCGGCCTGGCGGCGCTGACCTTCGCCATCGTGCTGCTGCTGAGCAAGCTGGGCAGCGCGACCATCTCGCGCCTGTCGATCCTGCTGGCCATGGTGGTCGGCACCCTGATCGCCTGGGCGCTGGGCATGACCGACTTCAGCAAGGTTGCCGAAGGGCCGATGTTCGCCTTCCCCACGCCGTTCCACTTCGGCATGCCGGAATTCCACATTGCCGCGATCCTGTCGATGTGCATCGTGATCATGGTGACCCTGGTGGAAACCTCGGCCGATATACTCGCCGTGGGTGAGATCATCGACACCAAGGTCGACTCCAAGCGCCTGGGCAACGGTCTGCGCGCCGACATGGCGTCGAGCATCCTGGCGCCGATCTTCGGTTCGTTCACCCAGAGCGCATTCGCCCAGAACGTTGGCCTGGTCGCCGTAACCGGGGTCAAGAGCCGCTACGTGGTAGCCACCGGTGGCGTGATCCTGGTGGTGCTCGGCCTGCTGCCAGTCATGGGCCGGGTCATCGCCGCCGTCCCTACCCCGGTACTGGGCGGCGCCGGCATCGTGCTGTTCGGCACCGTGGCGGCCAGTGGTATTCGCACCCTGTCCAAGGTCAGCTACAAGAACAACGTCAACCTGATCATCGTCGCGGCCTCGCTGGGCTTCGGCATGATCCCGATTGCCGCACCCAACTTCTATCACCACTTCCCGAACTGGTTCGAGACCATCTTCCACTCGGGCATCAGCTCGGCGGCGATCATGGCCATCCTGCTGAACCTGATCTTCAACCACTTCACCACCGGCAACTCGGAAAACCAGTCGGTGTTCGCTGCAGCCTACGAGCGCACCATCCAGTATTCGGACATTTCCGCGCTGCGTGACGGGGACTACTTCAAGGATGGCAAGCTGTTCGATGCCGAAGGCAATGAAGTGCCGATGCTGGAAATGGACGAGCATGGCAACGAGACAGTCAGGCGTGCGGCGGTTGCCGAACATTGACCGCTGACTGAGCGGTGAAGTGGAGGGGCCGACGCGCATCGTCGGCCCCTTTTTCGTTTGCCTGTCAGGCCCTATCGCCGGCAAGCCAGCTCCCACAAGAACGCCACAGGTTCCGAATCCTGTGCAGTACCTGTGGGAGCTGGCTTGCCGGCGATAGGGCCCTGACAGGCCAAGGATCACTCGAACAATGCATCCAGCGCCTGTTCCAGCCGGGTCACGGCAATAACCTGCAACCCTGCCGGCGGATCTTTCGGCGCATTACCCTTGGGCACGATGGCCCGCTTGAAACCATGCTTGGCCGCCTCTTTAAGCCGCTCCTGGCCACTGGGCACCGGCCGCACCTCGCCCGACAGGCCGATCTCGCCAAACACCAGCAGGCCATGGGCCAATGGCCGATTGCGCAAGCTGGACATCACCGCCGCCAGCAGCGCCAGGTCCGAGGCCGTTTCCAGCACCTTCACCCCGCCCACCACGTTGAGGAACACGTCCTGGTCATGGGTGGGAATACCCCCGTGACGGTGCAAAACCGCCAGCAACATGGCCAGGCGATTCTGGTCCAGGCCCAGGGTTACCCGACGCGGGTTGGCCAGGTGGCTGTCATCGACCAGCGCCTGCACCTCCACCAGCATCGGCCGGGTGCCCTCCCAGGTTGCCATCACCACACTGCCTGGCACTTCTTCCTGGGCCCGGTTGAGGAAGATCGCCGACGGGTTGGAGACCTCTTTCAGGCCCCGGTCGGTCATGCCGAACACGCCCAGCTCGTTGACTGCGCCAAAGCGATTCTTCACCGCGCGCAACAGGCGCAGGCGGCCATCGGACTCACCTTCGAAATACAGCACGGTGTCGACCATGTGCTCAAGTACCCGCGGGCCGGCCAGCGAGCCTTCCTTGGTGACGTGACCGACCAGGAAAATCGCGGTACCGCTCTGCTTGGCGTAGCGCACCAGCAACGCCGTGCTCTCGCGCACCTGGGCCACACCGCCGGGGGCTGATTGCAACTGTTCGGTGAAAATGGTCTGGATCGAGTCGATCACCATCACCCGCGGCTTTTCCTGGCGGGCGGTGGCAATGATGGTTTCGATGCAGGTTTCGGTCATCACCTTGAGCTGGTCCTGGGGCAGGCCCAGGCGCCGCGAGCGCATGGCCACCTGCTGTTGCGACTCCTCACCGGTGACGTACAGCGCCGGCATGCCCACGGCGATGTTGCACAATGTCTGCAGCAGGATGGTCGACTTGCCGATACCGGGGTCGCCCCCAATCAGCACCACCGAGCCATCCACCAGGCCGCCACCCAGCACGCGATCCAGCTCGGTACTGCTGGTGGAGAAGCGCGGGATTTCCTCGACACTGACCTCGGCAAGGGTCTTGATCTGCGCCTGTTGCCCGGTCCAGCCGGCACGGCCGCTACTGGGCGCAGCGGCACCACCGCTTTCGATCATGGTCTCGACCAGGGTATTCCAGGCCCCGCATTCGCCGCACTGGCCGGCCCATTTGGGGAAGGTCGCGCCGCACTCGGTGCAGCCATACAAGCGCTTGGCCTTGGCCATGGGTGGGGTCTCCTGGAAAAAACCGCCATCATAGCCGAGCCGAGCGTGTCTCGAACGCCTCGGGATGCGACAAAACTATTCGTTGCAACCGCAGTCAGTAGCCCTGAACACCGCATGAAGCGTTTTAGTGGCTTACACTGCGTTAACCTTACCTTTTGTTACAAGGAACCCAACATGGGCATGATCAGTGAGTTCAAGGCCTTCGCGGTCAAAGGCAATGTCGTCGACATGGCGGTCGGTATCATCATCGGCGCGGCCTTCGGCAAGATCGTCTCGTCCTTCGTCGGTGATGTGGTCATGCCGCCACTGGGCCTGCTGATCGGTGGCGTGGACTTCAGCGACCTGGCCATTACCCTGAAGGCTGCCGAAGGCGACATCCCGGCGGTGGTGCTGGCTTATGGCAAGTTCATCCAGACCGTGATCGACTTCGTCATCGTGGCCTTTGCCATTTTCATGGGGGTCAAGGCAATCAACAGGCTCAAGCGTGAAGAGGCCGTGGCACCGAGTGCGCCGCCTGTGCCCTCCGCTGAAGAAACCTTGCTGACCGAAATTCGCGATTTGCTCAAGACGCAAAACCAGAACCGGTTGCCTTGAGACCGCCGGGGGCGCTGAGCGCCCCCCATTATCACCAGTAGTTTTCCACCGCCACCTGGCCCGGCCGCTTGCTCAGGCTCAACTGCAGGTCACGCGCCTTCAACACCTTGCGCGTCTCGTCGATCATCTCCGGGTTGCCGCACAGCATCACCCGAGAATGCTCCGGCGAAAGCGCCAGGCCCGCCGCCTTCTCCAGCTCGCCATTCTCGATCAGTGTGGTAATACGCTGATTCAATGCCCCCGGGTGCTGTTCACGGGTCACCACCGGAATGAACTGCAACTTGCCGGCAAACTCGGCCAAGTAGTCGCGCTGCTCCAACCCGGCAATTTCAGCCACATAAGCCAGTTCTTGCGCTTCACGCACCGAGTACACCAGCTTGATGCTGTCAAAGCGCTCCCAGGCCTCGAAGTCCTGCAGGATCGACATAAATGGCGCAATGCCAGTACCGGTCGCCAGCAACCACAGGTCGCGGCCACCGACGAAGCGGTCGAGGGTAAGGAAGCCGAACGCCTGGCGATCGATCAACAAGGTGTCCCCTGCCCCCAGCCGGCTCAACTCACTGGTGAACTCCCCCCCTGGCACCACGATGGAGAAAAAGTCCAGGTGCTCGTCATGCGGCGCACTGACCATGGAATAGGCACGCCACACCACGCTGCCATCGGCCTTGGTCACGCCCAGCCGGGCAAACTGGCCGGAACGGAAGCGGAACCCGGCATCGCGCGTAACCCGCAGGCTGAAGAGGTTCGGCGTCAGGGGCTGAACATCGAGCAGGGTCTGCTGGGTGAATTTTTCGGCGCTGGCGGTCATAACGGGCTCCAAAGTTGACATGCGCACAGTGTCGCCCAAAGCGGTCTGGATAAAAACCATTGCTTTGTAGGGCCTCCGCCAGGGCGATCCTGCCGAAGTCGCAGAAAAACCTGATCGCTATAACAAAAAAAACCCAGCGATATGGTAGGTAGTTTCCTACAATCATGCGGGTACCCAAACGGATTGGGCCCAGCAACCTCCAGGAGTTTTACAGATGCTGCACTGGAAACCCGAGCATCTTCATGCGTTTGTAAGCGAACGCAGCCCCCGAAGGCTGTTCGATATCGCGGTGCATCTGGCGCAGGACCTTGGCATGGATTACCTGGGGCTGAACATTCGCATTCAGATCGCCACGCAAACCCCTCGGGTCTACCTTTACAGCAACTACCCGGACGAGTGGATACAGCACTATCAGCGCGATGAGTTCTACAAGCAGGACGCGGCCGCCAACGTGAGCCACAGTTCTACCCTGCCGGTACTGTGGACCGACGAGCTCTATAGTGAGGCCCCGCATTATCGCGAGGCAGCCTGCAAGCATGGCCTGCGCCATGGCTGGACGCAGTCCTTGCACGATCTGCAGCACAACGAAAGCCAGATCAGCGTGGCCAGGCCCGCCGTCAATATCGACATCAATGAGCTCTATGACAAAGCCGGCAGTGTGCAGTGGCTTTGCCATACCCTGCATGCGGTGCTTGGCGAACACCACCTCAATGCCCTGTGCCCGCCACAACCTAAAATGAGCGAGCGCGAGCTGGAAGTACTGAGATGGTCGGCCGCCGGCAAGACCGCCGCCGACGTGGCCTGCATCCTGTCGCTGTCACAGAGCACGGTCAACTTCCACATCCGCAGTGTTATCACCAAGACCAACGCCGCCAACAAGGCTGGCGCCATCGCCATCGCCGCCCTGCGCGGCTGGATCTGACCGGCAATCCTGCGACCTTGGGCAAAGCCCTGTAGAATCGCCCGGCAAAGCCCGGCGCGAACCGCAACGGGCAGTTTCGTACCCGAGCCAGACGCCATGCCCCTGTTGACCACCCCCTACGCCGCACTCGACCTGATCCGCCAGCCGGAGCAGGCCAACGACCCGCTACAGGCCTTCGATGCCGCCGACGAGTACCTGCTTGCGCAGTTGCACGCGCAGAAGCCTGCGGCTGACTGCCGGGTGCTGGTGCTCAATGACAGCTTTGGCGCCGTGGCTGCCAGCCTGGCGGGGCATATGCAGGTAGTTGGCAGCGGCGACTCGCACCTGGCGCACCTGGCGCTGGAAAAGAACCTGGTACGCAATGGCCTGGCGTTCGACAGCGTGCCGTTCGTGCCGGCCAGCGAGCAATGGCAAGGCCCGTTCGACCGGGTGCTGGTGCGCGTGCCCAAGACTCTGGCGCTGCTGGAAGAACAGCTGATCCGCCTGCAGGGCCACCTGGCCCCCGGCGCACAGGTAATTGCCGGAGCAATGATCAAGCACCTGCCACGCGCCGCTGGCGACCTGATGGAGAAGTACATCGGCCCGGTACAGGCTTCACTGGCCGAGAAAAAGGCCCGCTTGCTGGCCGCGACAGTAGCCGAACGGCCCGTCGCACGCTCTCCCTACCCTAGCCGCTACCGCCTTGACGTGCCGGCGCTGGAGCTGCTCAATCACGCCAACGTGTTCTGCCGTGAAGGCCTTGATATCGGCACTCGGGCATTCCTGCCGCACCTGCCTCGCGACCTCGGCCGTGCGCGGGTGGCGGACCTGGGTTGTGGCAACGGCGTGCTGGCGATTGCCAGTGCCCTGGCCAACCCGGACGCCCAGTACACCCTGGTCGACGAGTCTTACATGGCAGTGCAATCGGCGCGCGAGAACTGGCAAGCCGCGCTGGGCGAGCGCCCGGCAAGCTTCGAGGCAGCCGATGGGTTGGCAGGGGTGGAAAAACAGTCGCTGGACGTGGTGCTGTGCAACCCGCCGTTCCACCAGCAGCAGGTGGTGGGCGATTTTCTCGCCTGGCGCATGTTCCAGCAGGCGCGCGAAGCGCTGGTGGTGGGTGGGGCGCTGTATATCGTCGGCAACCGGCACCTGGGCTATCACAGCAAGCTGGCGCGGTTGTTCCGAGGGGTGGAGCAGGTTGCCGCCACGCCCAAGTTCGTGATCCTCAAGGCCCGCAAGTAAACGTCAGGGGGCGCACAGCGCCCCCCCGCCTTTCAATGGGTGGTCAACCCCGCAGCCCCCATGAACAGGCGCATCACCCAGGCCGCCACACCTAGCGCCGCCACGCTCAACGCCCAGATCAGCACCAGCCAGCCCAGCCGCTGCCACAGCGGTTTTTTCTCTTCAAGACCATGCTTGCCCGTCATCATGAGGAACTCCTAGTGATAACCGTCTTCATGGGTGACCTTGCCGCGGAACACGTAGTAGCTCCAGAACGTGTAGCCCAGGATGAACGGCAGGATGAACAGCGTACCCACCAGCATGAAGCCCTGACTTTGCGGTGGAGCCGCGGCCTCCCAGATCGAGATCGACGGCGGGATGATGTTCGGCCACAGGCTGATGCCCAGCCCGCTGTAGCCGAGGAAAATCAGCACCAGGGTGAGCAGGAACGGCGTGTAGTGCGCATTGCGCGCCACCGCCTTGAGCAAGCCGTAGAAGGTCACCAGCACCAGCAGCGGCACCGGCATGAACCAAAGCAGGTTAGGCATGCTGAACCAGCGGTCGGCGATCTGCGGATAAGCGATCGGCGTCCACAGGCTGACGATGCCGATCACCACCAGCAGCACCAGCGCCAGCGGCCGGGCAATGTCATGCATCTTGCGCTGCAACGGCCCTTCGGTCTTCATGATCAGCCAGGTGCACCCCAACAGGGTGTAGGCAACGATCAGCCCCAACCCGCTGAACAGGCTGAACGGCGTGAGCCAGTCGAGGGTACCACCGGCGAAATGCCGGTCGACCACCTTGAAGCCCTCCAGGAAGGCGCCCAGGGCCACACCCTGGAAAAAGGTGGCGACCAGCGAGCCGCCGATGAACGCCTTGTCCCATAGATGCCGCTTGTCAGCCTTGGCCTTGAAGCGGAACTCGAAGGCCACACCGCGGAAGATCAGGCCGATAAGCATCAGGATCAGCGGCAGATACAACGCTTCGAGCACCACCGAGTAGGCCATGGGGAAGGCACCGAACAGGCCGGCACCGCCTAGCACCAGCCAGGTTTCGTTGCCGTCCCACACGGGGGCGACGGTGTTCATCATCACATCGCGGTCATGCTCGTCCTTGACGAACGGGAAGAGCATGCCGATGCCCAGGTCGAAACCGTCCATCACCACGTACATCATGACGCCGAAGATGATGATCACGGCCCAGATCAGCGGAAGGTCGATACCCATGGCTCAGTTCCCCTTGCTCAGGCTGGCGGAGTTGGCCTCACGGCCATCATCGGCGGCGGACAGCGGCCGCGCCGGCGTGCGTTTCTGGCCAGGGCCACCGGGGTTCGGCTCATCGCCCTCGCCGGTCTGCGGCCCTTTGCGCACCAGCCGCATCATGTAGCCAAGGCCGGTACCGAATAGGGCGAAGTAGACCACCACGAAGGCCACCAGGGTGAAGCCAAGCTGGGCGTAGCTGTGGTTGGACACACCGTCTGCAGTGCGCATCAGGCCATAGACCACCCAGGGCTGGCGGCCGATTTCGGTGGTGAACCACCCGGCCAGCAACGCGATCAGCCCGGAAGGCCCCATCCACAGCGCCACATGCAGGAAAGGGCGCGAGGTGTAGAGCGTGCCGCGCTTGCGCAGCCACAGGCTCCACAGGCCAACGAAGATCATCAGGAAACCGAGCCCGACCATGATCCGGAACGACCAGAACACAATGGTCGAGTTGGGCCGGTCCTCGGGCGGGAATTCCTTCATGGCCGGGACCTGCTGGTCCAGGCTGTGGGTCAGGATCAGGCTGCCGAGCGCCGGGATCTCGACCTTGAAGCGCGTGGTTTCGGCCTTCATGTCGGGGATGCCGAACAGGATCAGCGGGGTCGGTTCACCGGGCACGTTCTCCCAGTGGCCTTCGATCGCGGCAATTTTTACCGGTTGGTGCTTGAGCGTGTTGAGGCCGTGGAAATCGCCGATCACCGCCTGGACAGGGGCGACCACCAACGCCATCCACATGGCCATCGACAGCATCTTGCGCACGGCCGGGTTATCACGCCCGCGCAGCAGGTGCCAGGCCGCCGAGGCACCGACGAAGAACGCGGTGGAGACGAATGCGGCAGTGGCCATGTGCATCAGACGGTAGGGGAACGAGGGGTTGAAGATCACCGCCAGCCAGTCCACCGGCACCACACGGCCATCGATGATCTCGTGGCCTTGCGGGGTCTGCATCCAGCTGTTGGAAGCCAGGATCCAGAAGGTCGAAACCAAGGTGCCAAGCGCCACCATCAGCGTGGAGAAGAAGTGCAGGCCACGGCCGACGCGGTTCCAGCCAAACAGCATGACACCGAGGAAACCAGCCTCCAGGAAGAAGGCAGTCAGGACTTCGTAGGTGAGCAGCGGGCCGGTGACAGCACCGGCGAAGTCGGAAAACCGGCTCCAGTTGGTACCGAACTGGTAGGCCATGACCAGCCCGGAGACCACGCCCATGCCGAAGTTGACGGCGAAGATCTTCGACCAGAAATGATAGAGGTCACGGTAGACCTGGTTGTGGGTCCGCAGCCATAGGCCTTCGAGGACCGCCAGGTAGCTCGCCAGGCCGATGGTGATGGCCGGGAACAGGATGTGGAACGACACGGTAAAGGCAAACTGCATTCGGGCGAGCTCTAAGGCCTCTATTCCGAACATGGTGCTTCCTCTTCAGATAATCCGGCGTTCGGGCTTGTGGCCCGGTCGCCCACTGCCCCCACGGTAGTCGAGTGTGGCGCGTTGGAATTGTTCTGTTCGATCGCAGGGATTCCGGCCCGAAGGCCAATTCGTCAACAGAACGTTGCAAAAGCAACGGTTGATGCAGATCAACGAATGCTAGGAAGCATAGTCCCGAATGGCCTGACGGGCGGTGTGGTTGTTTGCCGCGTGACCGGTTGTCCCACCCCCTTCCGAAGCGCGTCAAAAGGTGCCGACTCAGGCAAACAGTAACTGTTTGTTACAAACAGATGATACGCTGCGCACCCCCTCTACTGCGCCGAGGCCCATGGTTTCCGATGTCCGATCCCGCACCGCAGTTGTTGCGCCACCACCGTCCTTTCCTGGCCTTCTGGCTGGCCCGCGTGTTCACCGCCAGCGGCTTCCAGATGCTCACCGTGTCCATTGGCTGGCACCTCTACCAGCTGACCGGCAGCGTGCTGGACCTGGGCCTGGTCGGCCTGGTCGAGTTTGCGCCCCGAGTGCTGTTCATGCTGCACACCGGGCATGTCGCCGACCGCTATGACCGGCGCAAGATCGCTGCCCTGTGCCAGAGCCTGCAGGGGCTGATAGCCCTGGCGCTGGCCGTGGGCAGCGCCACCGACAACGTCAGCCGCGAGCTGATCTTTGCCCTGGCCTTCCTGCTGGGCGCCACGCGCTCGTTCGAAATGCCGGCTACCCAGGCGCTATTGCCCAACGTGGTGCCGCCCGGGCTGTTCCCGCGGGCCGTGGCGGCTTCGGCGTCGGCCACCCAGTCGGCAACCATCGTGGCGCCGGCGGTGGGCGGCTTTCTGTATGCCTTTGGCAGCATCTGGGTGTATGGCCCCACGGTGGCCCTGTACGCCATCGCCTGCGTGCTCACCCTGAGCCTGCAGGCCCGCGGCCAGGTCATGCAGCGCGGGCGGGCCAGCATCGAGTCACTGCTGGCCGGCATCCGCTTCATCCGCAGCCGGCCCGACATTCTCGGCGCCATTTCCCTGGACCTGTTCGCCGTACTGCTGGGTGGGGCCACTGCGCTGCTGCCGGTGTTTGCCAAGGACATCCTGCTGACCGGCCCGCTGGGCCTGGGCCTGTTGCGCTCGGCGCCAGCGGTAGGCGCGTTGCTGATGTCGGTGTGGCTGGCGCGCTTCCCGTTCGAACGGAATGTGGGGCGGACCATGTTCACTGCGGTCGGAATATTCGGCGTGGCGACTATTGCCTTTGGCCTGTCGACCTCGTTCTGGTTTTCGCTCGCGGTGCTGGTGGTGCTGGGCGCGGCAGACATGATCAGCATGGTCATCCGCAGTTCCTTCGTGCAGTTGGAAACACCGGATGAAATGCGCGGGCGGGTGAGCGCGGTCAATGGTTTGTTCATCGGTGCCTCGAACCAGCTCGGCGAGTTCGAATCGGGCGTTACCGCGCACTGGTTTGGCACAGTGCCGGCGGTGGTGATGGGGGGCGTGGGCACCCTGGTGGTGACCGGGGTGTGGATAAAGTTGTTCCCCACACTGGCGGGACGCGACCAATTGCACAGCAGGCCAGCGGGATAAGCGCCGGGGCGCTTGGCGCAGCCAGGGTGTGAGGCTACAGCATGAGGGTCAGCTGGCGCTCATACCCGGTCCTGGCACGGTAGCCGTTACCGCTGTCCAGCCAGCCTGTGGCTCGATACAGCGCGAGGGCGGCGAGGTTGTCCGGGTGCACCGACAACTGCAGGCGGTCGACATCCGGCCACAAGGCGCGAACGTGTCCGGGGAGTGCGCGCATGCATGCACTGCCCAGGCCAAGCCCCTGAAAACGCTGGTCCACCTGCAGCGCGTTTACAATTGCGGCACCTGGCTGGGCCCACGCGGGGAGGAACGCACCACGCTGAAGCAGTAGAAACACGCGAGGCATCTCGTCCAGCAATAGCACCAGCCCGCGGGTGTCGTCGCTGCGCGCATTCAGCAGGCTATACAACGCGGTTGCAATATCCCCTGCGTAATACTGCTGATCGAGGGGTAACTGCAAGGTGTCGAGGCAATCGCGCTGTCGCTCGCTCAACTGCTCATAGTCCACTAACTGCATGACCACTTCCTTCAAATGCTGCCCAGCTTGTCAGTGAATCGCTACCGCCATTAACGCCTGGCAATCATGCTGGTATGATGCGCGGCTTTTTCCGCCCCAGATTAAACCACGGCAACCGGTACGGTCTGTGCTTTGCTGATGGGGTCGATATATTCATGGCGCCCGGGGGCGCCTTGGGAGCGGGCATGCTGGAAAGGCTGTTTCAACTAAGAGCACACAACACCAATGTGCGCACCGAGATTCTCGCGGGCGTCACCACCTTCCTGGCCATGGCCTATATCTTGTTCGTCAACCCGAGCATTCTCGGCGAGACCGGCATGGACAAAGGCGCGATCTTCGTCGCCACCTGCCTGGCAGCGGCCATTGGCTCCACCACCATGGGCCTGATCGCCAACTACCCGATCGCCCTGGCGCCGGGCATGGGCCTGAACGCGTTCTTCACCTACACCGTGGTGCTGCACATGGGCCACACCTGGCAGGTAGCGCTGGGCGCGGTATTCCTGTCGGCGGTGATGTTCTTCCTGCTGTCGATCTTCCGCATCCGCGAATGGATCGTGAACAGCATCCCGCTACCGCTGCGCTCGGCGATCGCTGCCGGCATCGGCCTGTTCCTGGCGCTGATCGCGCTGCACAATGCCGGTATCGTCGTCGATAACCCGGCTACCCTGGTGGGCCTGGGCGACCTCAAGCAGCCAGCGCCTATCCTCGCCACCCTGGGCTTCTTCCTGATCGTCGGCCTGGAGTCGCTGAAAGTGCGTGGCGCGGTGCTGATCGGCATCCTGGCGGTGACCATCGCCTCGATCGTGATGGGCGTGACGCCGTTCGCCGGTGTTGTCTCCATGCCGCCATCGCTGGCCCCCACCTTCCTGCAGCTGGATATTGCCGGCGCGCTGGACGTGGGCCTGGTCAGCGTGATCTTCGCCTTCCTGTTCGTCGACCTGTTCGACAACTCCGGTACCCTGATCGGCGTGGCCAAGCGCGCCGGCCTGATGGGCAAGGACGGCCACATGCCGAAGATGGGCCGCGCCCTGATTGCCGACAGCACCGCAGCCATGGCCGGCTCGTTGCTGGGCACCTCGACCACCACCAGCTACATTGAGTCTGCGGCAGGCGTGAGCGCCGGTGGCCGCACCGGCCTCACTGCCATCGTGGTGGCGGTATTGTTCCTGCTGGCACTGTTCTTCGCCCCGCTGGCCGGTAGCGTGCCGGCCTTCGCCACCGCCCCGGCGCTGCTGTTCGTCGCAGTGCTGATGGCTTCGGGCCTGGCGGAAATAAACTGGGACGACGTCACCGAAGCCGCGCCGGTGGTGGTAACCGCCCTGGCCATGCCGCTGACCTACTCGATCGCCAACGGCATCGCTTTCGGCTTCATTTCCTGGACCGCCGTCAAGCTGATCTCGGGCCGCCACCGCGACCTGAACCCGGCGCTGGTGATCCTTTCCATCCTGTTCGTCATCAAGCTGGGCTGGTTCAACGCATGAGTGCTGCTTTCGACCCCTCCTCCTACGCCACCCAGCTGGATGCCAAGGTAGCCCGGCTGCGCGAGCTGCTGGCGCCGTTCGGCGCACCGGAGCCGGCTGTTTTCGACTCGCCGCGCGAACATTACCGCCTGCGCGCCGAGTTCCGCCTGTGGCGCGAAGACGGCCAGCGCCATTACGCCATGTTCGCCCCGGGCGATAAACACAAGGCGATCCTGATCGACGACTTCCCCATCGCCAGCCAGCGCATCAACCAGTTGATGCCGCGCCTGAAGGCGGCCTGGCAGGCCAGCGAAGAACTGGGCAATCGCCTGTTCCAGGTGGAGTTCCTGACGACCCTGGCTGGCGATGCCATGGTCACCCTGTGCTACCACCGCCCGCTGGACGAAGCCTGGGAAGTGGCGGCACGGCAGTTGGCCGAGGCGCTGGGGGTGAGTGTCATCGGGCGCTCCAAGGGCAAACGCCTGGTGATCGGCCGCGACTACGCGGTGGAGAAACTCGACGTGGCCGGGCGTGTGTTCAGCTACCGCCAGCCGGAGGGCGCGTTCACCCAGCCCAACGGCGCAGTGAACCAGAAGATGCTGAGCTGGGCCTTCGAGGCCATTGGCGAGCGTGAGGACGACCTGCTGGAGCTGTACTGCGGCAACGGCAACTTCACCCTGCCGCTGGCGACCCGCGTGCGCCAGGTGCTGGCTACCGAGATCAGCAAGACCTCGGTCAATGCCGCGCTGAGCAACCTCGACGAGAACGCTGTGGATAACGTACGGCTGGTACGGTTGTCGGCAGAGGAACTGACCCAGGCGCTGAATGAGGTGCGGCCGTTCCGTCGCCTGGAAGGCATCGACCTGAAAAGCTATGAGTTCGGCACGGTGTTCGTCGACCCGCCTCGGGCCGGGATGGACCCGGACACTTGCGAGCTGACCCGCCGGTTCGAGCGCATTTTGTACATCTCGTGCAACCCGGAGACGCTGGCGGCGAACATTGCCCAGTTGCAGGACACGCACCGCATCGAGCGTTGTGCGGTGTTTGACCAGTTCCCCTATACCCATCATATGGAAAGCGGGGTCCTGCTGGTTCGGCGCTGACCGATGCATCGCCGGCAAGCCAGCTCCCACAGATACTGCACAGGCCTTGAGGGCGGCGCGGTCGGTGTAGGAGCTGGCTTGCCGGCGATGGGCCGCAAAGCGGCCCCAAACATTGACTCAGAAGTCGAAGAACACCGTCTCCCCTTCCCCCTGAATACGGATATCGAAGCGATACGCCGTCTTCCCGTCCACCTCGCAACGCTTCGCGATCAACGTCTCACGCCGCTGCGGCTGCTCGATCAGGTTCAACACCGGGCATTTGGCATTGGCCGCCGCCTCGTCATCGAAATACAGGCGCGTGTGCAGGTGAATGTTGATGCCCCGGGCAAACAGGCTGATGTTGATGTGCGGCGCCATCGGCACGCCGGCAGCATTGTTCACCACACCCGGCTTGACCGTTTGCATGGTCCACTCGCCAGCATCGAAGGTGGTAGCCGTGCGGCCGAAGCTGTTGAAGGCGTTTTCCAGGTTGTACGCGTCCTGGTAGTCGCCGTTGGCGTCGGCCTGCCACACTTCCAGGAACGAGTCGCGTACCAGGTGGCCATTACCGTCGTACACATGCCCGATCAGCAGGATGTGCTCGCCTGGTGCCTCTGGTTTGGCCAGGCGGTTCCAGATTTCCTGATCACGGGTCGGGTTGCCGGCCGCTTCCAGGGCCAGGCCGATGTGCACGTAGGGGCCGGCGGTCTGCGAAGGGGTTTCCGGCAGCAGTTCGATTGGCATGACGGTTTCCTCAGCAGTTTTCGAAGTGGGTCTTGCGCTGGCCGCGCAGCACGATGTCGAAGCGGTAGGCCAGGCAGTCCATCGGGTTGGCATTGCTCATGTCGAGCTTGGCGATCAACTGCTGCACGGCTTGCGGGTTGGCGATCGACTTGACGATGGGGCACATCGGGATCAGCGGGTCACCCTCGAAGTACAGCTGGGTGATCAGCTTGGTGGCAATCGACGGGCCGCTGATGCCGAAGTGGATGTGCGCCGGGCGCCAGTCGTTCGGGCCGTTGCGCCATGGGTACGGGCCGGGCTTGATGGTGCGGAAGCTGTAGTAGCCGTCCTGGTCGGTCAGGCAACGGCCAACACCGCCGAAGTTCGGGTCCAGCGGTGCCAGGTAGCGGTCGTTCTTGTGGCGATAGCGGCCGCCGGCGTTGGCCTGCCACATTTCCACCAGGGTGTTCGGCACAGGCTTGCCGTACTGGTCGACGACGCGGCCGGCGACGATGATGCGCTCGCCGATCGGCAGGCCACCGTTGTCAAAGTTCAGCAGCAGGTCATGGTCGTGGGCGCCAAAGCGCAAATGGGAAAAGTCCGGGCCAGTGGTTTCACTGATCGACTGCGGAATACTGACCAGTGCCTGGCGCGGTGAACGGGCAATGGACGTCTTGTAATCAGGCGTCAGGGCTTTCGGGTGCCAGTTGCGATCACGGATCACGAAGCGGCTGTTGTCCTGGGCAGGCATGCCGGTTTCCTCTCTTGGAATTATGTAAACGCCTGGGCGTGGCAGGCGGACTTGCAGTTTCGGACAAGTCGCGCGCGATGAATATTGAAATCAGGCATTCAAAACATAACCAGATGGTTATGGATTAACACCTTTGCCTGACACCTGTCGCCGTAGTGAACTAATCTTTGTCTTCTTGTTTCACGCTCGGGAGAGCACTCATGGAATGGCGAAAAGGCCGACGCAGCGACAACGTGGTCGATGCCCGGGGCGAAGGCGGCGGTGGCGGCGGCATGCGTTTTGGCGGCGGCAAGGGCCTGGGGCTGGGGGCGATTCTGCTGATTGTCGGCATCGGCTGGCTTACCGGGCAGGACCCGTTGCAGATCCTCGGCCAGCTCACCGGCCAGATGGAACAGCAGCAACAGCAGACGGCACCCAGCGGTGCGGGCGGCAAGGCGCCACCGGCCAATGACCAGCAGGCCGAATTTGTCGCCTCTGTGCTGGGCGACACCGAAGACACCTGGAAGGCCTTGTTCGCCGAAGCCGGCAAACAGTACCGTGACCCCAAGCTGGTGCTGTTCAGCGGCCAGGTCAATTCGGCCTGTGGGTTTGCCTCGGCGGCGGTCGGGCCGTTCTACTGCCCGGCGGACCAGCGTGTATACCTGGACATGTCGTTCTTCCGCGAAATGGAAACCCGCTTCGCCGCTGCTGGCGACTTCGCCCAGGCCTATGTGATCGCCCACGAAATCGGCCACCACGTGCAGACCCTGCTGGGTGTTTCGGCCAAGGTGGACGCCGCACGCCGCAACGGCCAGCGTATGGAAGGCGACAATGGCCTGTTGGTACGCCAGGAGCTGCAGGCCGACTGCCTGGCCGGGGTGTGGGCCTATCAGGCGCAGAAGCGGCTGAACTGGCTGGAGCCGGGTGACGTCGAGGAAGCGCTGAACGCCGCCAATGCCATCGGCGATGACCGCCTGCAGCAGCAAGGCCGCGGGCGCGTGGTACCGGACTCCTTTACCCATGGCACCTCGGCGCAGCGCGTGCGCTGGTTCAAGGCCGGGTTCGCCCAGGGTGAGGTGAACAGCTGCGATACCTTCAGTGCACGCAACCTTTGACCTGCATAGGGGCCGCTCTGCGGCCTCAATGCATCCAGTTACAAATCAGCTGAAAAAGCGTTTCAGCTTCCCCCTTCACTGCCGATAACCCCCGCACGAGTCAGCGGGCATCCAGAACAACAACGCCTGGCGATCGAAGATCAAGCGAGCGAAAACAACTTCTGGAGAGCGTGCATGAACAGCTGGTTCGCCAACATCAGCGTCAACCTCAAACTCGGCCTGGGCTTCGGCCTGGTACTGATCCTTACCGGCCTGCTGGCCCTGACCGGCTGGACCAGCCTGGGCAGCCTGATCGACCGCAGCAACTGGATGGGCGACATCGGCCAGCTCAACAAGGACCTCACCGACCTGCGCATTGCGCGCCTGCAGTACATGATCGCCAACGGCGACGACAGCGCAGCAGCCAATACCCAGGCCAAGCTGGACGCCTTTGGCAAGCAGCAGGCGTACCTGGCCAGCACCTTCAAAAGTGCCGAGAACATCAAGCTGCTGGGTGAACTGGGCGAGACCATCAGCGCCTACAAACTGTCGCTGAACAAGATG
>NZ_JABMCN010000103.1:0-12531 GCF_013179515.1 Pseudomonas sp. CM27
GGTGGCAAAGCCGAAGCGCTTGCCGGCGGCGGCAAGCGCGTGCAGGTGGTTGGAATGGTTGCCGCCGAGGCTGATCAAGCCCGGGGCTTTGCTGTTGCCAGCTTGCTGCAGATGATGGCGAAGCTTGAACCACTTGTTGCCGCTGATCAGCGGGTCGATCAGGTCCAGGCGGAGGATCGCGGCTTCAACCCCGCCGTGTTGCAGCCAATGCAGGCTCAGGGGTTGCAGGGGGGCTGGGGGAAGCTCGAGTGCATGCATGCATCGCAGTTTACAGGGAAATCGGGTCGCTTTGCGCCCATCGCCGACAGGCCAGTTCCCACAGGCCTGAAAAGCTACGCGGTACCTGTGGGAGCTGGCTTGCCGGCGATGGGCCGCATAGCGGCCCCGGCATCCTCAAAGCTCAGCCGCCAGTCTCGACCCTTGATTGATCGCCCGCTTGGCATCCAGTTCGGCCGCCACATCAGCCCCGCCTATCAAGTGCACCGACTGCCCCTGCGCCACCAGCCCTTCCTGCAGTTCGCGCAAGGGATCCTGCCCGGCGCAGATCACCACGTTGTCCACCGGCAGCACCTGCGGCTCGCCGTCCGCCACGCGAATATGCAAGCCGGCGTCGTCAATACCCAGGTATTCGACACTGCTCAGCATCTGCACCCGCTTGTTCTTCAGCCCGGTCCGGTGAATCCAGCCGGTGGTCTTGCCCAGGCCATCACCCACCTTGGATTTCTTGCGCTGCAGCAGGAATACCTGACGCGCCGGGGCATGCGGCTCGGCCTTGATCCCGGCCACACCACCGCGCGCTTCAAGATGGCGATCGATGCCCCACTCCTTCCAGAACGCATCACGGTCCTGGCTGGTGGCCACGCCCTGGTGTACCAGGTACTCGGAAACGTCAAAACCGATGCCGCCCGCACCAATCACCGCAACCGCCTTGCCCACCGGCTTGCGCTCGAGAAGCACATCCAGGTAGCTCAGCACCTTGGCATGCTCGACCCCGGGAATGGCCGGGGTGCGTGGGGCGATACCGGTGGCCAGGATGATCTCGTCAAAGCCACCGTCTACCAGCGCCTGGACGTCGACACGGGTATTCAGGCGCAGGTTCACGCCCGTGCTGGCCACCTTGTTGCGGAAGTAACGCAGCGTTTCATTGAATTCCTCCTTGCCCGGCACGCGCTTGGCCACGTTGAACTGCCCGCCGATTTCGCTGGCGGCGTCAAACAGGGTCACCGTGTGGCCACGCTCGGCCGCCACCGTGGCCGCAGCCAGGCCGGCCGGGCCTGCGCCGACCACGGCAATACGCTTCACCTGCCGCACAGGCAGGTAGTTGAGTTCGGTTTCATGGCAGGCACGCGGGTTGACCAGGCAGCTGGTCAGCTTGCCGCCGAAGGTGTGATCCAGACAGGCCTGGTTGCAGCCGATGCAGGTGTTGATGTCATCAGCCCGGCCGGCGGCCGCCTTGTTGACGAAATCCGGGTCGGCCAGGAACGGCCGAGCCATCGAAACCATGTCCGCATCACCCTCGGCCAGCACCGCCTCGGCCACCTCGGGGGTGTTGATGCGGTTGGTGGTGATCAACGGAATGCTCACCACGCCGCGCAGCTTGGCGGTAACTTTGCTGAACGCCGCGCGCGGCACCTTGGTGGCGATGGTCGGGATACGCGCTTCGTGCCAGCCGATGCCGGTGTTGATCAGGGTCGCGCCAGCCTGCTCGATGGCCTTGGCCAGCAGCTCGATCTCGTCCCAGGTGCTGCCCCCCTCCACCAGGTCGAGCATCGACAGGCGGAAGATGATGATGAAATTCGGCCCCACCGCGCCACGCACCCGGCTGACGATCTCGACCGCCAGGCGCATGCGGTTCGCATAACTGCCGCCCCAGCGATCGGTACGGTGATTGGTATGGGCAGCGAGGAACTGGTTGATGAAGTAGCCTTCCGAACCCATGATCTCGACGCCGTCATACCCCGCGCGCTGGGCCAGCACCGCGCAATTGACGAAGTCGGCGATCTGCTTCTCGATGCCCGCTTCGTCCAGTTCCTTGGGCTTGAACGGGTTGATCGGTGCCTGGAGCGCACTCGGCGCCACTTGGCGCGGGCTGTAGGCATACCGCCCGGCATGCAGGATCTGCAGGCAGATCTTGCCATCGGCAGCATGTACCGCCTCGGTGACAATGCGGTGCTTGTCGGCCTCTTCTTCGGTGCTGAGCTTGGCCGCACCGGAGTACACCCCACCCTCATCGTTGGGCGCGATACCACCGGTCACCATCAGGCCGACGCCACCACGGGCGCGCTCGGCAAAATACGCCGCCATGCGCTCGAAACCACCGGGGCGTTCTTCCAGGCCGGTATGCATCGAGCCCATGAGCGTACGGTTACGCAAGGTGGTGAAGCCCAGGTCCAGCGGTGCGAGCAGGTGCGGGTAGCGGTCGGCGGCCATGGAAAGGTCCCCAGGTGGCGTGATCACGGAATGCGGGTGCCTCACCGGGCCCCGTCGATTGTCTGTCAGCGACATTAAACAGCCGTTTGAATCTGCTCAATGATCTTAACTCACAAGTTCATGACCCTATCGAACAGCTGGTCGCGCAATTGTCCCGGTGGGGTATCCTTGGTGGCGTCGATAGCAGGTTATGAACAAATGACCTTCCGCTGGCAGACGGTTTGCTCGTACCCTTGTCACGGTTTCAACTGAAATAGACACGGTTCAATGCGAAAACTCCTGGCAAGCGCCTTGGCGCTGGTGATGATCGCCGCCCTTTGCGGCTACGGCTTCTGGACCCAGCAGCGCCCGGAAGGCCACTACCTGTCCGACCTGCGCATCGAGCTGGCACTCAACCATGGGGTGCCAGGTGAGCGCGGCAACCTGCTGGGCGTCGAGCCACTGCTCTACCCCAGTGATTACCAGAACCTGCAGCGCCTGCACCGCAAGCTGGCCGCTTACCTGGAGCAGGCGCGTGCCCACGGGCTGGTCAGCCCACGCACAGTGGTGGTGCTGCCGGAGCACATCGGCACCTGGCTGTGGGCGCGCGGTGAGAAAAACGAGCTTTACCAGGTGACACAAAGCCGCGAGGCCCTGCAATGGCTGGAGCTGAGCAACCCGCTGCGCTACGGCCTGGCCATGCTCGGCAGCGACGGCGACGACTGGCGCGCCGATGCGCACCTGCGCATGAAGGCCGAACAGATGGCGGCGGACTACCAGCAACTGTTCGGCGGCCTGGCCAAGGAGTTCGGCGTTACCTTGGTAGCCGGCTCCATCGTGCTGCCTGCGCCCTATGTGAAACACGGCGTACTGCATGCCGGCCGTGGCCCGCTGTTCAACAGCAGCGTGGTGTTTGCCGGTGACGGCTCGCTGCTGGGCGAGCCCCAGCGCCAGCAGTTCCCCGACAGCGAAATGCGCCGCTACGTTCACGATGGCCGCCAGCACCCGTTGCAGGTCGTGCAAACCCCTGCCGGGCGCCTGGGCGTGCTGGTGGGCAGCGACAGCTGGTACCCGCAGAACCACCAACAGCTGGCACAGCAGTCGGTACAGCTGATTGCCAACCCGGTGTTCCTGACCGGCAAGGGCAGCTGGGACGCGCCGTGGCGTGGCAATCGTCATCAGCAGGCCAGCAACGGGCTTGCCTTGCAGCGCGGCGAAGTCAGCGAGCGCACCGCCTGGCAACGCCTGACCGAGGCAGCCGGAGCCAGCGTCAGCAGCATCAGCGTGTTCATGCGGGGGCAGTTCTGGGAACAGGCCGGTGATGGCCAGGGCTTTGCACGCCAGTCGGGTGAGTTGCTGGCGGGTACGCCAAGCCCCGGCGCCCGCCTGCTGAACCTGTGGTTGTAGGCCCATGCCCCGCCCCCGCGTGCGCCTGGGCGACCTGTCGGTCGGCTTTGTCCAGCCGCTGAGCGAAGCCCTGCTCCAGCTGGGCCATGACCCCGAGCCGCTGCTGCGCCGCTATGGCCTGGACGCGGCACGCCTGGGTACAGCGGGCGCGCGCTTGTCGATCCCCCGCTACATGCACCTGGGCCACGCCGCCATCGAACTGTGCGGGGAGCCTGCGCTGGGCCTGTACATGGGGCGCCTGAGCCGCCTGGCGCATGCCGGCCTGGCCGGGGTCACTGCGGCCCAGGCGCCCACCCTGGGCGAGGCGGCGCGTACCCTGCTGCGCTTCGAGCCGCTGTATGCGGCCAACTACCGTGGGCACTCCAGCTTCCATGAAGATGCCCACGGTGCCTGGCTGCGCTTCTACTCCATCAGCCCTTACAACGCCTACAACCGCTTTGTGGTCGACTCGCTGCTGGCTGGCTGGCTGGCACAACTTGCGGACCTGGCCGGTACGCCGGTGCACGCCGAACGCCTGGAAATAGAATTCGCCGCGCCCGCCTATGTTGCCAGTTACCAGCCCCTGTGCAGCTCACCCGTGCAGTTCAATGCCGACGGCAACCAGCTACGCCTGAGCCAGGCTACGCTGCAGCTGGCCAACCCACGGCATTGCCCGAGCACCTGGCAGCACCTGCTTCAACTTTGCGAGGGCGAGTTGCAGCAGCGCACACGGGTGCGCAGCCTGGGTGAGCGCATCACGCACCTGCTTGGCCCGCTGCTGCATGGTGGCCGTGAACCGGACCTGGAAGAAGTGGCGCTGCACCTGCAACTGCCGACCTGGACGCTACGCCGCAGGCTGGCCGAGGAAGGCACGCGGTTTCGCGACTTGCTCAGCGAAACACGGCGCGACCTCGCCGAAACCTACATCCGCGATACGGAGCTGGCCTTCGGCGAAATTGCCTATCTGTTGGGATTTGCGTCGGCCGAGGCCTTCCAGCGCGCGTTCAAGCGCTGGACGGGCCTTACGCCGGGGGAGTTCCGCCGCAGCCAGCGGCGGGCGGGCTAAAGCTCGGTGGCGTCGTCAGCCGGTTCCGGGGTGTCCAGTTCGTAAGCCTGGGTTTCGAGTAGTTCTTCCTGGTATTCATCCATGGCCCTGCGTCCTCTTGCTCATTTTATCTTGGTCGGTATCGCCTTCAACCTAAGCAGGTAGGGTGAAGAAATGATGACAAGCTTATGAGTGGTAAACGTAGCAGGTGTTCCGGAAGTTATCGCCGCGCGTCTGTTACAGAAGTTGTGTACGTTCCGCACCGGTCGATCAAAGAGAGGGGGAAGCGGCTTCGGCAGGCTGCGCGTCTTGCTGTACCTGAATCGGCGCCGCATCCGCGGGCGGTACCACAGGCTGCGAGCCTTGGCTGTCATCCACTACTGGCGCCGCTACCGCCTCAGTGGCCGGTGCAGCAGCCTCAGGCACCGGTGCCGCTTCAGGGGCTGGGGCTGGGGCTGGAGCCGGAGCCGGAGCCGGAGCTGGAGCTGGAGCTGGAGCTGGAGCCGCAACAGCCTGCTCGGGCAGGCCGAGGGTCACGGTCGGCTTTTCGGCCTTGGGCGCCTCGGCCTTGGGCTTGTCCACTTTCTTCGGCTTGGGCAGGTAGCTCTCCACCAAAGCGAAATAGCGGTCATAGAACTGCGCCGCCGTCACCGTCTCGCTGGCCACCTTGACCATCGAGTCGTCACTGGAGCCGATCGGCATCGACACCGAACCGAGCACCCCCACACCCAGGCTGGCAGAGGTGTTGGACTTTTTCAGCGCGTAGCGATCCTGCAGGGCGTTGGCGAACATGGTCGAGCGCTGCTCGTCACTCGCGTCCGGTGCGCAGGTGACGTTGAAGCTGATCTGCAGGTGATTGTCGCTGTTCTGCTGAAAGCTCTTGTTACCCACCACCTGGTTGGCGCCGCTGTTGGTGATGATGTAGCCCTGGCTGAGCAAGGCACGCCGGGCGGCCTCGCAAGAGCCGGCGTCGCTCACCGGAAAGCTGCGCGAGTAGGTGCCCGAGTCATCGAAGTTCTCGTGCTCGTAGACGGCGGCCTTTTTCGAAGAGCAACCGCTCACCCCCGCCAGCACCAGGGCCAGCCCGAGCGCACCAAAGACGGAAGATCTGGTCATTGCGAATTCCGGGTATGTCGAGAAGGTGCCTATTGTGCAACACAGCAGGCAGGCACAGGAACCGCTGGTCGGTGAAGAACCTGTCAGGTTGGTGTAAATCCGGGTAAAGACAAAGGATCGCCAGGTGCAGAAACGAAAAAAGCGACCCGAAGGTCGCTTTTTTCGTAGCTTCAAGGCGTTCAAGGGGCCTTGAGGCGAAGATGGCGCAGCGGACGGGACTCGAACCCGCGACCCCCGGCGTGACAGGCCGGTATTCTAACCGACTGAACTACCGCTGCGTATCATTCAGGCTTGCGCCCGATTGAAACCTGGGTCTACCCTTCCGGCGCAGTGGCCTCAGGGCAGGCACAAAAAAAGCGATGACGTGATCGCTTCCTCTGTGTGTGCTTCAAGGTGTTCTAGGGACCTTGAAACGAAGATGGCGCAGCGGACGGGACTCGAACCCGCGACCCCCGGCGTGACAGGCCGGTATTCTAACCGACTGAACTACCGCTGCGTATCGTTCAGGCTTGCGCCCGATTGAAACTGGGATCAGCCAAAGGCAATTTGCCTTGTGGCTTCAGACCGGTGCCAGGCACCCATCTGTTACTTGAAAATGGCGCAGCGGACGGGACTCGAACCCGCGACCCCCGGCGTGACAGGCCGGTATTCTAACCGACTGAACTACCGCTGCGCAGTGCATTCCTCTCCGGCATTCAGCTTCTTGCGAAACCGTTTGCACCAGGAACTCTCAGGAAGTGGTGGGTGATGACGGGATCGAACCGCCGACCCTCTGCTTGTAAGGCAGATGCTCTCCCGGCTGAGCTAATCACCCCGCGATGTTGCTTGTTGCGTTTGCTTCGCTGAGGCCGCGAAATTTACGCAGGTGGCGAAGCTAAGTCAATAGCCCCATTGAATTTTTTTCAAAAAGACAGGGCAGAGCATCACGCTCAGGTGTAGATCATCTTGCGGGTCATGCCGCCATCGACCACAAACTCCTGGCCGGTGACAAAAGCCGCCTGACGCGACAACAGCCAGGCCACCATGGCCGCTACATCTTCGACGGTCCCTACCCTGCCCGTGGGGTGCTGGGCATGGTCGGCTTCGGTCAACGGCTCGGCACGGCGCTGTGACGGGTCGCGGGCGTCGATCCAGCCCGGGCTCACCGCATTGACGCGGATCTCCGGGGCCAGGCTCATGGCCAGCGCATGGGTCAAGGCCACCAGGCCGCCCTTGCTCGCCGCATAGGCTTCGGTGTCAGGCTCGGACTGGCGCGCCCGGGTAGACGTCAGGTTGACGATCGCCCCATTGTGCGCACGCAGGTACGGCGCACAATGCTTGGCCAGCAGCATCGGGCCGTTGAGATTGACCGCCAGCACGCGGTTCCACTGCGCCAGGCTGAGGCTTTCGAGGGTCTGGTTGTGCGGGTTGGCGATGGCCGCGTTGCACACCAGCGCGTCCAGGCGTCCAAACTGGCCCAACACCTCGGAGACCCCGGCGCTGACCTGGGCCTCGTCGGCGACATCCATGGTGATGAACCAGGCATTGTCGCCCAGGGCCTTGGCCGCCTTGGCACCACGCGAGCGATCAAGGTCGCTGAGCACCACCTGCCAGCCTTCGCAGATCAGCCACGCGGCAATGCCCAGGCCGATGCCGCGGGCGGCACCGGTTACCAAGGCTACCCGGCCGTTGTGGCCGGGCACAGCGCCGCCGATCTCCATCACAGCGCGGCCAGCCCACGCGCCAGGTCGGCCTGCAGGTCGGCCACGTCTTCCAGGCCCACGGCAACGCGGATCAGGCTGTCGCGGATACCTGCGGCTTCTCGCTCCTGCGGCGACAGGCGGCCGTGGGAGGTGGTAGCCGGGTGGGCGATGGTGGTCTTGCTGTCACCCAGGTTGGTGGTGATCGAAATTACCCGGGTAGCGTCGATGAAGCGCCAGGCGCCTTCCTTGCCACCCTTGACCTCGAAGCTGACCACCGCACCAAAACCACTCATCTGGCGCTTGGCCAGTTCGTGCTGCGGGTGGCTCGGCAGGCCGGCGTAATGCACCTTTTCCACGCCATCCTGCTGCTCCAGCCATTCAGCCAGCGCCTGGGCGCTTTCGCAGTGCGCGCGCATGCGCAAGCGCAGGGTTTCAAGCCCCTTGGTGAAGATCCAGGCGTTGAATGGGCTGAGGGTGGGGCCTGCGGTACGCAGGAAGCCCACCACTTCTTTCATCTGCTCGGCACGGCCGGCAACCACGCCGCCCATGCAGCGACCCTGGCCGTCGATGAACTTGGTGGCCGAATGGAACACGATGTCGGCGCCCAGTTTCAGCGGCTGCTGCAGCGCCGGGGTGCTGAAACAGTTGTCGACCACCAGCATGGCCCCACGAGCATGGGCAATTTCGCTGAGGGCGGTGATATCGACCAGCTCGGCCAGCGGATTGGATGGCGACTCGACGATCAGCAGCTTGGTATTGGCTTTTATGGCCTGTTCCCAGCCACCGAGGTCGACCAGAGGCACATAGTCCACCTGCAGGCCGAAGCGCTTGAAGTATTTTTCGAACAGGCTGATGGTCGAGCCGAAGACGCTTTGCGACACCAGCACATGGTCGCCGGCACTGCACAGCGACATCACCACGGCCAGAATCGCCGCCATGCCGGTGGAGGTGCCCACGGCCTGCTCGGCGCCTTCCATGGCCGCCAGCCGCTCCTCGAAGGCGCGTACGGACGGGTTGGTGTAGCGCGAGTAGACGTTGCCCGGCGTTTCACCGGCAAAGCGCGCAGCAGCATCGGCTGCCGTGCGGAACACATAGCTGGAGGTCAGGAACAGCGCTTCGCTGTGCTCGCCCTCCGGTGTACGGTTTTGACCGGCGCGTACCGCCAGGGTGTCGAATCCGACACCCTCGAGGTCGCTGTCCAGTCGCCCGGCATCCCATTGATCCGTCATGCCGTCGCTCCCTGAATCAGTTGTTGTAGAGGTCGATGATCGCGCTGACCGCCTGGTGCTTGACCTTGGCCAGGTCATTACGGGCCTGCTCGATACGCTCGAGGTAGGCTTCGTCGATATCGCCGGTGACGTACTCACCGTTGAATACCGCGCAATCGAAGTGATCGATCTTGATCTTGCCGCCACCGACCGAATCGATCAGGTCCGGGAGGTCCTGGTAGATCAGCCAATCGGCGCCGATCAACTCGGCCACCTGGTCGGTGGTACGGTTGTGGGCGATCAGTTCGTGAACACTCGGCATGTCGATGCCGTAGACGTTGGGGTAGCGTACAGCCGGGGCTGCGGAGCAGAAGTAGACATTCTTGGCGCCAGCTTCACGGGCCATCTGGATGATCTGCTTGCAGGTGGTGCCGCGCACGATCGAGTCGTCCACCAGCATCACGTTCTTGCCGCGGAATTCCAGCTCGATGGCGTTGAGCTTCTGGCGCACCGATTTCTTGCGCGCGGCCTGGCCGGGCATGATGAAGGTACGGCCGATGTAGCGGTTCTTGACGAAGCCTTCGCGAAACTTCACGCCCAGGCGATTGGCCAGCTCCAGCGCGGCCGTGCGGCTGGTGTCCGGGATCGGGATAACCACGTCGATATCATGCTCGGGGCGCTCGCGCATGATCTTGTCGGCCAGCTTTTCACCCATGCGCAGACGGGCCTTGTACACCGAGATGCCATCGATGATCGAGTCCGGGCGCGCCAGGTACACGTGCTCGAAGATGCACGGCTGCAGTTTTGGCGCTTCGGCGCACTGCTTGGTGAACAGCTGGCCGCCTTCGGTGATGTACACCGCTTCGCCCGGGGCCAGGTCGCGGATCAGGGTAAAGCCGAGCACGTCGAGGGCCACGCTTTCGGAGGCGATCATGTACTCCACGCCTTCGTCGGTGTGGCGCTGGCCGAACACCACCGGGCGGATGCCGTTAGGGTCACGGAAACCGACGATGCCGTAGCCGGTGATCATCGCCACCACGGCGTAACCGCCGACGCAGCGGCTGTGCACGTGGGAAACTGCAGCGAATACGTCTTCCTCGGTGGGCTGCAGCTTGCCGCGCACCGCCAGCTCATGGGCGAACACGTTCAGCAGCACTTCCGAGTCGGAGTTGGTGTTGACGTGGCGCAGGTCGGACTCGTAGATCTCCTTGGCCAGCTGCTCGACGTTGGTCAGGTTGCCGTTGTGTGCCAGGGTGATGCCATACGGAGAGTTGACATAGAACGGCTGGGCCTCGGCCGAGGTCGAGCTGCCCGCAGTCGGGTAGCGCACGTGGCCGATGCCGATGCTGCCGACCAGGCGCTGCATGTGGCGCTGCTGGAACACATCGCGCACCAGGCCATTATCCTTGCGCAGGAACAACCGGCCGTCATGGCTGGTCACGATACCGGCAGCGTCCTGGCCGCGGTGCTGGAGGACCGTAAGCGCGTCATACAGCGCCTGATTGACGTTCGACTTACCGACGATACCGACGATGCCACACATGCGACGCAACCCCTACTTTGACGAAACTTGAGTGAATAGCGCTCAGGGCTTAGCAGGCCCGAGCAACTGTTCCTTGAACGGAAGATCAGCGGGAGCGCTGATCAGTCCACCGGGCGTCCATTGGCCGGTAAAACCCAGGATCAGGTTTTTCGACCAGTCGGCGACCAGGAGAAATTGTGGTATCAGGCGTGATTCCTGCCACCAGGTATCTTGTTGCACCGGCCCCAGGCTGATCAGGCCTATGGCCACCACCACCAGCAAAGCCCCGCGCGCGGCACCGAATGCCATGCCCAGGAAACGATCGGTGCCGGACAATCCGGTCACGCGGATCAGCTCGCCGACCAGGAAGTTGACCATGGCCCCCACCAGCAAGGTGGCGACGAAAAGAATGGCGCAGCCAGCGATGACGCGCATCGATGGCGTCTGGATATAGCTCTCAAGATACACCGAGAGCGAACCGCCGAACATCCAGGCAACCGCACCGGCAATGATCCAGATGAGCAAGGACAAAGCCTCTTTGACGAAGCCGCGCTTGAGACTGATCAGTGTGGAGACGGCGATGATCGCGATGATCGCCCAATCAACCAGGGTAAATGCCACGGTGCTGCCTGCAGACGTTTGAGGCGGCGCATTTTACCAGAGCGCAGGGCTGGGAGTAAGCGGAATGTCAGCTGGATTGGTGTTTGCTTCATCGCCGGCAAGCCAGCTCCCACAGGGATCGCGCAAGCTTCTGGAATCTGGGGAAAACAGCTGCTTCCACCGGGATTGCACATGGCTTGAGGCCGATGCGGTCGAGGTGGGAGCTGGCTTGCCGGTGATGGGCGGCATAGCCGCCCCGCGGCTATCAGCTGCGCTCGGGCTGGAAGCGCACGACAAAGCCCTTGAGACTGTTCTGGCGGTTGACCGCATCACGCACGCGCTCGGCCTCGGCCCGCTCGATCAGCGGCCCGACGTACACCCGGTTCATGCCACCCGCCGAACGGATATAGGCGTTGTAACCCTGGCTACGCAGGGTTTGCTGGAGCTTTTCTGCCCCTGCACGGTTGGACAGGCTGGCCAACTGGATAGACCAGCTGACCGGCAAGCCATTGACATCGATCTTCGAGGGCGCTGCAGCCTTGGCCTCGACTTTAGCTGCAGGTGCCGACGCCTGCGGCTTGACCGGTTGGGCCTGGGCCTGAGCCTGCGGCGACGGCGTGATCGGCTGGCTGGGGGGGCTGGCCGGTGCCGTCGACTCGTTGACCACCACCGGCGCCGGTTGCGGTTCTTCCGGAATCACCTGTGGCTCCGGCACGGCGACCGGCTCTACCTTCACTTCCGGCAAGCTGGGCATGGCCGGTGCCTGCGGGGCCTCGACGTGCACCTGGCGCATCTCGTCCTCGCGGGTGAACAGCATGGGCAGGAAAATCACCGCCAGCGCCACCAGCACCAGCGCACCCACCATGCGCTGTTTAATCCCTTTATCCAGCACTGCCATCTACTCCACCCTCATGGGCGTGCCGCTCCAGCCATTCCAGCGCCTGGGCAACACAGAAAAACGAACCGAACAGCAGGATCTGGTCATCCGCCGTCGCCTGCGCGCATTGCCCCTCAAGGGCGGCGTCGACACTGGCATAAGACTTCACTGCGGCGCCGAGGTTCGTCAAGGCCGTAGCCAGTTCTGCAGCCGGGCGGCTACGCGGGGTATCCAGCGGCGCCACGGCCCAGTGGTCGACCAGGCCCTGCAGCGGCGCGACAACACCGCCCAGGTCCTTGTCCGCCAGCAGGCCGAACACCGCCAGGCGGCGCCCCTTGAGCGGCCGGGCTGCCAGGCGTCGGGCCAGGTACTGCGCAGCATGGGGGTTATGCCCCACATCCAGCAGCAGCTCCACCGGCTTGCCCTGCCAGCTCAGCACCCGGCGGTCGAGGCGACCGGTGATGCGGGTATCCAGCAGCGCCTGGCGAACCTGCCCTGCGTCCCAAGGCAGGCCCATCAACAGGTAAGCCTGCAAAGCCAGGGTAGCGTTTTCCATGGGCAGGTCGAGCAGCGGCAGGCCGCCTAGTTCGACTTGCGCGCCATCGGCCGCAGTCCCGCGCCAGCTCCAGCTGCCATCGGCGCTACTCAGGTCGAAGTCACGCCCGCGCAGGAACAACGGCGCGGCC
>NZ_JABMCN010000103.1:12629-19168 GCF_013179515.1 Pseudomonas sp. CM27
GACTTGCGCGCCATCGGCCGCAGTCCCGCGCCAGCTCCAGCTGCCATCGGCGCTACTCAGGTCGAAGTCACGCCCGCGCAGGAACAACGGCGCGGCCAGATCGGCAGCCTTGTCCAGCAACGGCTGCGGCGGATCCAGATCACCGCACAACGCAGGCTTGCCCTGGCGGAAGATGCCGGCCTTCTCGAAGGCCACCCGTTCGCGGGTATCGCCCAGGTAATCGACATGGTCGACGCCGATACTGGTCACCAGTGCCAGGTCGGCATCCACCACATTGACGGTGTCCAGGCGACCACCAAGGCCCACTTCCAGCACCACGGCATCCAGCTGCGACTGGTAGAACAACCAGAACGCGGCCAGAGTGCCCATCTCGAAGTAGGTCAGGGAAATTTCGCCCCGCGCCGCCTCGACGGCGGCAAAGGCGTCGCACAGTTGCTGATCGCTGGCCTCTTGACCCTCGATCAGCACCCGTTCGTTGTAACGCAACAGGTGCGGCGAGCTGTACACGCCAACCTTCAGCCCCTGGGCACGCAACAGCGAGGCTACGAAGGCGCAGGTGGAACCCTTGCCGTTGGTGCCGGTTACCGTCACCACGCGTGGCGCCAGCTTGCCCAGCGCCAGCCGGGCAAGCACCTTCTGCGACCGCTCCAGGCCCATGTCGATGGCCGAGGGGTGCAATTGCTCGAGGTAGGCGAGCCATTCGCCCAGGGATCGTTGTTTCATCACGCGACGGCAGCCGCCTCACGCGCTTGCTCCGGGGTTTCCTGGCCGGTCATCTGCGCCAGCAGGCGGGCCAGACGCGGGCGCAGTTCGCCACGGGAGATGATCAGGTCGATGGCGCCGTGCTCCAGCAGGAACTCGCTGCGCTGGAAGCCTTCTGGCAGCTTCTCGCGCACGGTCTGCTCGATCACCCGCGGGCCGGCGAAGCCGATCAGTGCCTTCGGCTCACCGACGATAACGTCGCCGAGCATTGCCAGGCTGGCGGAAACACCGCCGTACACCGGGTCGGTCAGCACCGAGATGAACGGGATGCCTTCCTCGCGCAAGCGCGCCAGCACGGCAGAGGTCTTGGCCATCTGCATCAGCGAGATCAGCGCTTCCTGCATGCGTGCACCGCCAGAGGCGGAGAAGCAGATCATCGGGCAGCGGTTTTCCAGCGCGTAGTTGGCAGCACGCACGAAACGCTCGCCGACGATGGCGCCCATGGAACCCCCCATGAACGAGAACTCGAAGGCGCTGACCACGATCGGCATGCCCATCAGGGTGCCGCTCATGGAGATCAGCGCGTCTTTCTCGCCGGTCTGCTTTTGCGCGCCGGTCAGGCGGTCCTTGTACTTCTTGCCATCACGGAACTTCAGGCGGTCGACCGGCTCCAGGTCAGCGCCCAGCTCGGCACGGCCTTCGGCGTCGAGGAAGATGTCGATACGCGCGCGTGCACCGATGCGCATGTGGTGGTTGCACTTGGGGCAGACATCCAGGGTCTTTTCCAGCTCCGGACGATACAGCACGGCCTCGCAGGCCGGGCACTTGTGCCACAGGCCTTCTGGCACCGAGCTCTTCTTCACCTCGGAACGCATGATCGAAGGGATCAGTTTGTCGACTAACCAGTTGCTCATGCTTTCTTTCTCCAGTATTGGCAGGCGGGGGACCGGTGTCGCCGGCCCTGCCCTGCCCTTGAGCTCAAAATCTTATGGAACGTTGCTGGACCGGCCGCGAGACTTCCCGCGCGCCACTCCAGCGCTAATGTGTTGTTTTGCCGTCAGATGTACTGACGACTGCCGCGCAGGGCTGCGAAAGTTATGGACGATGGCGCGCAGCCAGCCGTCACATCTGCCATCACGCCTGTTTCACCGCACGCATGAAGGCTTCGATTTTAGCCGCATCCTTGATGCCCTTGGCCTGTTCGACGCCGCCGCTGACATCCACCGCGTAAGGCTGCACCTGGGCAATGGCCCGACCGACGTTATCGGCCGACAGCCCGCCGGCGAGGATGACTGGCTTGCTCAGGCGCGCCGGCACCAATGACCAGTCGAAGGCTTCACCGGTTCCCCCGGGTACGCCCTTCACGTAGGTGTCCAGCAAAATACCGCGGGCACCCGAATAGGTTTTGCAGGCTGCTTCCAGGTCGTCGCCCGGGCGTACGCGCAAGGCCTTGATCCAGGGGCGGTGGAAACCCTCGCAGTCCTGCGGGGCTTCATCGCCGTGGAACTGTAGCAGGTCCAGCGGCACCACTTCGAGGATCTCGTTCAGCTCGCAACGCGTGGCGTTGACGAACAGCCCGACCGTGGTCACGAACGGCGGCAGCTCGGCGATGATCGCCCGAGCCTGGAGCACGTCCACAGCCCGGGGGCTCCTGGCATAGAAGACGAAGCCGATGGCATCGGCACCCGCTTCGGCAGCGGCCAGTGCGTCCTCGATGCGGGTGATCCCGCAAATCTTGGTGCGTACATTGCTCATGGACAGCGAACCCTGCTGGTTACGGTGAAAGGCCGGATGTTAGCAAATGACTTTAGCGCCCGTCAGTCAGCCAACGCCTCGAAACCGGTCAGAAAGTGTGGGCCAATGTAACGCTGGGGCAGCGCGAACTCCTCCGGGTACTCCACCTGCACCAGATACAGCCCGTAAGGGTGTGCGGTCACCCCGCCTTCGCTACGGTTGCGCCCTTCCAGCACCTCGCGCGCCCAGGTGACCGGGCGCTCGCCGGCACCAATGGCCATCAGCACCCCGGCAATGTTGCGCACCATGTGGTGCAGGAAGGCGGTGGCGCGCACGTCCAGCACGATCATCTGGCCATGGCGGGTAACGCGCAGGTGGTAGATGTGCTTGATTGGCGACTTGGCCTGGCACTGGCTGGCGCGGAAGGCGCTGAAGTCGTGGGTGCCGAGCAGGAACTGCGCGGCCTCGGCCATGCGCTCGACGTCCAGTGGACGGTGGTTCCAGGTAACTTCCTCGGCCAGGTGCGCCGGGCGGATCGGGTCGTTGTAGATGACGTAGCGGTAGCGCCGGGCACAGGCCTTGAAGCGGGCATGGAAGTCGGCCGACATCGGCCGCGACCAGACCACGCTGATGTCGTGCGGCAGGTTGAAGTTGGTGCCCATGGTCCAGGCGCGTTCGTCGCGCACGGCGCGGGTGTCGAAGTGCACGATCTGCCCGCAGCCGTGTACGCCGGCATCGGTACGCCCGGCGCAGACCACCGCGATTGGCTCGTTGGCCACCGTGGACAGCGCCTGCTCCAGCGCTTGCTGCACGCTCGGCACACCGCTGGCCTGGCGCTGCCAGCCGCGGTAACGCGCGCCCTTGTATTCCACGCCCAGGGCGATACGGGAGTAGCCTTCGGCCGCAGATTCGGTGGCGGCGCTGTCGATGATGTCCAAGAGCATGAAACCTGTGGGGTGTACGGAATGGCGGGGATTATAACGACAACGGCAGCCGCGTAGGGCTGCCGTTGAAGGTGTATCGCGTTCCAGGACCTCGATCAGACCAGTCGAGACAACATGTCCTCGGCTTCCTGACGCTGGGTGTCGTCGCCGTCCTTGACTACCTCATCAAGGATGTCGCGCGCGCCCTGGTTGTCACCCATGTCGATATAGGCACGGGCCAGGTCGAGCTTGGTGGCCACTTCATCACTGCCGGAGAAGAAGTCGAAGTCGAGGTCGTCCAGCGGCTCTGGCTCTGGCTGTGCAGCCGCATCCTCGCTGGTGAAGTGCGGCTCCAGCGACGGCGACTCGAGGCTCTGCGACAGTTTGTCCAGCTCGGCGTTGACGTCGTCCAGCTCCGAAGCGAAGCTCTTGGCGGCTGGCGAGTCATCTTCCAGCGACAACGACAGGTCGAAGTCTGACGGCAGGTCGAAATCGGAGATCGGGTCGAACGCCGGCACGCTGTCGAAGGCATCCAGCTCCGCAGCGACATCCACCGGGGTCTCTGCCACTGCTTGCGGGGCAGCCGGGGTGACAGGCTCGGTGATATCGAGGTCGAAATCGGACAGGTCCACAGCAGGCTGGGGCTCGGCCTGGGCCAGCATGGCCTCGAAGTCTGCATCGGCCTCAGCCTGCAGCTCGGCGTCCACGGCAAACGGTTCTTCTTCAGACTGCGCCTCTTCCAGCGAAGGCTCATCCAGTACCGGTTCGTCGGGCTCGGGCGCCTGCGCCAGCGGCTCGTCCAGCAGCGGTGCTGCCAGCGGGTCCTCTTCGGGCAGGTCTTCACCCAGGCTCAAGTCAAAGGCGCTGTCCAGGTCCTGCTCGTCCAGGCCTGGCTCATCGAGGGTCGACACTTCGTCGAAGGCATCCAGTTCAGCCTCCGGCTCGAGTGCTGCCTCAGGCTCCGCTTGCGCTACAACATCCGGCTCGGGCTCGAATTCCGGCACTTCTTCAGGCACAACGTCAGCCACCGCTGGCGCTTCAGGCTGATCCTGCAGCAGGCCCTGCACGTACTGCTCATCCATTTCGGCAGCCAGCGCCGTCGCACCCAGGCCGGCTGCGGCCAGGCTGAGCATCGCCGGGTAGCGTTCCTTCAGCCCGGCGACTTCTGCAGCATTCTGCTCGGTTGCCGGCAGCTTGCGCTCCTGCTCGACGAACGCGCTCTGGTCACCTTGGCGGGCGTACACGTCCATCAGCTTCAGGCGCAGGTCATCACGCTGCGGCGTTGCGGCCACGGCGGGCTCCAGCAGCTCGGTAGCGCGGTTCAGGCGGCCTTCGGCCAGGCATTGATCGACCTCCGCCAGCAAACCGGGGTACGGATCTGTTTCAGGCTCGGGCAGCGGTTCGGCGACTGGCGCAGCCGCTTTTTCTGCAGCAACGGCAGCGGCGGCCGACGCGGCCACCACGGCTGGCGACAGGGTGACGCTGGGCTCCGAGACTTCAACGCCATCAAGGCTATCGGTATCGGTGTCAAAGCCCGTGCCTTGCTCTTCTTCCAGTGCCCGCGCCATCCGCAAGTGTTTCTCGGCCTCTTGCTGGGCCTTGCGCTTGCGCGCCAGCAGCCACAGCAGCAGGGCCAGTACCAGAATGGTAGAACCGGCAATCAGCCAGAGCAGCCACGGGTTGCCGAGGATCTGCTGGAGTGCGCTGTCCGGCTGGCTGGCAGGCGCTGGCGCTGGCGCGGCAGCAGGTGCCGACTCGGGCGCGGTGTCGACGGCAGCGGGCGCTGGCTCGACCGAAGGCTGCGCAGCGGCGGCTGGCTGGCTCACAGCAGCGGCAGCCGTTGCCGGGGTGGCTGCGCCCTGCCCTTCGAGGCGCGCGAGCTGGTTGTTTTTCAGCTCGATCAGACGCTGCAGCTTGTCCAGCTGGCTCTGCAGGTCGGACATGCGGCTTTGCAGTTCTTCGTTGTCACGGCGGCTGGTGTCCAGACTTTCCTGGGCCAAGGCCAGCTTGTCGCTCAGGGCTTTGGTCTGACCGCCACTGGCCTGGTTGCCCGGGCTGACCAGGCGCAGGTTGTCACCTTGGGCGATAACCGACGGCGCGGCCTCGGCGGCGCCACGGCGGGTGGCGTCCAGCTGGCGGGCACGCGGGCCCAGGCGGCGGCCTTCACGCCAGGCGGCATACTGTTCGGCCACCTCGCTGTTGGCCTCGCCCTGCGCGATGTTCTGGACCTGCTGCTGGTCGGGCAGGCGCAGTACCTGGCCAACCTTCAGCTGGTTGATGTTGTTGCCGATGAATGCGTCCGGGTTCAGCGCCTGGATGGCGATCATGGTCTGCTGGATCGAGCCACCCTGGGTGTTGCGCGCGGCAATCTGCCACAAGGTGTCGCGGCGCTGGGTGGTGTAACTGCTGGCACCGGTGACCGCCGAGGCAACGTTGCCGGCCGCCTGCTTGTCGCCCTGGGCCTTGGCCTGGTCGAGCAGTACGCTGTAGTCACGCAGCAGACGGCCTTGCGGCCACATTACCTGGACCAGGAATTTGACCACTGGCCCCGGCAGCGGCTGGCTGGAGGTCACCCGCAGCACGCTTCTGCCGTTGGGGTTGATCACTGGTGTGAAGGTCAGGTCTTCGAGGTAGGTCGGAAACGCCACCCCGGCCTTGCTGAACTCTTCCGGGGGCGCCAGGCTCGGCGCCACTTCGGCCGCCTTGAGGTCGCGCACGTCGAGCAATTCGATCTCGGCGTCCAGCGGCTGATTCTGTGCCGACTTCAGGGTCAGCTCCCCCAAGCCCAGGGCATTCGCCATGCCAGACGTCAGCGCGGATGCTGCAGCCATGGCCAGAACCAGTTTGCGAATTCGAAGCATGACCTCTTCCCTTGTATGAATCGTCCCGAAACCTGCATGCGGAGCAGGACAAATATGCTCGCCAGTATCTTTTACGGCATGTGTTTAATCAACAATTGTGCCACTTGCACGGCATTGAGCGCGGCGCCTTTGCGCACGTTGTCGGTGGTGAGCCAGAGGTTGAGCTGCTGGTCTTCATCAACACCGTGACGTACACGACCAACATAGACCACGTCTTGGCCCACTGCGTCACCTACCGGGGTCGGATAATCATCACGCTCCACCAGCTCGAGGCTGTCAGCCGCCTCCAGGGCCTGGTTGACGGCGTCCAGGTCGACCG
>NZ_JABMCN010000104.1 GCF_013179515.1 Pseudomonas sp. CM27
GTCGATCTATAATGGCCTGACCAAGTGAGCAGGGCATTGCATTGGACAAGCGCATGTTTATCGGGATGGTCGAGGCTGGCGAGCCGCTGATTCAGCAGGCTATCGACGCAATGCGGGAGTATCACCAGGCCCAGGACCGTGGCGCGCCGGAGGAGGAAGTAGAGCGCCTACGCCTTCTGGCCGAGTCGCTGTTCCAGCTGGTTGCGGATTACCAGCTCCGGGTGATTGCGAAGGCGCGAGGTAAGGATTTGCCGCCGTTGCATTAGGCCGCCGATCGGCAGTTGCCCGCGCAAGCGCGGCCATACGATACTGTATCCATATACAGCATATGGCCAACCATCATGAACGCAGCCCTTCCCATCGAGGCCGACGATAAACTGGTCTCGATTGACGACCTGATCCACCTGCGCTCGCCCAGCGTTTACCTAGTGAAGGTTGATGGCGAAAGCATGCAGGGTGCCGGCATCTTTTCCGGTGACCTGCTGGTTGTCGACCGCCTTGTTGAGTCCAAGTCGGGTGACATCATCATCGCCGCGGTGAACGGTGAAGCCACATGCAAGCGCATGGTCATTCGAGAGGGCAGGGTTGTCCTCGTGGCGGACAATCCGAAATATCCGTCCCGGTACATTCTCGAAGGCGACCAGTTCGAGGTGTGGGGCGTGGTGACCCACAGCATTCGGGATCATGACCGTGGACTGTGAGAAACACCGGCAGTGCCATACCGGAATGCCCCCTCAATCCTGCCCAAAAAATGACCAAATCAATGGTCATCCTGCCTTCCTTGCTGAATTTTTGCTTTAGCAAATCTTCAAGCGTCGTTTCTACCCAGTAAACACTGGGCCTTCCCGTTTAATCGACCCGATCCATCATCGGTGCAACGGAAAACCGGCGGGACGGTTCCGCGCCTTGAATTACAGCGGATTCTTGGGGCATCTGGGGCACATATCTGATACCCGGCCGGGTACTGCGCAGCCGGGTGGATTTGGGGAATGCGCATAGTCTACCAACTTGGCCTGCCATGCGTCTGGGCCGGTGATGGCTGGCTGTGCCATACCTGATCGTTCAGTGTATGGCTTGAGACAGGTGATGCTGCAGAGTGGCCAACCGAGAAATCCAGTCAAGCCAACAAGGCTGACAACCATGGCCTGACAGGTTTGGTACGTTGCAACAAATGTGGGAGCGGCGGTGCGGCGATCCGATTCACCCGCGAAGCGCCGCGCGGGCGGCGCTCGATCTCACAGGCGCTGAAACTGCCATGTCGATCACCTATCAGCCCAACGTGCTTGACTGACTGGTACTTGGGTAATCAGTCCCCCCTCACTTGACTCGTGAAAATTTTAGTGTATTTTTTCATGAAAAATAACTCTAAAAATTTCACGGCAGTCCGAATCATGAAGATGCACGAAGAGCTTGAAGCCCTCGCAATCCTTGTTCACGACCTGCGCAAATTCAAGAACCTGACCCTGGGCGAGCTGGCCGAGCGCATCAACCGCTCGGTCGGCTTTCTCTCCCAGGTTGAACGCGGTGTCTCGCGCCCTACGGTTGCAGACCTCACCGCCATCAGCGAAGCGCTCGGTGTGTCCACCGCGTACTTCTACAACCTCAGCAAGCCCCGCAGCGTCAGCTGGGTCACGCGCCCCCACGAGCGGCGCACGCTGTATCTGGAATCGGGCATCACCGATGTGCTGGCGTCGCCCACCATCGCCGGCGCCTTCTCCATGCTCGACAGCCATCTCGAGCCAGGCGCCAGCAGTGGCGAGCCGTACCTCAGTGACCGTTCCGAGCAGGGCTGTTTCGTGCTTGAAGGCGAGCTCACGGTGTGGCTGGACCAGGGCGATGCCGTGACCCTGCAAGCCAACGACTGCTTCCAGCTGCACCCGCATGCGCAGTTTCGCTACGCCAACCTGACGGACAAACCCACCCGTGTGCTCTGGGTCTTCAACTGAATTCGTTCACCTCACAAGGACAAGAAGATGAGTGTCATCTTTCCGGATCTGCTGACTGAAGTGCGCTCGTTCCGGGCGCAGTACCCGGCCATACGTTATGTCGACCTGATTGCGCTGGATATCCCCGGGCACTTCTACGGCAAGCGCTACCCCATGGACATGCTGGAAAAAGTCGCCGCCGGCACGCCACTGAAGTTGCCGCAGAACTGTGTGCTCCTTGGTACCCAGGGTGGCCTGTACCCGATTGGTGACTACTGCTTCGCCGACGGCGACCCGGATGCTGCACGGCGCCTGGTGCCGGGTACTCTGAAGCCGGTGCGCTGGGAGCAGGAAATGATCGCCCAGATGCTTATCACCTCCGACGGCACCGCCAAACCTATCGAGTTCGAGCCCCGTGAAGTGCTGGTCCGCGTCATCCAGCGCCTGGCCAGGCGTGGTATCCGCGCGGTAGTGGCTTTCGAGCTGGAGTTCTACCTGTTCGACCGCAAGCTCGCCAACGGCCAGCCGCAATACCCACGCGACACCGCGAGCGAAGACCCGGACGACCAGCCGAACATGCACATCGAGCGCTTGTCGCGGTTCTCGTCGGTGCTGCACGAAATGGTCGATGGCGCCAACGAGCAGGGCGTGCCGGCCAACGTCATCACGGCGGAGCTGGGCCCAGGCCAGTTCGAGATCAATTTCTCCCACAGCGACGATGCCCTCAGTGCGGCGGACTGGTCGGCGCTGTTCTGCCGCAGTACCCGTGGCATCGCCCTGAAGCACGGCTACCGTGCCAGCTTCATGAGCAAGCCGTACCTGCACGCACCGGGCAGCGGCATGCATGTACACGTAAGCCTGTACGACGACGCCGGCAACAACATTCTGGCCGGCGCCGAACAGCGCAAGCTGCGCCATGCGGTGGCCGGGTGCCTGGAGCTGCTGCCCCACTGCATGCCGATCTTCGCCCCCAACCACAACGCCTACCGCCGTTATGGCGCCATGGTCAACGCGGCGAGCAAGGCCAGCTGGGGCTTCGAAGACCGCGATGCGTGCATTCGCATACCCGAGTCCGACCCGCGCAACCTGCGCATCGAGCACCGCCTCGCTGGCGCCGATGCCAACCCGTACCTGGTGCTGGCCGCCATCCTCACCGGCATGGAGCATGGCCTGGATCGCGGCGTCGAACCTATCGCCCCGCTGAACGACAACCGCCAGAGCGGCATCGATTTCCCCAAGGATGCCCTCAGCGCCCTGGCCGCCATGCGGCACCACCCGGTCCTGAACGAGGGCCTGGGCAGTGAGTTCGTGATGGTCTATTGCGAAAACAAATACCAGGAACAACTGGACTTCATGCAGCACATCGATGCCCGCGAGTACCGCTGGTTCTTGTAGGTGCCGGCGCTCGAACAGCGACGCTGCGCCCTTTCTTTCTAGCGTTTCAATACAACGCGCAATATGGATTTGCCGGAGGAAGATATGCCCCGTGTGCCCGTTATCGGCATTACCGCATGCACCAGCATGATTGAACAGCATGCAACCCAGACCATCAGCGAGAAGTACGCGCGTGCGGCAGCCAAGGCCGCGTCCGGCTTGCCGATCGTGATTCCCAGCCTGGCAGAGCTGATGGACAGCGCCGATATCCTCGACGTGGTGGATGGGCTGATCTTCACCGGTTCGCCGTCCAACATCGAACCGTTCCACTACAACGGGCCGGCGAGTGCCGCAGGCACCCATCACGACCCTTTGCGTGATGCCACCACCTTGCCGCTGATGCGTGCGGCCATTGCCGCCGGGGTGCCGGTGCTGGGCATTTGCCGTGGGTTTCAGGAAATGAACGTGGCGCTGGGCGGCACCCTGCACCAGAACGTTCACCAGACCGGCGTGTTCATGGACCACCGCGAAGGCAAGGACGAGCCCATCGACAAGCAATATGGCCCGCGTCACGCCTTGCATATCGAGCCGGGCGGCATGCTCGAGCGCATGGGCTTGCCGGCGATCATCGAGGTCAATTCCATTCATGCCCAGGGCATCGACGTATTGGCGCACGGGCTGCGGGTGGAGGCGCTGGCGCCCGATGGGCTGGTCGAAGCAATTTCGGTACGCAACAGCAAGGGTTTTGCCCTGGCCGTGCAATGGCACCCCGAGTTCCAGGTGATGGACAACCCCCATTACCTGGCCATCTTCCAGGCCTTCGGCAAAGCCTGTCGGCATCGTTCGGTACTGCGCCAGACGCTGTTGAAGTCGGCCTGAATACCGACCGTCCCCACTGCAAAAATACCCGCGCAGCACGGCTGCGCAACTTGATGGAGTGAAGTCAATGCGTGAACAGAATTCGCAAACCCTCGCCTGGCAGGCCATGAGCCGTGACCATCACCTGGCCCCGTTCAGCGACGTGAAGCAACTGGCCGAGAAAGGCCCGCGCATCATCACCTCGGCCAAGGGCGTATACCTCTGGGACAGCGAGGGCAACAAGATCCTCGATGGCATGGCCGGCCTGTGGTGCGTGGCGGTCGGCTATGGTCGCGATGAGCTGGCCGAGGTTGCCAGCCAGCAGATGAAACAGTTGCCGTACTACAACCTGTTTTTCCAGACCGCGCACCCTCCGGCGCTGGAGCTGGCCAAGGCCATCGCCGATGTGGCGCCGCAAGGCATGAACCATGTGTTTTTCACCGGCTCCGGCTCGGAAGGTAACGACACCGTGCTGCGCATGGTCCGCCACTACTGGGCGATCAAGGGCCAGAGCAGCAAGAAGGTCATCATCGGCCGCATCAACGGCTACCACGGCTCCACCGTGGCAGGCGCGGCCCTGGGCGGCATGAGCGGCATGCACCAGCAGGGCGGGGTGATCCCGGATATCGTGCACATCCCGCAGCCCTACTGGTATGGCGAAGGCGGCGACATGACCGAGGCCGACTTCGGCGTGTGGGCGGCCGAGCAGCTGGAGAAAAAGATCCTGGAAGTGGGCGTGGACAATGTCGCCGCGTTTATCGCCGAACCCATCCAGGGCGCCGGTGGCGTGATCATCCCGCCGCAGACCTACTGGCCGAAGATCAAGGAAATCCTCGCCAGATACGACATCCTGTTCGTCGCCGATGAAGTGATCTGCGGCTTCGGCCGTACCGGGGAGTGGTTCGGTACCGATTACTACGACCTCAAGCCCGACCTGATGACCATCGCCAAGGGCCTTACCTCTGGCTACATTCCCATGGGCGGTGTGATCGTGCGGGACGACGTGGCCAAGGTCATCAGCGAAGGCGGCGATTTCAACCACGGCTTCACCTATTCCGGGCACCCGGTGGCGGCTGCGGTGGGCCTGGAGAACCTGCGGATCCTGCGGGACGAGCAGATCATCGAGCAGGTCCGGGAAAAAACCGCGCCTTATCTGCAACAACGCCTGCGCGAGCTGGCCGACCACCCGCTGGTAGGCGAAGTGCGCGGCCTGGGCATGCTCGGTGCGATCGAGCTGGTGAAAGACAAGGCCACCCGTGCCCGTCATGATGGCAAAGGTGTCGGCATGATCTGTCGCCAGCACTGCTTCGACAACGGCCTGATCATGCGCGCCGTGGGCGACACCATGATCATCGCGCCGCCGCTGGTGATCAGCATCGAGGAAATCGACGAACTGGTGGCAAAAGCGCGCACGTGCCTGGATTTGACGTACGAGGCGGTTCGTTAAGGATAGAGGGCCTGGCTGTCCATATTCAGCGCCTGTGAGATCGAGCGCCGCCCGCGCGGCGCTTCGCAGCACAAGGCTGCTACATTTGTTTCGGGACAATTATTCCTGAGGCAGCCGCGCCAAGGCATTTTGCTTTGTCAGGTGAATCATGTACTTTTCAGGGCATCAATTTCCCGTCCGAAAGTCGCGATTCAACTATGAAAGTGCATGAAGAAGTCGAAGGCCTGGCAGTACTGATTCGCGACCTGCGCAAGTTCAAAGGCCTCACCTTGGGCGAACTGGCCCAGCGCATCGGCCGTTCGGTGGGCTTTCTGTCCCAGGTCGAGCGCGGCGTATCGCGCCCGACCGTGGCCGACCTCACGGCCATCAGTGAAGAGCTTGGCGTGTCGACGGCCTATTTCTACAAGCTGGAAAAGCCCCGCGAACTCGACTGGGTCACCCGCCCTCACGAGCGTCGCACGCTGCACTTGGCCGGCGGTATCACCGATGTGCTGGCATCGCCCAGCATATCCGGCGCCTTCTCCATGCTCGACAGCCACCTGCAGCCGGGCGCCAGCAGCGGCGAGGCGTACTTGGACGACAGTTCGGAACAAGGCTGTTTCGTGCTCGAAGGCGAGCTGACCGTCTGGCTGGATGGCGGCGAGCCGGTAACGCTGCAGGCCAGTGACAGTTTCCAGCTGCAACCTCACGCAAGGTTTCGCTACGCCAACCTCACCGACAAGCCCACCCGGGTGCTCTGGGTGTTCAGCTGAGGCGAGGGCGCACCACAGTCATCCGCGTGGCTATCGCGCCAGACGGTCATGGCGTATCGCTTTGAGGGGGCTATCGTTGCTTGTCTGGGCAACGACTACCAGCCGAGGGCGGAGCCATGAACACCAGTGATCTGCTTGAACAGTTACTCAGGGCCGGGCAAGGCTCGCAAGCGCAACAAGGAAGTGCCGGCCCGTCATCGCAGGACACCCTGGGCGGGTTGCTTGGCGGCTTGTTCGGTGGCGGCGATGCCACGCGCGGCGGTGGCGGCCTTAGTGGTCTGCTGGGCGGTCTGTTGGGTGGCAGTGGCGGCAGCGCTGGCGGCTTTGCCCAGGGGCGCTCCGCGGGTGGCAGCAACTACGCGGCCTTGGCATCGTTGGGCATGATGGCGTTCCAGGCCTATCAAAGCTGGCAGCGCAGCCAGGCGGCAGCCCCGCAGGCAGCGCTTCGTACGGTCGATCAATTGTCCGGCCCCGAGGCCGAGGGCCACAGCCATGCAATCCTGCGTGCGCTGATTGCGGCAGCCAAGGCTGACGGCCGTGTCGACGAGCAGGAACAACAGTTGATCTACGCGGAGATCAAACGGCAAACCAGCGACCCGCAACTGCAGCAATGGCTGGATGAGGAAGTCGGCAAGCCACTCGATGCTGCCGAGGTGGCCCGGTCGGCCCAGGACCCGGCCATGGCTGCGGAAATGTACCTGGCCAGCGTAATGCTGGTGGACGACCAGCAGGACGCAGAGCGCGCCTACCTGGACGAACTGGCCGCCGCACTGCAGCTCGATCCGGCATTGCAACTGCAGCTGGAACAGCAGGCCAAAGGCGCCGCTTGAACGGGCCAGAGGTTGATGTCGGCATGCGTTGAAACCGGGGAAACCGGGTTCTCTAGGTCCACGGGCCGCTCTGTTTCCTTGATGGTGCAGGCTTTTGCCGCGCTGCCAGGGCAGGGCACCTGCTACTGCAACCCCTGTACCTGCCCCTCCCGCAGCCAGAACCACCGCAGGTCGGTTTCAGAATGCGCCTGGTCGCTCGCACGCAACCCTCAAACGCTACAAGTGCCATGCTTGCAGGATGCCTAGGGACCAGTGCGCGCAGACGCGCGGCCGTGGGCGAGGAGGCCGCCAGCTCCACGCAACCGTGACGTGGCCGGCGCGCCGCAGCAGAACACGCCGGATACCTGCCCTTACAACAATTCAGGCGGGGTCCGTGATTCCGAGGTCCGCTGTATGCCTGATGAATTGCTCCACCTGCCCGTGATCCAGCGCATCCTGGCGCGCGACAAGGATACCCCTGGCGCGCTGCTGCCGATCCTGCACGCCATCCAGCACGACATCGGTTTCATCCCGGAAGCCGCCATTCCCGAAATCGCCCATGCCTTGAACCTCAGCCTGGCCGAGGTGCACGGGGTAATCAGCTTCTACCACGACTTCCGCACCGCTGCGCCAGCACGCCACACCCTGCGCCTGTGCCGCGCCGAGTCGTGCCAGAGCCGTGGCGCCGAGGCCCTGGCCGCGCAGCTGCGCGAGCAGCTGGCACTGGACGACCACGGCACCAGCGCCGACGGTGCCATCAGCCTGCGCCCGGTGTACTGCCTGGGCGCCTGCGCCTGCTCGCCGGCGCTGGAACTGGACGGCCAGGTGCACGCACGGCTCACCCCGGAGCGCTTGCGCGCCCTGGTGAACGGTTGCCGGGAGGACGCAGCATGCTGAAGGTGTACATCCCTTGTGATTCGATCGCCCGTGCCGTCGGCGCCGATCAGGTTGCCGATGCCTTGCAGCGCGAGGCTGCGCGCCGCCAGTTGCCGGTGGAGATCCAGCGCACCAGTTCGCGCGGGCTCTACTGGCTGGAGCCGCTGCTGGAGTGCGACAGCTTCCAGGGTCGCCTGGGTTTCGGCCCGGTCACCCCGCAGGACGTGCCATCGTTGCTCGATGCTTTAGCCGGCGAACCCGGCGGCCACTCGCTGGCGCTGGGGCCAGTCGAGGCAATACCTTATCTCAAGACCCAGCAACGCCTGCTGTTCGCCCGAGCCGGCATTACCCGGCCACTGTCGCTGGACGACTACCGCGCCAACGGCGGCTTTGCCGGTCTTGCAGCGGCGGTGGCCCTGGACGGGGCCGAAGTGGTCGCTGCCGTGCTCGATTCCGGTCTGCGCGGCCGGGGCGGCGCAGCGTTCCCGGCCGGCATCAAGTGGCGTACGGTGCGGGACGCGGGGGCCGGGCAGAAGTACGTGGTCTGCAACGCCGACGAAGGCGATTCCGGCACCTTCGCCGACCGCATGCTGATGGAAGGCGACCCCTTCCTGCTGATCGAAGGCATGATCATCGCCGGCCTGGCAGTGGGCGCCGACAAGGGCTACATCTATGTGCGCTCTGAATACCCCGACGCCATTCGCGTGCTGAACCAGGCCTTCGCCCTGGCGCGTGATGCCGGCTACCTGGGCAGCGATGTCGCCGGCAGCGGCCAGGCGTTCGACCTGGAAGTGCGGGTGGGGGCGGGCGCCTATATCTGTGGCGAAGAAACCGCGCTGCTCGAATCCATCGAAGGCAAGCGCGGCATTGTCCGCGCCAAACCACCGCTGCCGGCACTGCAGGGGCTGTTTGGGCTGCCGACGCTGGTGCACAACGTGCTCACCCTGGCTTCGGTGCCCATCATCCTGGCCAAAGGCGCAGCGTTCTATCGTGATTTCGGCATGGGCCGTTCGCTGGGCACCATGCCGTTCCAGCTGGCCGGCAACATCCGCCAGGGTGGCCTGGTGGAACGCGCCTTCGGCCTGACCCTGCGTGAGCTGGTCGAAGGCTACGGCGGCGGCACAGCCAGTGGCCGGCCGCTGAAGGCCGCGCAAGTCGGCGGCCCGCTGGGTGCCTGGGTGCCGCCCAGCCACTTTGATACGCCCCTGGACTACGAAGCCTTCGCGGCCATGGGCGCGATGCTCGGTCACGGCGGCGTGGTGGTGGCCGACGACACCCTGAACATGGCCAGCATGGCGCGCTTCGCCCTGCAGTTCTGCGCCGAAGAGTCCTGCGGTAAATGCACCCCGTGCCGCATCGGCTCCACCCGCGGCATGGAAGTGGTCGACCGGCTGATCGCCAGCAGCGATTTCACCGAGCGCCACGACCAGGCGCTGTTGCTGCGCGACCTGTGCGACACCCTGCAATATGGCTCGCTGTGCGCCATGGGCGGCATGACCGCGTACCCTGTGGCCAGCGCCCTCAAGTACTTCCCCGCCGATTTTGGGCTGACCACCACGGAGGCCGCGCAGTGATCAATTACTTCGACCCCGATTTTGATAAAAGCAGCGACCTCGGCACCCCGGCCCGTGACAGCGAGGTACAGGTCAGCCTGCACATCGATGGCCGCGCCATCAGCGTGCCAGCCGGCACGTCGGTAATGCGCGCCGCAGCCATGCTCGGCACCAGCATTCCCAAGCTGTGCGCCACAGACAGCCTTGAAGCCTTCGGCTCATGCCGCATGTGCATGGTGGAAATCGAGGGCATGCGCGGCTACCCGGCGTCCTGCACCACCCCGGTCAGCGAAGGCATGCAGGTGCGTACCGAAACCCCGCGCCTGGCGGGCCTGCGCCGCAACGTGATGGAGTTGTACATCTCCGACCACCCGCTGGACTGCCTGACCTGCTCGGCCAACGGCAACTGCGAGCTGCAGACCGTGGCCGGCCAGGTCGGCCTGCGCGAGGTGCGCTACGGCTATGACGGGGCCAACCACCTGGCCGAAAAAAAGGACGTCTCCAACCCGTATTTCGACTACGAGCCGAGCAAGTGCATCGTCTGCAGCCGCTGTGTACGCGCCTGCGAGGACATCCAGGGTACCTTTGCCCTGACCATCACCGGGCGTGGCTTCGAGTCGCGGGTGGCGGCTGCGGGTGGTGAAAATTTCCTGGCCTCGGAGTGCGTGTCCTGCGGCGCCTGCGTGCAGGCCTGCCCGACCGCAACCCTGACCGAAAAGAGCCTGGTCCAGCTTGGCCAGCCTGAGCGTTCGGTCATCACTACCTGCGCGTACTGCGGTGTCGGCTGCTCGTTCCGCGCTGAAATGAAGGGTGACACGCTGGTGCGCATGGTCCCCGACAAGAACGGCGGTGCCAACCACGGCCACGCCTGCGTCAAGGGCCGCTTCGCCTGGGGTTACGCCACCCACCCGGACCGCATCACCAGACCGATGATCCGCAAGCGGCTGGAAGACCCGTGGCAGGAGGTCAGCTGGGACGAGGCGGTGAATTACGCCGCCAGCGAGTTCCGTCGCATTCAGCTCAAGTACGGGCGCGACTCCATCGGTGGTATCACCTCCAGCCGCTGCACCAACGAAGAAGCCTACCTGGTGCAGAAACTGGTGCGCACTGCCTTCGGTAACAACAATGTCGATACCTGCGCGCGGGTGTGCCATTCACCCACCGGCTATGGCCTGAAGCAGACCCTCGGCGAATCGGCCGGCACGCAAAGCTTCGATTCGGTGATGCAGGCCGACGTGGTGCTGGTGATCGGCGCCAACCCTACCGACGCCCATCCGGTGTTCGGCTCGCAGCTCAAGCGCCGCCTGCGCCAGGGCGCACGGCTGATCGTGATCGACCCCCGGCGCATCGACCTGGTCGATTCGCCGCACGCCCGTGCAGACCTGCACCTGCAACTGCGCCCGGGCACCAACGTGGCCATGCTCAACGCGTTGGCCCATGTGATCGTCACCGAGGGCCTGCTGGCCCAGCGCTTCATCGATGCCCGCTGCGAAACCGCAGACTTCGCCCGCTGGCGCGATTTCGTCAGCCTGGCGGACAACGCCCCCGAGCTGCTCGGCCCGGTCTGCGGCGTACCCGCCGAGCAGATTCGCGCCGCTGCCCGGCTCTACGCCACCGGCGGCAACGCGGCCATCTATTACGGCCTGGGCGTGACCGAGCACAGCCAGGGCAGTACCGCCGTCATGGGCATCGCCAACCTGGCCATGGCCACCGGCAACATCGGCCGCGAAGGGGTAGGGGTAAACCCGTTGCGCGGGCAGAACAACGTGCAGGGATCGTGCGACATGGGCTCGTTCCCCCACGAACTGCCCGGTTACCGGCATATTTCCAACGAAGGGGTACGCGCCGAGTTCGAGCGGGCCTGGGGCGTGACCTTGCAGCCTGACCCGGGGCTGCGCATTCCCAACATGTTCGAGGCGGCGCTGGACGGTAGCTTCAAGGCCCTGTACTGCCAGGGCGAGGACATCGCCCAGAGCGACCCCAATACCCAGCACGTCACTGCTGCCTTGCGCGCCATGGAGTGCGTGGTGGTGCAGGATATCTTCCTGAATGAAACCGCCAAGTTCGCCCATGTGTTCCTGCCGGGCAGTTCGTTCCTGGAAAAGGACGGCACCTTCACCAACGCCGAGCGGCGTATCTCGCGGGTGCGCAAGGTCATGGAGCCGCTGGCCGGCAAGGCCGACTGGGAGGCCACCGTGGCCCTGGCCAACGCGCTGGGCTATCCGATGAACTACCAGCATCCGTCCCAGATCATGGAGGAAATCGCCCGCCTGACGCCCACCTTCCGCCGCGTCAGCTACGCCGAAATCGACCGCCAGGGCAGCCTGCAATGGCCCTGCAACGACGCCGCGCCGGACGGCACGCCGACCATGCACATCGACCAGTTCGTGCGCGGCAAGGGGCGCTTCATGCTGACCGGCTATGTGCCCACCGACGAGAAGGTCAACAACCGTTACCCACTGCTGCTGACCACCGGGCGCATCCTCAGCCAGTACAACGTCGGCGCCCAGACCCGGCGTACCGGCAACGTCGCCTGGCATGATGCCGACCGCCTCGAAATCCACCCGACCGACGCCGAAAGCCGTGGCATCCAGGACGGTGACTGGGTCGGCATCGGCAGCCGCGCCGGGCAGACCGTGCTACGGGCCAAAGTCAGTGCGCGGGTGGCGCCGGGGGTGGTGTACACCACTTTCCACTTCCCCGAGTCGGGGGCCAACGTGATCACTACCGACAACTCGGACTGGGCCACCAACTGCCCCGAGTACAAGGTCACAGCGGTGGAGGTGGTGAAGGTGTTCCAGCCGTCGCAATGGCAGCAGCGTTACCAGGACTTCAGTGATGAACAGCGGCGCCTGCTGCAGGAACGCCGTACAGCGGAGCAAGCCGAGGTACGCCGATGAGCAGCGACAACCTGGTCAAGATGGCCAACCAGATTGCCCATTACTTCGACAGCGAGCCAGACCGTGCGCTGGCGGTGCAAGGGGTGCGGCAGCATTTGCAGAGCTTCTGGACGCCGGCCATGCGCCAGCAGCTGGCAGCCTGGGTTGCGGCTAACGAAGGGGAGGGGGTGGACCTGAAAGTGCGCGAAGCATTGGCGTAGCGGCTGGTGCTTTTTGGGGCTGCTTCGCAGCCCATCGCCGGCAAGCCAGCTCCCACAGGTGCTGCGCATGGCTTCAGGTCAATGCGGTCGATGTGGGAACTGGCTTGCCGGCGATAGGGCCCTGGCAGGTCGAACTCAGCCGCGGGCCAGTTCGGCCAGGTGGGCGATGGCTTCTTCGCTTTTGAGTACCAGTACATCGCCCTCCAGCTTGTCCAGCACCACTTCCGAGGTATTGCCGATCAACGCCCCGGTAATCCCGGTACGGCACACGGTGCCGATCACCGTTACCACCGCATCGAGCTTCTGTGCGGTATGCGGGATCAGCACATCCGCCGGCCCTTCAGCCACATGCAGGCACTCGTCGCTGATGCCGTACTCGGCCTGGAACGCGTTGCATGCTTCGCGGTAGCGCTGTTCGATGGTCTCGCTCAGCTGGTACGTCGGGTCCGAGGCCGACAGCATTGGCGACGGATGGGCACTGATGACGTGCAGCTCACCCTTGGCCAGTTTGGCGATCTCGAAGCCATGGTCGATGATGCTGGCATGTAGGCGGCGGTGGTCTTCGTCCTGGTTGCCCACGTCCACTGCGGCCAGCACCTTGCCCGCGGTCCAGGGCCGCTCGCTCTTGACCATCAGCACCGCACACGGGCACTGGCGCAGCAGCTTCCAGTCACTGGGGGTGAGCAGGGCCTTCTTCAGCGGGTTGTCCGGGCGGTGCTCCTTGATCACCAGCTCGCAGCCTTCGGCCTGCTGCACGGCAATGATGGATTCATGCAGGGTGTCGTGCCTGGCCTGTTCATGGGTGACGTTGTCATAACCGTCATCATGCAGCTGGCTGCTCAGCAGGCTCAGCAACGCGCTGTGGTCATGCCGCTTGTCGCACATCAGCAGGTGCAGGCGTGCGCCGGTGACGCCGGCAATCAGCTTGGCCCGGGTCAGCGCCCGGCTGTGGGCGTGGTCGGGGTCGAGGACGACGAGGATGCTGCGGACGGCTTGCATGGGGGCAACTCCCTTCAAAGGTGGCACCGGTGCTTGACTATAGCTGGTGCTACCCTGGCTGGCGCTTGATGTACATCAAGCATAGTCACTGGCGCCAACGGCCGCCGCCGGTATAATCGCCGACCCTGCCTGTTCTGTGTGGTCGCACCCTATGTCCCTGATCCCCGAAATCGACGCCTTTCTTGGCTGCCCGACGCCAGACGCCTGGATCGAAGCGGCGCTCGCCGACCAGGAAACCCTGCTGATCGACCACAAGAACTGCGAATTCAAGGCCGCCAGCACCGCCTTGAGCCTGATGGCCAAGTACAATACCCACCTCGACCTGATCAATATGATGTCGCGCCTGGCCCGCGAAGAGCTGGTGCACCACGAGCAGGTGCTGCGCCTGATGAAGCGCCGCGGCGTGCCACTGCGCCCGGTCTCGGCCGGGCGTTATGCCTCGGGCTTGCGCCGCCTGGTGCGGTCCCACGAGCCGGTCAAGCTGGTGGACACGCTGGTGGTGGGGGCGTTCATCGAGGCGCGCAGCTGCGAGCGTTTCGCCGCACTGGTACCGCACCTGGATGAGGAGCTGGGCCGCTTCTACCACGGCCTGCTGAAAAGCGAAGCGCGCCACTACCAGGGCTACCTGAAACTGGCGCACAACTATGGCGATGAGGCGGACATCGCCTGCCGGGTGGAGCTGGTTCGTGCAGCAGAAGTGGAGCTGATCCAGTCACCGGACCAGGAGCTGCGCTTTCACAGTGGCATACCCTTGGCGCAGGCCGCCTGATCGCACCAGGCGGCCCGGCGTTCAGTTGCGCCGACCCAGCAGCAGGCCGACCACCAGGCCGAAACCTGCAGAAATGGCCACCGTCTGCCACGGGTGGCCACCAATGTAGTCCTGGGTGGCGTCCACCACTGGCTGCGCCTTGTCACGCATGTTACCGGCGGCCTGGCGCGCCTGCTTGAGCTTGAGGCTGACCTGCGCGCGCAGGTTATCTGCCTCTTCGCCAACCAGGGCGGCGCTCTCGGTCAGCAGCTTCTCCGATTCTTCGATCAGCGACTGCAACTCGCTGAATACCTGGTCCTTGATCTGATCGCTGTCAGCCTGTGCGGCGTTTTTGCGGGCCATGAACTCGTCCTCGTCGATGGGGTGGTTTGAACAATGGATACTTGTGCACCGGAAAAGTTGCGTCGGCGTGACGGCGGCACGCTGGTGTAAGATAGCCGCCATTTACGGATCAGGCAGGTGAGTCATGAGTTTCAATCTGGCCAACATGAGCTTCGAGGAACGGGCGCAGATCGAGGCTGAAAAGGCCCGGCTGTTCGCGATGTGGCAGAGCAACCTGGGCAAGGCCAAGGGCGACGCTGCCCGGCTGATTGCCGAAAAACCGCGGCGCAAGGGCAAATGGGCCGAGTGGGTGCGCGCCGAGCTGGAGGGCATGACCCCGCCCGAATACGCCAGCATGGTGCGCAGCGAAGTCAACAAGCTGATGGCTGCCGCCAGCGCCAGCCGCTGATTGCAACCCGTCGGGCGCTTGTCAGTACGTGCCCTTGGGCAAGTCCAGCTTGCCCTCGTCGGTAAAGCGCACGGTGCCCAGCGGCCCACCGGCCAGCTTGCCGCGAAGCTTGTACGGCAGGCCCTGCAGCGAGTTCACCTGGCCCAGCCCATAGGCCTGGCGCAGGAAGGAAAATGCCGTGATGCTTACCGGCACCACAATTACTGCTTCGTCGTAACGGCCAATATGGCCTTGCTGGTCACTGACCCCGGCGGCCAGCGGTTGGCCGTTAACCTCCAGGTTCAGGGCGATGCCGTTGTAGTCGATGGCGGCCTCGTTGGGGTTTTGCACCCGCATTTTCACTGCCATGCGCATTTCCAGCTCCTGCCCGGGCAGCGGCTCGATGCCGATCACGCTGATGTTCAGCGGGTCGCGTGGCTGTAAAAGTGCACAGGCCCCAAGGCCGTAAGCCATCAACAGGACCAGAAGCCAGCGGGTAGAGCGGTGCAGAAGGGCAGTCATGGGGGCGGCCTTGCCAGAGAAAACACGCTGGCAGTGTGGCAAATACGAGTCGGCGTTGAAAGTGATCGTCGAGATGAAAGATACTGTTTCTCATTAACGCCCGATAATTTCTCCTACTGGCCTTTCCCAACCCATGCTGACGTCTCCCGTGTCGAGCCTGCTGGCGAGTTTCCAGGAGCACTACGACGACCTGCTGCAGTTTCTGACCCGGCGCATGAGCGACCGCCAGCGTGCGGCCGACGTGGCACAGGAAACCTACCTGAAACTGCTGCACATCGATGAGCAGGCGGTGCCGGTGCTGCATGCGCGCAGTTTCATCTTCCGTGTGGCTGGCAACCTGGCCATCGATACCTTGCGCCGCGAACGGCGCATTGCCGCCAGCCACCACGACAGCGACGGGGCAAGCGAGCTGGCGTGCCCGGCGCCGGCACCTGAGGCGGCACTGCTGGCTCGCGAGCGGCTGCAGATTCTTGATCAAGCGCTGTTGCAACTGCCTGCCAATGCCCGCCAAGCGCTGTTGCTCAACCGCATCGAGGGCCTGACCCAGGCGCAGATCGCACTGCGCCTGGGCGTTTCCGAGAGCATGGTGGCCAAATACATTGGCCAGGCCCTGCGCCATTGCCGCGGCTGGCTGAAACAGGCGGGCGTGGCGGCCTCGGTAGTCTTGCTGGTCGCGGCAGTAGCTGGCTGGCAGCAGGCGCCGATGCTGTTGGCCGATTACCACACCGGAGTGGGTGAGCGGCGGGTGATTACCTTGGCCGATGGCACACGCGTCACGTTGAACAGCGCCAGTGCCTTGAGCGTCACATACACTGACCGTGAGCGGCGGGTGGTGCTGGCGTCTGGTGAGGCCCTGTTCGAGACCGCTGATGATGCACGGCCTTTCGTGGTCGATAGCGCGGGTGAGCGGGTGCAGGGCAGTGCCGCCACCTTCAGCGTGCGCCGCGATGGCCGCGTGGTATTGGCGCAAGGCGAAGCCAAGGTCGGCGAGCATGAACTGGCGATAGCGGCCGATGCCAGCGTGCAGATGGCCTGGCAACGCGGCAAGCTGATCTTCAATGGCAAGCCGCTGGGCCAGGTGCTGGCCGAGCTTGAGCGCTACCGGCACGGGCATATCGTGCTGTCCGACCGCCAGCTGGCGGCGATGGAGGTGAGCGGGGTGTTCGACCTGGATGAACCTGAGGCCTTGCTGCGTACTTTGGAGCAGCGTTATGGCCTGAAGGTCACCTACCTGCCGTGGTTGGCCGTGGTGCATTGATCGGCATGTAGAAGCCGCAAAGAGGCCGAAGCGAAAAAAATTCATCCAGCACTGCAAGTTCCTGCAAGCCAGATCGTCGTAGTGGGACTGATCAGCAACCCATTCTCATCTACGACTTGTCTGGAAGCTCATTCGTGCCTCTGATGCTCAAGCCCTTGCACCACCGCCGCAGCCCTGTCCACCATGCCCTGATGTCCTGCAGTGCCCTGGCCATGCTGGCCGGCCCGCTGCCGACCTGGGCCGCCCCGGCGGCCGAGCCGGCCCAGGTTCAGGCCCGCCAGGTCCAGCTCGACCTGCCAGCTCAGCCCCTGGACCAGGCCCTGACCGCGTTTGCCGACCAGGCTGGGCTGCACCTGCTGTACACCACCGGCGATGTCGCCGGCCAGGTCAGCCCCGCCTTGCAAGGCAGCTACAGCATCGAGCAGGCGCTGCAGCAGCTGCTGGCCGGCAGTGGCATGCGCTGGCATTTCAGCGACGCCCGCACGGTCACCCTGCGCACGGCCCAGCCAGCGCCGCAGGCGGTCAACCTAAAGCCGATTCAGGTCAGCGTCGCCTCGCGTACCAGCACCGCGATCAGCGAAATCCCCGGCACGGTCTGGGTGGTCGACCAGCAGCAGCTGCGTGAGCAGATCGACAGCGGCGTCAGCCTGAAGGAAGCTATCGGCAAGCTGGTGCCGGGCCTCGACCTGGCCCCGGAAGGACGTACCAACTACGGCCAGAACATGCGCGGGCGCAACGTGCTGGTGATGATCGACGGGGTCAGCCAGAACAGCTCGCGCGGCCTGTCGCGCCAGTTCGACAGCATTTCGCCGTTCAACGTCGAGCGGGTTGAGGTGCTGTCCGGCGCGAGTGCCATTTATGGCGGCGGCGCCACCGGCGGCATCATCAATATCGTGACTAAAAAGGGCGAGCCTGGCCCGGCGCGCTTCGAGACCCAGCTAGGCGCCAGCAGCGGCTTCAACAACAGCGACGACCTGGCCACGCGCTTTGCCCAGTCGATCAGTGGCGGCAACGAGCGGGTCAATGCCCGCCTGGGTATCTCCGGCGAGCAGAACGAAGCCTTCTACGACGGTGCTGGCGACCAGATCTTCATCGACAATACCCAGACCGACCTTCAGTACAACCGCACCATCGACGTACTGGGCACCCTGGGCTTGCAGCTGAACGACCAGCAGAGCCTCGACCTGCTGGCCCAGTACTATGACTCGGGCAACCATGGCAGCACCGGCATCTACTTCCCCAGCCTGAACTACAACTCGCCGTCTGACCTGGAAGACGCTGAGCTGCGCAGTGGTTATTCGTCCGACCTGGAGCCGCGTACCCGTCGCCTGCTGCTGAACGCCAACTACCACCACACCGATGTGCTGGGCCAGGACTTCTACCTGCAGGCGTCCTACCGCAAGGAAGACGACAACTTCTACCCGTTCCCCTACTACAACCGCGCCACGCCCACCGGCTCGCGCGGCGTGTACTTCGCCGCCTCGCAGCAGAACTTCGAGGTCACCAGCCTCAAGGGCCTGTTCGCCAAGCAGTGGGACACGCTGAAGCTGACCTACGGCGTCGATCTGGACCGCGAGCGCTTCAACGCCGAGCAGACCACCTTCAACGCCCTGACCTCGTCGGCGTCGGGTGGCCTTGACATGGAAAAGGAGAGCAAGGCCGCGCGTTACCCAAGCTACCGGGTCGACGGCGTGTCGGTGTACGCCCAGCTCGATTGGCATGCCAGCGACAACCTGACTCTGTCCGGCGGTGCCCGGCGCCAGCAGATGGACGTAGACGTCAGCGACTTCAAGGGCGTGCCCGGCGGCAGCAACGATTACCAGGTCAACCTGTTCAACCTCGGCGCCATCTACGACTTCAAGAACGGCCACCAGGTCTGGACCAACTACGGCGAAGGCTTCGACCTGCCGGACCCGGCCAAGTACTACG
>NZ_JABMCN010000105.1 GCF_013179515.1 Pseudomonas sp. CM27
AATTGGCTCATTGCTAGGCGCCGGCGTAGCTTGGCTAGCCGGCGATTTCCAGGCGGCATGGCTTGGACTTTATGGCTTCAACGCCGCGCTGGCGGCACTGGCATTCAGTCGGCAAGGAGAGCGGCCGTGGGTGACACTGCTGGCGATCGTCATGGCGATCGTTATTCAACGAACTGCGTCCAACCTCGACCTGCCGCTGCTGACTGCTCCATTCGTCGTCGCCAGCTGGGTCATGGGCGCCGTCCTGGTTCAAATGAAACCAGGCAGATCGCATCAAGACTTGACCCAACGCATGTGAAGGCCACTTAGTTCGATGATGTACTTCTAGTGCGCTGCATTAGAACGGAAAGATCATTACCATAGTCGTTGCTCTGGACATTCAGGCTGAGATCGGCAATTCCGACGGCTCGGGTTTTCCCCACTTTAGGCGATATGGCCTCGAGAAGAGTATCGACGTCAAACTTGAATTTTCTAAAACCAGCGTTCAGAAGGCCTTCGACTGTGCTTGGAGGAGCTTTGCTTGCCGGAATAAACAAATCGTCACGCCGATAAAAAACCTCGTCGCTCAAGAAGGAGTCAAATACCCTAGTTCTGGAGAGCTTTTCCCCCTTGATCTTAGTCCCAAACCCCATGAACTCATACCTTTCAAATTGTTCGCCTTTAAGTTTGTATACCGTCCTTTTCTTACCAAAATTCTCTATATCAATCAGTGGTCTAAGAAAATCGCGAAGGGGTTCCTTCGGTAGATTGAATTTATTCAACCGCTTGGTAAGAAGCGTTCTGCCACGTCCCGAAGGATCGTGAAAATTTACGGGATCGCCAGAGCAGTATGCGTAGGCGTTGACTCCGCCCGCACCAAAGGGGCTTAGGCTGTCGGAGCTCAGGAACCGCATGATTGCCGGGCGATACACCCTGTGCCCGTTGCCCATCAGATATCCCTGCACTGCGGGATCAAACCACTGCCCGACAAACCGCAGCCCGCCGCCGGCCCGCTGCTTGGGAAGCTGCCCATAGGGTGGAAAAGACCACTCCTCACGACGAACGCGCTGATCGGCGACGGTACTACCGAGGCCATCATCCTGCAGCAGAAGGGTTTCGCCGGCGCACGGGGGTGAAGCAGGTAATCCAGACATTCTGTTCGCTCCATTTTCAAGCAGACTGAGGCTCAATGATGGCCGCTGCCCTTGCAGCGGAAAACTGGCATTTCTAACAGTTCCCTAGCTCTGCGCCGGCTTGTGCATCTCACCCGCGCACCTTAGTGTTGATCATCAACGTCAAGTATCAGGTACCTCATGTCCTCGCAATCTTTGCGCGAACGCCTCTACGTCATCGTCTTCCAGACCGACACCGTAGCCGGCCGGCGCTTCGACAAGATCCTCCTGCTGATCATCCTGGCCAGCCTGGTCACGGTAATCCTCGACAGCATCGACGAGGTTCACCAAGGCTACGCCGGCCTGCTGGCCGCCATCGAGTGGGGCTTTACCGCGATCTTCCTGGCCGAGTACATCACCCGCCTGTACTGCTCGCCCAAGCCCCTGCGCTATGCCTTCAGCTTCTACGGCCTGGTCGACCTGCTGGCGATCGTGCCGGGGGTCATCGCGCTGTACTACAGCGACGCTCAGTACCTGCTGATCATCCGGGTGATCCGGATGCTGCGGATCTTCCGCGTGCTCAAGCTCAGCCCGTACCTCAAGCAGGCCAACTACCTGATGGAGGCGCTGCGCGGCAGCAAGCAGAAGATCATCGTGTTCCTGGTCAGCGTATCGACCCTGGTGACGGTGTTCGGCACCTTGATGTATGTGATCGAGGGGCCGGAGCATGGCTTCACCAGCATCCCCAAAGGGATCTACTGGGCCATCGTTACCCTGACGACGGTAGGCTTTGGCGACATCGTGCCGAAAACGCCACTCGGGCAGGTGCTGTCGTCGCTGGTGATGATTACCGGTTATTCGATTATTGCCGTGCCGACCGGGATCTTCACCGCAGAGCTGGCCAATGCAATGCGCGGCGAGCAGTTGCAGCATGATTGCCCGACCTGCCACAAGAAAACCCATGAGCATGGGGCGGCGTTCTGTTCCCGGTGCGGGAATGGGTTGTTTCCCAAACAGTGATGTTGCCTGATCTGGCCCTATCGCCGGCAAGCCAGCTCCCACAAGTGCACTACAGCTATCAAGCCTTGTGCAGTACCTGTGGGAGCTGGCTTGCCGGCGATGGGGCCGGTATAGGCAGCGGAATAACCAAAGTCATTTTTGTTCTTTAACCCGCGCAAACCCACCCGCTATAGTCGCTGGCAATCTGCCCCAAAAACCTTCAAGAACAAGGAAGCAACGTGAAAAAACTCTTCACCGCCTCGCTGCTCGCCGCAGGCCTGGCGCTGGGCAACATCGCCCAGGCCGCCCCGACCCTGCTGAACGTTTCCTACGACGTGATGCGCGACTTCTACAAGGACTACAACCCGGCCTTCCAGAAGCACTGGGAAGCCGAGCACAACGAGAAGGTCAACCTGCAGATGTCCTTCGGCGGCTCTAGCAAGCAGGCGCGTGCGGTGATCGATGGTCTGCCGGCCGATGTCATCACCATGAACATGGCCACCGACATCAATGCTCTGGCCGACAACGGCAAGCTGGTGCCGGACAACTGGGTGACCCGCCTGCCGAACAACAGCGCGCCATTCACCTCGGCCACCGTGTTCATCGTGCGCAAGGGCAACCCCAAGGCGCTGAAGGACTGGCCCGACCTGCTCAAGGACGGTGTGCAGGTGATCGTGCCCAACCCGAAGACCTCGGGTAACGGCCGCTACACCTACCTGTCGGCCTGGGGCTATGTGCTCAAGCAAGGCGGTGACGAGAACAAGGCCAAGGAATTTGTCGGCAAGCTGTTCAAGCAGGCACCCGTGCTGGACACCGGCGGCCGTGCGGCCACCACCACCTTCATGACCAACCAGATTGGTGACGTGCTGGTGACCTTCGAGAACGAAGCCGAGATGATCGCCCGTGAGTTTGGCCGGGATCAGTTCGAAGTGGTCTACCCGAGCGTGTCGGCCGAAGCCGAGCCGCCGGTGAGTGTGGTCGACAAGGTGGTGGCGAAGAAAGGCACCCAGGCCGTAGCCGAGGAATACCTGAAGTACCTGTGGTCGCCAGAGGCCCAGGAAATCGCCGCCAACAACTACCTGCGCCCGCGCGACGCGACGGTACTGGCCAAGTACACCGACCGTTTCCCGAAAGTCGATTTCCTGTCGGTGGAGAAGACCTTTGGTGACTGGCGCACCGTGCAGAAGACCCACTTCAACGATGGTGGGGTGTTTGACCAGATCTACACCAATAATCAGTAATTGATGCAGGCAAGTCGGCACTATCGCCGGCAAGCCAGCTCCCACAAGTACTGCACAGGTCTTGCATACTGTGCAGTCCCTGTGGGGGCTGGCTTGCCGGCGACAGGGCCGGTGCAGGCAATATCAGATCTGACGGAATACCAAGGCTTTGAGCCCACCCGCCGGGTCAACATCCGGAAATTCCGGCGGGTTTTCCAGGCGCTCGACAAATGCCAGTGTCGGCGCCTGCTCCGCCATCCCCTCTATCAGGAATTCCGGCCCGATCCCCGGGTCGTTCACGCACGCCAGCACTGTCCCACCCTCGTTCAGCAGCTCTGGCAAGCGCCGCAAAATCTTCGCGTAGTCCTGAGTCAGCACGAAACTGCCGCGCTGGAACGTCGGCGGGTCGATGATGATCAGGTCATACGGCCCATACTTGCGCACCTTGCCCCATGACTTGAACAGCTCGTGCCCCAAGTACGCCACCCGCGAGGCATCGTGACCATTGAGCCGATGGTTGTCCCGTCCACGAGCCAGCGCCGACTTGGCCATGTCCAGGTTCACCACCTGTTCGGCGCCACCGGCAATCGCGGCCACCGAGAAGCCACAGGTGTAGGCGAACAGGTTCAGCACGCGCTTGCCTGCAGCCTGCTCGCGCACCCAGCGCCGGCCATGACGCATGTCGAGGAACAGGCCGTTGTTCTGCCGCACGCCCAGGTCCAGCAGGTAGGTCAGGCCGTCCTCGACCACCTCGCGTTGCTGGCATGGCTCGCCCAGCAGCCACTGGCCCGGGCTGTCGGGCAGGTAGCGGTGCTGGATGATGATGGCTTGACCAGTCCACAGTGGTTGCTCGGCCAGGCTGTGCAGCATGGCTTCCAGTTCGGCCAGCTGGCCTTCGGGCGGCTCGCGGAACAGCGCGACCGACAACACCCCTTGCAGCCAGTCGACGGTGACCTGCTCAAGGCCCGGCCAGCAGCGGCCGCGGCCGTGGAACAGGCGGCGGGTTTCCTGCGGGGCAGGGTCGAGGGCGGCGAGCAGGTGTTGCTCCAGAGTCTGGATGGGCGAGGTCATGGTGGGTCGCAGGCTGGCAAAAAGCGGCATTCTACCCCCTGAGGGCGCTTTGCGCCCTATCGCCGGCAAGCCAGCTCCCACAGGTTCCGCGTAAACGTCAACGCCTGCGCATTCGCCGGAGCAGTGCAATAGCCAGTTCCCACAGTTACTGCGCAAGCCTCAAGAGCGGTGCAGTACTGTGGGAGCTGGCTTGCCGGCGATAGGGCGCGAAGCGGCCTCAATGGCCCTTGACCACTAACACCTTGGGCCTGAACCACCAGCCCTGCTGCATCCCCGCCGCGGCCAGCAGGATCAACCCCACCCCCAGCCACTGCAGCGGCGCCAGGCGATGCCCGAACGCCACCCAGTCGACCAGAATCGCCGCAATCGGGTAGATGAACGACAGCGCGCCGGTCAACGCCGTGGGCAGGCGCTGGATCGCGCTGTACAACAGCACATACATCAAGCCGGTGTGCACCATGCCCAGGGTCAGCAGGCTGGTCAGCGCCGGCACTTCAACCGGCAGCCCGCCGAGCTTGACCCACGGCGCCAGCAACAGCACGCCTGTAGTCACCTGGATCAAGGCGATCAGATGCGGGGGTGTGCCACTGAGGCGCTTGATGATCAACGCCGCAATTGCGTACAGGAACGCCGCCCCCAAGGCCAGTGCGATGCCCAGCAGGTAGTCCTCGCCGCCCCCCTGCCCCGTGCCATGGGCGCTGACGATGGCCAGCATGCCGAGGAACGCCACGCTCAGCCAGGTGAGCTTGGCCAAGGTGATCTTCTCGCCTAGAAACAGCGCCGCCAGGCCTACCAGTATGAACGGCTGCACGTTGTACACCGCCGTGCCGATAGCGATGGACGCTCGCGAGTACGAGGCAAACAACAGCAGCCAGTTACCGACGATGGCCATGCCACTGACAATTGCCAACAGGAACACCGTGCGGCTGATCACACCTGGCCGCAGAAAACCGAACGCAGCGCAAATCACCAGCAACGTCACCGCGCCGAACACACAACGCCAGAACACTACGTCCAGCACCGGCTGACCCGATACCAGCACGAACCAGCCTATGGTCCCCGAAATCAGCATGGCGGCGACCATTTCCAGCGAACCACGGCGCAACGAACTGTCCATCCCACACCTCCCATTGACGATGGCAACAGTATGCGAAGGTTACTGGCGGGCCTTCCAGCGGAAAACCAAGGCAGATTGGAAAAATGACCTTTACTATCAAGGCGAATTACATAGTTTACCTAACGAGGCGAAAATGACGGATGACATCGACCAGACCCTGATCAATGCCTTGATGGAGGACTCGCGCCGCTCGCTCAAAGCCTTGGGCCAGGTCAGCGGGTTGTCCGCGCCCAGCGTCAGCGAGCGCCTGCGCCGCCTGGAAGAGCGCGGCGTGCTGCGCGGCTACACCGTGGAGGTGGACCCGCACGCGTTTGGTTACCAGTTGCAGGCGATCGTGCGCATTCGCCCTTTGCCGGGGCAGTTGCACGAGGTGGAGCGGCAGATCATTGCCATCCCCGAGTTCACCGAATGCGACAAGGTTACCGGCGAGGACTGCTTCATCGCCCGGCTGCACGTGCGCTCGATGGAGCAGCTGGACACCTTGCTCGACCGTATCAATGTACTGGCCGATACCAATACCGCGATCGTCAAGAAGAGCCCGGTCAAGCGGCGGTTACCGCCAATGAATTGATGTCAGCGGTGCCCCGAAAAGGCCCGCACTGGAAAAGCTGCCTATTTTTTGTACACAAGAATGTCACCTTAGGTGCCATTTTTGTGTGCACTTTTTAGGTAACGCCCCAATACGTTACACCGTACTCACAACTAATTTTGACCAAATGATCAACTAATTATGCCTCTTGAAATTTAAACCTGTTCATTTGGTCAACTTATAACTTCGTCATTTCATCAACTTATCTTTCAACTAGATAGATTCAAAATGATGGCCACCTGAAGTGTGCTTTTCCCTTGGCATGGAACTGGCTTTTGTGTGTTCGTGTTTTGTATACAAACCGACCAAAACATAAATACACAAGAACTCGCGACGCCGCCCCAACAGCGGCCGCCGCGCCCAGAACCCTGTGATGCCAACGCTGCACCGACGAGATGGCGAGCCCGTGCGCATGCCCGCTCATCGCAGTCACGTGCATCAGGAGCCCGCCGGAATGAGCAACAGCCTCGACCTTGCCCCTGAACTATCCGTCGCCAGCACCCACCCCGCTTCCACCCTCGCCGGCAACCCGCCGGAACTTGCCCTGAGCCCGCGCCTGCATAACCGCGACCTTGCCCCGACGCGCATCGAAGGCAGGCGCTGGGGGCGCTACAGCATCTTCGCTTTGTGGACAAACGATGTGCACAACATCGCCAACTATTCGTTCGCCATGGGCTTGTTCGCCCTCGGCCTGGGTGGCTGGCAGATTCTACTGTCGCTGGGCATTGGTGCGGCGCTGGTGTACTTCTTCATGAACCTGTCGGGCTACATGGGGCAGAAGACCGGCGTGCCGTTCCCGGTCATCAGCCGCATCGCCTTCGGCATCCACGGCGCGCAGATCCCGGCGCTGATCCGCGCGGTCATTGCCATTGCCTGGTTCGGTATCCAGACCTACCTGGCGTCAGTGGTGCTGCGCGTGTTGCTGACGGCCGTGTGGCCGCAACTGGCCGCCTACGATCATGACAGCATTCTCGGCCTGTCGAGCCTGGGCTGGGTTTGCTTCGTTGCGATCTGGCTGGTGCAGCTGGGGATCCTGGCCTACGGCATGGAGATGGTGCGCCGCTACGAGGCCTTCGCCGGCCCGGTAATCCTGATGACGGTCGCCTCCCTGGCGGTGTTCATGTACATCAAGGCTGACGCGCATATCGCCTGGTCGGTGGCCGCACCACTGACCGGCGTTGATATGTGGCGCAACATCTTCGCCGGCGGCGCGCTGTGGCTGGCAATCTACGGCACCCTGGTGCTGAACTTCTGTGACTTCGCCCGCAGCTCGCCGTGCCGCAAGACCATCCGCGTCGGCAACTTCTGGGGGCTGCCGGTGAACATCCTGGTGTTCGCCATGATCACCGTGGTGCTGTGCGGCGCGCAGTTCCAGATCAATGGCCAGATCATCGACAGCCCGACGCAGATCGTCGCCGCCATCCCCAGCACGCCATTGCTGGTGCTCGGCTGCCTGGCCTTCCTGATCGTCACCGTGGCGGTGAACATCATGGCCAACTTCGTCGCCCCGGCCTTCGTGCTCAGCAACCTGGCGCCACGCCACCTGAACTTCAAGCGCGCCGGGCTGATCAGCGCCACCCTCGCCGTGCTGATCCTGCCCTGGAACCTCTACAACAGCCCGCTGGTGATCGTCTACTTCCTGTCCGGCCTGGGCGCCCTGCTCGGCCCGCTGTACGGGGTGATCATGGCCGACTACTGGTTGCTGCGCAAAGGCTGCATCAACGTGCCGCAGCTGTACAGCGAAGACCCGGCCGGCGCCTACCACTACACCAAGGGCATCAACCTGCGCGCGGTGGCCGCCTTCCTGCCGGCCGCGCTACTGGCCATCGTCCTGGCCCTGGTGCCCAACTTCCACAGCGTGGCGCCGTTCTCCTGGCTGATCGGGGCCGGCATCGCCGCCGCCGTGTACCTGCTGATCGCGCCACGCCACCGCCAATACTTTGATGTCAGCGGCGAATGCATTGCCGTCGACCACAGCAGCCACTGACCGGGGAAAACCGAACATGCGTATCCTGATCGCCAACGTCAACACCACCGAAGCCATCACCGAAGCCATTGCAGAGCAGGCCCGGGCCGTGGCCTTGCCCGGTACCGAAATCGTCGGCCTCACCCCCTGGTTCGGCGCCGAATCGGTGGAAGGCAACTTCGAAAGCTACCTGGCCGCCATCGCCGTAATGGACCGGGTGCTGGCCTACGAGGGCCCTTACGACGCCGTGATCCAGGCCGGTTACGGCGAGCATGGCCGTGAAGGCCTGCAGGAACTGCTGAATGTACCGGTGGTTGACATCACCGATGCCGCCGCCAGCACCGCGATGTACCTGGGCCACGCCTACTCGGTGGTGACCACCCTGGACCGCACCGTGCCGCTGATCGAGGACCGGCTGAAGCTGTCCGGCCTGTATGACCGCTGCGCGTCGGTAAGGGCCAGTGGGCTGGCGGTGCTGGAACTGGAGGCCGACCCGCAACGGGCGGTGGAGGCGATTGTCGAGCAGGCCGAACGCGCTGTGCGTGAGGACAAGGCCGAGGTGATCTGCCTGGGGTGCGGCGGCATGGCCGGGCTTGATGAACAGATCCGCCAGCGCACTGGCGTGCCGGTGGTGGATGGTGTGAGCGCGGCGGTGACCATTGCCGAATCGCTGGTGCGCATGGGGCTGAGCACTTCCAAGGTGCGCACCTATGCCACGCCGCGGGCGAAGAAGGTGGTGGGTTGGCCGATGCGCTTCGGTCGCTAGCCTTCTGTTTACCCGTACCGGCCCTGTCGCCGGCAAGCCAGCTTCCACAGGGACTGCGCAAGGTTTGAGGCCTGCGGTACCTGTGGGAGCTGGCTTGCCGGCGACAGGGCCGGTCCTGCTAATCCATCATCCTGGCCAACCGCTGCGCACTGCCACAGGCCAGGGTGAATCCCAAGGCCCCATGCCCCAGGTTCAGCCACACATTGCGATACAGCGTGCCGCCAATCATCGGCACGCCGGTCGGTGTCGCCGGTCGCATCCCTGCCCATTCCACCGCCTGGCCATAATCTGCAGCCTTGGGCAGCGTCTCCAGCGCCAACCGCCGCATGCTCTGCAGCCTGCGTTTTTCTACCGACTCGTCGAAGCCGACAATGTCCACCATCGCCGCCACTCGCAGTTGCTGCCCCAGACGGGCATAGACAATCTTGCGTTCATAGTCGGTCAGGCTCAGCTCCGGCGCCTGGTGCCCGGCACTGATCGGTGCGGTCAGGCTGTACCCCTTCAACGGGTAGACCGGCAGCTTCATGCCTGGCAAAGCCAAAGCTGTGCCGCGATGCCCGGCACACAGCACCACCTGTTCGACGTCCAGCCGGTCGAGCCCCAGCTGCAGCGCCACCACCCGGTCCTGGTGCCGCACCAGTTGCGTTACCGGCTGGCCGAGCAGCAGACGACACTCGCCCGAAGCGCGCAGCAGCGCCGCCAGTCGCTGACAGAACAGGTGGCAGTCGCCGACTTCTTCATCGGGTGTAAATACGCCGCCTACGAACGGCGCGCCATCTAGTGCAGGTTCCAACACGCGCAGCTCGGCTGTACTCAGCACACGCTGGCTGGCCGGGTCCAGCAGCTGATCGCGGCCATGGGTGAAAGCGCGCTCGCTGCGAAAGACCACCAGCTTGCCGTTTCGTCGCCAGGCAAAATCGCCGAAGTCCTGGCTTTCGCGCCATTGCGCCAGAACAGCCTGGCTGTGCAGCGCAAGGTCCAGCAACTGCGCGGCATTGCGGCGATTGACGCTGCGCCGGCAGGCCAGGGTAAACGCCAACAGCCAGCGCCACTGCGCCGGGTCCATGCGCAAGCGCAAGCGTAGCGGCGACTCGCCCTGCAACAGCCAGCCCAGCGCCTGCCATGGCACGCCGGCGTCGGCCAGCGGTGCCACATAGCGATAGGACAATTGCCCGCCGTTGGCGAAGCTGGTGGCCGACGCCAGGCTGTCGCGGGCTTCGATCAGGTCGACCGAATGCCCCTCGCGGACCAGGGCGTAGGCCGTCGCCAGGCCAATCACGCCACCGCCAATTACCGCCACACGCTGTTTCATCGCTCATCCCTGTTCCGGCACCATGGCCGAACAGTACCAGCGGATCAGCTCGGGCAGCTATGCGCGCCGTCGTTCAGGCCCTGGCGCACGTTGCGGCTGAGCAGGCTGGCCTTGCCGTCATGCCAGGTCAGGGTCAGTACGTAGAGGGTGTCGAAGTCGTCGCCGCTCCAGTCCTCGGTGATCACCCGCTCTTCACCGAGGGCCTTGCCGGCCACGCTATTGATCAGCTCCGGGAGGTAACCGTGGGACCAGGCGGTGTACACCGTCGCGTTGCGGTATTTGTCGCTCAGCAGCTCATCGGCCAGTTCGTCGGTATCGTTGGCGCCGTAGTCGATGTTCACCGGCAGGCCCAGGCGGATGGCGCTGGGGGTGATGGTCATCAACGGGCGAATGTAGCTGTAGGTTTGCTCCTGGCTGCCTTCCTCGACATGCCGTGAAGGGTTGGCAGCGAACACATAGTCGGCCTTGCCGAAGCGCTCGGGCAACAGCGTGGCCAGATCCAGCGCACGGTTGAGGCCTTGGCAGTTCAACTGGCCCAGCCCCTCGCCCGGCTTTTCGGCATGGCGCAGGAACACCAGGGTCTGGGTGCCATCGACCGGTTGTGCCCGGCTTTCGATTGCCTCCATCGCCAACGGTACGGCGACGGCTGCAAGCACCAGGCTCAGCAGCAAGGGGCGACGACGGCGGAAGAATGTAGGCAACTTCATCAAGGCAGGCTCGTGTGGCAAAGAAAATCGGGTATACCCGCCACATCGCCCCGCTTGCGGTATCACCGGGCGCCATTAGTAGTGAATGCCATCCTTGGCAACGAGTGAGGGTCAGAGTGCCCTGAACCCGTTTGGTTCCTCCCTGGAGGTGGATGCCGTTCCCTGGGCAAGGCTTAGATTAAGGGAACGGTGTTGCTGAATTGTGTACGGTGCCAGAACCTGGGTAATAGGTCGGTGCCCGTATGCAGGGCCCTCATCAATCATCCCGCGTCAGCACTTCCAGCAATTCGATCTCGAAGGTCAGGTCCGAATTCGGCGGGATTGCCGCCATGCTGCGCTCGCCATAGCCCAGCTGGGCCGGCACCAACAGTTTGCGCTTGCCGCCGACCCGCATTCCAATGATTCCCTGGTCCCAACCCTTGATCACCCGGCCTGTGCCGATCACGCACTGGAACGGCTTGCCGCGCGACCAGGACGAATCGAACTCGCTGCCGTCGGCCAGCCAGCCGGTGTACTGGGTGGTGATCAGGGCGCCTTTGACGGCGGCTTTGCCTTCACCCTCGACCAGGTCGATGATCTGCAGTTCTTGGCTCACGGGGACACTCCAACGCTGGAAAACAAAGCCGCCCTTTTCTCAGGAATGCACCGGTTTGGCAAGTGTGTGCGGGGTCAGGCAAAAGATAGATGCACGGTGGCATTCTCTGGAGGCATGGCTGGGCGCGGAGGCGAGCCAGCCGTAGGGAGCGCATCAGGGCTGACAAGTGCACCGACCTGAATCAGCTGCTCTGCTCAAACACCTGCTGCCCGGTCATTTCCCTGGTCTGGTTGGCAAAACAGTACCAGGCAGGTTTCTCTTCAACGAAGATCTGCATATTGAAATCCCAGTCCTGGTCGCCGTCGAGCAGGCCGACCGGGACGGCATGGAAGTCGTTGGCCTTGAGCCGGTAGTAGAGATGTGTGCCGCATTGGCCGCAAAAAGCGCGTTGAGCCCAGTCGGACGAATCGTAGACGCTGGGCGCACGCCCTTCGATCAGCGGGGGTTTGCTGCAATCGACCACCAGCAGCGGGCCGCCGGTCCACTTGCGGCACATGCTGCAGTGGCAGGCGCTGATGTGGGTATTGTCGACGGTGACGGTAAGCCGGGTAGCGCCGCACAGGCAGGTGCCGTGTTTTTCCAGGGCCATGGCTGGCTCCTTGAGCGGAAGATGGGCCTGCAAGTATAGATGCGCGCTCTTGCAGGAGCGGCCTTGTGTCGCGATGGGCTGCGAAGCGGCCCTAGGATTCAAGCGGACACGTTGGATCCTGGGGCCGCTTCGCAGCCCATCGCGACGCAAGGCCGCTCCTACAAGGGGCAATATCGGTCGGTCAGATGAACACAGTGCCGCGCAGGTACAGCGCCGCACGCCCACTGATTATCACCCGGCCATTGCCCGGCACTTCACACAGCAGCTGCCCTTTGCGCACACCGCCCTGCTCGCAGGTCAACACGTGCTTGCCCAAACGTTCGGCCCAGACCGGCGCCAGCGAGGTATGCGCCGAACCTGTCACCGGGTCTTCATTGACGCCAACCCGCGGGCCAAACCAGCGCGTGACGAAATCAAAGCCACGGCCTGCGGCGGTCACGGCGATGCCGCGCACATCGAACGCCGACAGCGCAACGAAGTCCGGCTTCAGCGTATCGAGCAACAGGGCGTCATCGATCACCACCACATAATCGTCGCTGTGGTACAGCGCCTGCGCCTGGCTAAGGCCCAACGCCTGGAGCAGCCCGGCCGGTACGTCCACAGCCACCGGTTGCTTGGCCGGGAAGTCCATGGCCAGCAGCCCGTCAGCGCCCCGGCTGACGCGTAGCTCGCCGCTGCGGGTATTGAAGCGCAGCACCTGGGCATGCTCGCCCAGTTGTTCGAACAGCACATAGGCCGAGGCCAAGGTGGCGTGGCCGCACAGGTCGACTTCCACGGTGGGCGTGAACCAGCGCAGGTCGAAGGTTCCCCCATTACGTACGAAGTAAGCCGTTTCCGACAGGTTATTCTCTTCGGCAATGCGCTGCAGCACGTCGTCCGGCAGCCAGCTCTGCAGCGGGATCACTGCAGCCGGGTTGCCACCGAAGGGTTCGGCGGAAAAGGCATCGACCTGGAAGATTTCGAGTTGCATGCACACACTCCTTGTTACCTGGGCGCTGCCAGGCGGATATCTGGGAAAAGGTTACAGGCGCACTGGGGTCAACACGGGTTCGCCGGCGAAGAACGCCTGCAGGTTGCGCAGCACCCGATTGACCGTAGCGCGCGCCGCTTCCGGTGACTGGCCGGCTACGTGGGGTGTGAGCACGGAGTACCCCAGCACCTTGACCGAGCGCGCCGCGAGTCAGTACGGCATCGATTTCGTCGGCATGCCGCTGGATGGCGTCGGCAGGTGTTTCGGCACTTTTGCGGGCAAGCCCGCTCTACTGGCCGAAAGCGCGCCCCAGCCCACCCGGCACACCACTGCTGTCGGTGTCCTGCCAAGGTCCGTTCGGGCTCAGCGACCAGCTCCAGCCATTATCGAATCGGTAGTAGGTGCGCTGGCGGTAGAAGGTATTGGGTTGCTTCTCGAGTACGTAGACACCCAGCTTCGGGTCCCAGTGGCTGGCCCCGCCAGGCGGTGGCGCAAAGCTGGCGGAGGTCCGTGGCATCGGCTTGGGAATCGCCGCTGGCTTGCTCGGCTGGGTGGACGGTTTCCCACCCGGCAGCGGCTTCACCACCGGCCCCTGCGGCGGCACCCGCTCGATCGGTGGCGCGGGCTGCTCGTACGGCTGATGCACCGTACACGCAGACAAACCCAGGGCCAGGGTGATCAGGGTCAGGCGGACGGTGCTGTGCATGGCAGTGCTCTCTTACTTGTCAGGGCTGTCGATGGTCAGGTGCTGGGTGGCCTGGCTGGCGCTGGGCATTGGCGCGCCATGGCCAATCCACTCGCCATGGGTAGGCTGGCCAGCCCGTGACACACGTGCAACCAGTTGGACTTCGCTGAAGTCGGACAGTTTCATCTGCGGCATCATCGCATCGGCATCAGACAACTCCACCTCGATCGGCAACTGCGCCACCGTCACCCGCTTGGCCGCCAGCGGCATCGGTGGGCCATTGCTGGCGCGGGCAAAGATGAACACCGTGTCCTCCGGTTTGACCTTGTCCTGCAACGCGGCAGCCAGTTCTACCCGCACCTTCAAACGGGCCGTTGCTACTGCCGCCGCGGGCTCTGCGGCCTGCGCTGGCGAGCCGCCCAAGCGCTCGGCGGCGCGATCAATGCCGCCCTGCAGGGCCGCACGTGAGGTATCGCCTTCCGGCAACTGCGCCAGCAGGCGCTTCCAGTAGTCGATGGCTTCCTGATAGCGCTCGCCTTCGAACGCGGCAATACCGCGCAGGCCCAGGCTGGTCACTTCGTTGGCGTCGGCCTGCAATGCTTCGTCAGTCAAGGCCTGGAGTTGCGGACTCCATTGCTTGTCGGCGGCAAAGTACAAGGCCTGGGCCCACTGCCCGAGCAGCTCTGGCTGACGACCGGCAAGGGCCACGGCACGCTCGAAGGTACGCGCGGCATCAGCGGGGCGCTGATCGGCCATATAGGCGCGGCCGAGGAAGTAAAGGGCCTCGGCCGAATCCGGCTGGGCCTTGACCACGCGCTCCAGGCGGGTAGTCATTTCTTCCATCGACTTGGGTGCCTGGGCAAACTCCTGGGTCAGGGCCACCTTGTCGGCCGCACCAAAATGCAGGTACAGCCCCAGCGCCATCAGCGGCACCAGTACGGCCGCAAGCAACGGCAAGGCCTTGCCAAGATGGCCCTGACGGGGTGCCTCGGCGCCTTCGGTATCGGCCAGCAGCTCTCGGGCAGCCTCGTCGCGGCCCTTGGCCAGCTGCGCCTCGTCGAGCACTCCGGCGGCCTGCTGGGTAGCCAGTTCGGCGATGCGCTCCTGGTACAGGGCCACGTTCAGGGCGGTGCGGTCTTCTTCTGCCTGCCGACGACGGCCACGCAGGATCGGGATCAGCAGGAAGCTGAGGGCAGCGAGCAGCAGCAGGCCCGCGCTAAGCCAGAATTCAATCATGGGTCTGTTCTTTATCCAGCAGTTTGGCGAGACGCTCGCGTTCTTCGGCAGACAACTCATTACCGCCCGGTGCGGCCGTACTGCGGCGGCGGCGCACGATCAGCGCCAGCACCACGAAACCACCCGTCAGCAATATTCCCGGGCCAAACCACAGCAGCCAGGTGCGGCCACTGAGCGCCGGCTTGTAGCGCACGAAATCGCCGTAGCGGTCGACCATGAAGTCGACGATCTGCTGGTTGTTCTTGCCTTCACCGAGCATGCGAAAGATTTCCCGGCGCAGGTCGGCGGCAATCGGCGCGTTGGAATCGGCGATGTCCTGATTCTGGCACTTGGGGCAGCGCAGTTCCTTGGTCAGCTGCTGATAGCGCTCGCGCTCGGCATCATCGCGAAACTGATAGGTGTCGATGGCTGCCTTGGCCACACTCGCTACGCCCAGGCCCAGCACAACGGCTGCCAGCCAGCGCTTCATGGCTTGGCCTCGTCGACCAGGCCCTGATACAGCGGCGCCAGCTGCTCACGCCACACGGTGGCATCGACGATGCCCACGTGCTTGTAGCGGATCACACCCTTGGCATCGATCAGGAAGGTTTCCGGCGCGCCATACACGCCAAGGTCCAGGCCCAGGCTGCCCTGCTCGTCACGGATATCCAGCTGGTAGGGGTTGTGGAATTCGGCCAGCCACTTCTGCGCGGCGGCGTTGTCGTCCTTGTAGTTGACCCCGTGAATCACCACGCCCTGCCGGGCCAGCTGGTTCAGGTAAGGGTGCTCGACCTTGCACGACGGGCACCAGGTGGCCCAGACGTTGACCAGCGCCGGGCGGCCGTGCAGATCGACCTGGGTCAGCGTGCGGTCACCCTGGGTCGAGGCCAGGGAAAACGCGGGGAATGGCTTGCCGATCATTGCCGAAGGCAGCTCGTCGGGCTTGAGGAACAGCCCCTTGTACAGGAACACCACCACCAGCAGGAACACCACCAGTGGGACTACCATGATCCAACGCTTCATGCAGCTGCTCCAGACACGCCCAGGGCCTCACGCACCCGGGTCTTGACCTTGACGCGGTAGCGCCGGTCGAGGGCCGCCAGCAACCCACCCAGGCCAGTCAGCAGACCGCCCAGCCAGATCCAGCGGACATAAGGCTTGATGTGCACGCGCACGGCCCAGGCGCCGTTTTCCAGTGGCTCGCCGAGGGCAACGTACAGGTCACGGGTAAAGCCGGCGTCGATGCCGGCCTCGGTCATCATCGACTGCTGCACGGTGTACAGGCGCTTCTCCGGGTGCAACGTGGTGACCTCACGGCCATCGCGGCTGACCACCACGGTGCCCCTGTCGGAGATGAAGTTCGGCCCTTCGAAATGCCTGGCACCCTGGAACAGGAACTGGTAACCGCCCAGCTCCACGCTTTCGCCCGGCGCCATGCGCAGGTCGCGTTCGGCGCTGTTGTTGCTCGACAGCACCACGCCCAGCGCGCACACCGCCAGGCCCAGGTGCGCCAGTTGCATGCCCCAGTAGCTGCGACCCAGGCCTGGCAAGCCCTTGATCAGGCCTTTGTGGCGGGTCTTGTCGAAGATGTCACGGAGCCCGCCGAGCACCACCCAGGCGGCCAGGGCGAAGGCGGTCAGGGTCGGCCAGTCGAAGTCGTCGACGATGAAGCCGGCAGCCGGGGCGAGGATGGCGCTGCCGATCAGCACCGGGGTCATCATGCTGACCAGCCATTTGCCCGGGGTGTCCTTCCAGCGCACCAGCACGCCCACGCTCATCACCACCATCAGCAAGGCCATCAGCGGCAGGAACAAGGCATCGAAGTACGGCGGGCCGACCGACAGCTTGGCCCCGGTAAGCGCATCGAGCACCAGCGGGTACAGCGTACCGAGCAGAATCATCGAGGCCGCCACCACCAGTACCAGGTTGTTGGCCAGCAGCAACGTCTCACGTGACCACAGGGTGAAGCCGACCTGGCTCTTGACCACGGGCGCACGCAGGGCGAACAGGGTGAGCGAACCACCGACCACGAACAACAGGAAGATCAGGATGAAAATGCCGCGCGACGGGTCGGCAGCAAATGCGTGCACCGAGGTGAGCACGCCGGAACGCACCAGAAAAGTCCCCAGCAGGCTCAGCGAGAACGCGGCAATGGCCAGCAGCACGGTCCAGCTCTTGAACACACCGCGTTTTTCGGTCACTGCCAGCGAGTGGATCAGCGCCGTGCCCACCAGCCAGGGCATGAACGAGGCGTTTTCCACCGGGTCCCAGAACCACCAGCCCCCCCAGCCAAGCTCGTAATAAGCCCACCAGGAGCCCAGGGTGATACCCACCCCGAGGAAGGCCCAGGCGACAATGGTCCAGGGCCGCGACCAGCGCGCCCAGGCTGCGTCCAGACGACCGCCGAGCAAGGCGGCGATGGCGAAGGCGAAGGCCACCGAGAAGCCCACATAGCCCATGTACAGCATCGGCGGGTGGACGATCAGGCCGAAATCCTGCAGCAGCGGGTTAAGGTCACGGCCATCGGTCGGCACCTGCGGCAGCAGCCGCTGGAACGGGTTGGAGGTGATGATCAGGAAGCTCAGGAAGCCCACGCTGATCATGCCCATTACCGCCAGCACTCGGGCCAGCATCACCTGCGGCAACTGCCGCGAGAACACCGACACGGCGAACGTCCAGCCGCCGAGGATCAGCGCCCACAGCAGCAGCGAACCTTCGTGGGCACCCCATACGGCACTGAACTTGTAGTACCAGGGCAAGGCGCTGTTGGAGTTGCTGGCTACATAGGCAACCGAGAAATTGTCGGTCATGAAGGCATGGGTCAGGCAGGCGAAGGCAAAGGCCAGGAAGGCAAACTGCCCCCAGGCCGCCGGCCGCGCCAGGCTCATCCACAGGCTGTCGCCACGCCAGGCGCCGAGCAGCGGCACGCTCGCCTGCACGATGGCAAAGCAGATGGCCAGGATCATTGCCAGCTGGCCGAGTTCGGGGATCACCAGTGCAGCGTTCATGGCTTGGCCTCCGCGCCGGCGGCGGCCTGGCCGCTTTCCTTCAAGGCCTTGGTGACCTCGGGTGGCATGTACTTCTCGTCGTGCTTGGCCAGCACCTCATCGGCCACGACCACGCCTTCGGCGTTGACCTTGCCGAGGGCAACAATACCCTGCCCTTCGCGGAACAGGTCGGGCAGGATGCCGCGGTAGGTGATGGGCACCGACTTGTTGAAATCGGTGACCACGAAGCGCACGTCCAGCGAGTCGGCCGAGCGCTGCACCGAGCCCTTCTCGACCATGCCGCCGGCGCGGATGCGCGTATCCTGCGGCGCTTCGCCGTTGGCGATCTGGGTGGGTGTGTAGAACAGGTTGATGTTCTGCTGCAATGCGCTCAAGGCAAAGCCGACGGCAACCCCGACGCCGACCAGCAGGCCGACGATGAGCAACAGGCGTTTCTTGCGCTGCGGATTCACTGGTTGTTCTCCCGGCGCAAACGGCGCGCCTCTTCTTGCAGGTAACGACGGCGGGCCAACAGGGGTGCGGCGACATTCAGCGCCAGCACTGCCAGGCAAATGCCATAGGCCGACCACACGTACAGGCCATGGTGGCCCATGGCGAGAAAGTCACCGAAGGTGGCAAAACTCATTGTGCCGCCCTCCGCCCCAGGCTGTTCAACACTTCGTCCTTGACCCAGCTGGCCCGC
>NZ_JABMCN010000106.1 GCF_013179515.1 Pseudomonas sp. CM27
GGCGGGAAATATTTCGTTCGTCTGGCAGACGCCGCTTGCGGTGTCGGCTACACAGATCCGACAGCTGCTGGCCAGCGGCAAGTCGGTGAGGTTCCTGGTGCCGGACGCCGTACTGGCCTACATCGAGGCGCACGAACTGTATCGTGCACCTAACTGACGGCGCCTCTGGCGCCTCATCCAACGAGTTGAACGAGTTTTATATGACCAAGCAGAAAATTTACGGCGAAGAACTGGTCGCAGTGACCAAGGCCGCGCTGGAAGACGTCAAGGCCCAGGACATCCAGGTCATCGACGTGCGCGAGAAGCACAGCCTGACCGATTACATGATCATTGCTACCGGTACCTCCAACCGCCAGATCAACGCGATGGCCGAGAAGGTTCGCGAAGCTGTCAAGGCCAAAGGCGCCCAGCCACTGGGTGAAGAAGGCAAGGGCGACAGCGATTGGGTACTGCTGGACCTGAACGATGTGATCGTGCACATGATGACTGCCGCTGCTCGCCAGTTCTACGACCTGGAGCGTCTGTGGCAGGGTGCCGAGCAAAGCCGTGCCGCCGATGGCAAGCACCACAACCCGGAGCATGCCCACGAGTACTCCGACAAGCTCAAAGACCGCGAATAAGGAAAGCGCTGTGCGTCTGCGCCTGATCGCGGTCGGCTCGCGCATGCCGAAGTGGGTCGAGGAAGGCTGGCATGAATATGCCAAGCGCCTGCCTGCCGAGCTGTCGCTGGAGCTGGTGGAAATCCCGCTGAACACCCGAGGCAAGAATGCCGACGTCGCCCGCCTGATCCGTCAGGAGGGCGAAGCCATGCTGAGCAAGGTTCAGCCTGGGGAACGCATTGTCACCCTCGAGGTCCATGGCAAGCCCTGGAGCACCGAGCAGCTGGCGACCGAGCTGGATCGCTGGCGCCTGGATGCGCGCACGGTGAATTTGATGGTGGGCGGCCCGGAAGGCCTGGCGCCTGAGGTTTGCGCGCGCGCCGAGCAACGCTGGTCGCTGTCGCCGCTGACCTTGCCGCACCCGTTGGTAAGGATACTCATCGGCGAGCAGATCTACCGCGCCTGGACCGTGTTGTCCGGGCACCCTTACCACAAATGAGCCTGTAAGCAGTCCGATGTCGCAGCCGATCCGTCTCAAGGACCACGAGAAAGACGCCCGCCTGGTGCGCAACCGCGTCGTGGTCGGCGCAGTGGCGGTCATGCTGCTTATATGCGTGCTGATTGCCCGGCTGTACTACCTGCAGATCATCCAGTACGACTACCACTCGACGCTGTCGGAGAACAACCGGGTGCATGTGCAGCCGATTCCGCCGACCCGTGGGCTGATCTTTGACCGCAACGGCGTCATTGTGGCCGACAACCGGCCCAGCTTCAGCCTGTCCATGACCCGCGAACGCGCAGGTAACTGGCAGGAAGTGCTGGACAACATCGTCGAAGTGCTGGAGCTGACGGCCGACGACCGTGCCTTGTTCGAGAAGCGCATGCGCCAGGGTCGCCGGCCGTTCGAGCCTGTGCCGATACTGTTCGAGCTCAGCGAAGAACAGATCGCCCGCGTGGCGGTCAACCAGTTCCGCCTGCCGGGCGTGGAAGTGGTGGCCCAGCTGGTGCGGCACTATCCGCAGGGCGCGCATTTCGCGCACTCGGTGGGTTATGTGGGGCGGATCAACGAGAAAGAGCTGAAAACCCTCGACCCGGTGAACTACAGCGGCACCCACCATATCGGCAAGACCGGCATCGAGCGCTTCTACGAACCCGATCTGCACGGCCAGGTAGGCTACGAAGAAGTCGAGACCAACGCCCGTGGCCGCGTGCTTCGGGTGCTCAAGCGTACTGACCCGAAGCCGGGCAAAGACATTGTGCTGAGCCTGGACATCAAGTTGCAGGAGGCCGCCGAAGCTGCCCTCGGTGGCCGCCGTGGCGCAATCGTAGCGCTGGATCCGCGTACCGGCGAGGTGCTGGCGATGGTCAGCCAGCCGAGCTTCGACCCCAACCTGTTCGTCACCGGTATCAGCTTCAAGGCCTATGCCGAGCTGCGCGACTCGATCGACCGGCCGCTGTTCAACCGCGTACTGCGTGGCTTGTATCCGCCGGGCTCGACCATCAAGCCGGCGGTGGCCATTGCCGGCCTGGACAGTGGTGTGGTCAATGCTGGCAGCCGAGTGTTCGACCCGGGTTACTACCAGTTGCCCAACTACGACCACAAGTACCGTAACTGGAACCGTTCCGGTGATGGCTGGGTCGACCTGGACACCGCAATCATGCGTTCCAACGACACCTATTTCTACGATCTTGCGCACAAGATGGGCATCGATCGGCTGTCCACCTACATGAACAAGTTCGGCATCGGCCAGCGGGTTTCCCTCGACATGTTCGAAGAATCCGCCGGGTTGATGCCATCGCGCGAATGGAAGCGGGCCACCCGCCGCCAGGCCTGGTTCCCCGGCGAAACCCTGATTCTCGGCATCGGCCAGGGCTACATGCAGGCAACGCCGCTGCAGCTGGCCCAGGCCACTGCGCTGATTGCCAACAAGGGCGTATGGAACCGCCCGCACCTGGCCAAGACCATCGAAGGCCAGCCGCCGGTGGACGACAACCCCATGGACAACATCGTGCTGCGTGACAAGTCCGACTGGGCCAAGGTCACCCATGGCATGGAGCAGGTGATGCACAATGCCCGTGGTACCGCGCGCAAGGCTGCGGCCGGCGCGCAGTACCGCATTGCCGGCAAGAGCGGCACCGCCCAGGTGGTGGCGATCAAGCAGGGCGAGAAGTACGACCGCAACAAGCTCCAGGAGCGCCATCGTGACCACGCCCTGTTCGTTGCTTTCGCCCCGGCCGAAGCCCCGAAGATCGTGGTCTCGGTGATGGTCGAGAACGGTGAGTCCGGCTCTGGTGTGGCCGCGCCCGTGGTACGCCAGATCATGGACGCCTGGTTGCTCGACGAAAATGGCCGGCTCAAGCCCGAGTTCGCGCCTGCCACCGTTACCCAGGAATCGGCCTTGTGATGAACAATTTCGATCGCATGCTCTCCAGTGAGGATGTGATGCGTCGGCGCGCCAGCTTTCTGCAGCGCATCCATATCGACGGCCCCTTGCTGGTCATTCTGCTGACCCTCGCGGCCGGCAGCCTGTTCGTGCTGTATTCGGCCAGTGGCAAGAACTGGGACTTGCTGCTCAAGCAGGCCACCTCGTTCGGCATCGGCCTGGTGTCGATGTTCGTGATCGCCCAGCTGGAGCCGCGTTTCATGGCCCGCTGGGTGCCACTGGCCTACCTGGCCGGGGTGTTGTTGCTGGTGGTGGTGGACGTGATGGGCCACAACGCCATGGGTGCCACGCGCTGGATCAACATACCCGGGGTGATCCGCTTCCAGCCCTCGGAATTCATGAAGATCATCATGCCGGCGACCATCGCCTGGTATCTGTCCAAGCGCACCTTGCCGCCGCATCTGAAGCACGTGGCGATCAGCCTGGTGCTGATCGGCGTGCCCTTCATCCTCATCGTACGCCAGCCCGACCTGGGCACGGCGCTGCTGATTCTCGCCTCCGGCGCCTTCGTGCTGTTCATGGGTGGTCTACGCTGGCGCTGGATCCTCAGCGTGCTGGCAGCTGCGGTACCGGTGGCGGTGGCGATGTGGTTCTTCGTCATGCACGACTACCAGAAACAGCGGGTGCTGACCTTCCTCGACCCGGAAAGCGATCCCTTGGGGACTGGCTGGAACATCATCCAGTCCAAGGCCGCGATTGGCTCCGGCGGAGTGTTTGGCAAGGGCTGGCTGCTCGGCACCCAGTCGCACCTGGACTTCCTGCCGGAAAGCCACACCGACTTCATCATCGCCGTGCTCGGCGAGGAATTCGGCCTGGTCGGGATCTGCCTGCTGCTGATCGTCTACCTGCTGCTGATCGGTCGCGGCCTGGTGATCACCGCGCAGGCGCAGACCCTGTTCGGCAAGCTGCTGGCGGGCAGCTTGACCATGACCTTTTTTGTATACGTGTTCGTCAATATCGGAATGGTCAGCGGCCTTCTGCCCGTGGTGGGCGTGCCGCTTCCCTTCATCAGCTATGGCGGAACTTCGTTGGTGACGCTGCTGTCAGCGTTTGGCGTTTTGATGTCGATCCATACGCACCGCAAATGGATCGCGCAGGTTTGAATAAGGTGAAGAATTTCATGCAAGCAGTGCGTAACTGGGCTGCCCGTTGTGCGCCATGGTTTGGCGCGGTGGGCCTGTTCGGCGCTGTACAGCTGGCCCATGCCGGTGATTACGAACGCTCGCCCCAGGTGGCCGAGTTCGTTGGCGAAATGAGCCGCGACCATGGTTTTGCCCCAGAGCAGCTGATGGGCGTGTTCCGTGAAGTGCAGCGCAAGCAGTCGATCCTCGACGCCATTTCGCGCCCGGCCGAACGGGTCAAGCCGTGGAAGGACTACCGGCCGATGTTCCTCACCGATGCGCGCATTGCCCGCGGGGTGGACTTCTGGCGCCAGCATGAAGCCGTGCTGGCGCGTGCCGAGCAGGAATACGGCGTGCCGGCGCAGTACATCGTCGCGATCATTGGCGTGGAAACCTTCTTTGGTCGCAATACCGGTAACTACCGGGTGATCGATGCCTTGTCGACCTTGGGCTTCGACTACCCGCCACGGGCCGAATTCTTCCGCAAGGAGCTGCGCGAGTTCCTGCTGCTGGCCCGTGAGGAGCAGCTCGACCCATTGACGCTCAAAGGCTCCTACGCCGGCGCCATGGGCCTGCCGCAGTTCATGCCCAGCAGCTTTCGCAATTACGCGGTGGACTTCGACGGCGACGGCCACATCAATATCTGGAACAACCCGGACGACGCCATCGGCAGCGTGGCCAGTTACTTCAAGCGCCACGGCTGGGTAGCCGGCGAAGGTGTGGTCAGCCGCGCCTGGGTGGACGGCGAGCGCGCCGACCAAGGCCTGACCACCGGCATCGAGCCGGTCAAGACGGTAGGGGAGTTGCGCGGCCTTGGCTGGTCGGTTCATGATTCGCTGCGCGATGATCTGCCGGTTACCGCCTTCCGTCTCGAGGGCGACAATGGGCCCGAGTACTGGATGGGCCTGAAAAACTTCTACGCGATCACTCGCTACAACCGCAGCGTGATGTATGCCATGGCGGTGCATCAGCTTGCCGAACAGCTGGTCCAAGCACGGGGCGTCAAGTAATGCGCGCAATCATCTCTGCCAATTCCTTCAAGCTGCTCACCTGCCTCGCCGTTGGCGTGGTGCTGGCCAGCTGCTCTTCCAATCGTCCGGCCCAGCAAAGCAGTGGCAACGTCGTGCGCACCCAGCCAGGCCTGGATATCAACCGCGCGCACAAGGACGGCGCGCCGTGGTGGGACGTGGACGTCAACAAGATTCCCGACGCCACGCCAACTGTGCACACTGGCAACTACAAGGCCAACCCGTACACGGTGCTGGGCAAGACCTACTACCCGATGCAGGAGTCGCGCAACTACCGCGCCGAAGGCACCGCGTCGTGGTACGGCACCAAGTTCCACGGCCAGAACACCGCCAATGGTGAGCTGTATGACCTGTATGGCATGAGTGCGGCGCACAAGACCCTGCCGCTGCCGGCCTATGTGCGGGTGACCAACCTGGCCAACGGCCGCAGCGTGGTGCTGCGGGTGAATGACCGTGGCCCGTTCTATTCCGACCGCATCATCGACTTGTCTTACGCTGCGGCGAAAAAGCTCGGTTACGCCGAAATCGGCACCGCACACGTGCGCGTCGAGGGCATCGACCCGCAGCAATGGTGGGCCCAGCGTGGCCAGACGCCACCGATGGTGCTCAAGGAGCCGCAAGTGGCGCAGACCCAGGCGCTGCCTGCCAGCACCGGGCGCGTCGAGCAATGGACCCCGCCACCGCAGCAGCACGCGGCGCCAGTGGTGCCGGTGCAGGTCGGCGGCAACAATGTGCCGGGCGGCAATGCCGGAAGCTTCCTGCAGGTCGGCGCCTTCGCCAACCCGGATGCTGCCGAGCTGCTGCGCTCCAAGCTCAGTACCATGGTCAGCGCCCCGGTGTTCATCAGTTCCATTGTGCGTAACCAGCAGACCCTGCACCGCGTGCGCCTGGGGCCGATCGGCAGCCAGGGCGAGATCCAGCAGGCGCAGGACAGCATTCGCCTGGCGAACCTTGGGCAGGCCAAGCTGGTCACAGCTGACTGACAGTGGGAGCGGGCGAGCCCGCGAAGCAGGCGATGCGGTGGATGGCACCGGCTGCGCCGGTGTTCGCGGGTGAACCCGCTCCCACAGGGTTTCACATGCCCCTGTGGAAGCCGGTTTACCCGCGAAGAAGACAACACCAAACTGTCGGTTTTGTCATGAATTGCCGGGCGCGGCCATGTACAATGACCGCTTTTGCCCGCAGCGACATAAAGCCGCACCTTGATGTACCACGGCGGCGGGCCAGGCCTACGGCCATAAAACTAGACTGACTGGCGCTGGGCACATGATCTTGCCTAGGGAACATCAGACCATTAGCGATTTTCGAGAGACGGATGAACATCACCAACCTTGCCAAACGACTTTGCCTGCCTGTACTGCTGATGATCACGCCTGCCGCCTTCGCGGCGGAGCAGATGACGCCGGCGCCACCGCAACTGGCAGCCAAGTCCTACGTACTCATGGACGCGTCCAGCGGCAACGTGCTGGTCGAGAACAACGGTGACGAGCGTCTGCCGCCAGCCAGCCTGACCAAGCTGATGACCGCCTACATCGCCACCCTGGACATCCGCCGCGGCCAAATCGGTGAAAACGACCCGGTAACCGTCAGCGAAAACGCCTGGCGTACCGGCGGTTCGCGCATGTTCATCAAGGTCGGTAGCCAGGTCACTGTCAGCGACCTGCTGCACGGCATCATCATCCAGTCCGGCAACGACGCCTCGGTGGCCCTGTCCGAGCACATCGCCGGCAGCGAAGATGCCTTCGCCGACATGATGAACAAAACGGCTGCCGACCTGGGCATGAGCAACAGCCACTTCATGAACCCGACCGGCCTGCCGAACCCGGAGCACTACTCGTCGGCCCATGATATGGCGACCCTGGCCCGTGCGATCATCAACGTCGACCCGGCCCACTACGCCATCTACTCGCAGAAAGAGTTCTTCTGGAACAACATCAAGCAGCCTAACCGCAACCTGCTGCTGTGGCGCGACAAGACCGTGGATGGCCTGAAAACCGGCCACACCGACGAAGCCGGCTACTGCATGGTGGCTTCGGCCGTTCGTGACGGCCAGCGCCTGATCGCCGTGGTGTTCGGTACCAACAGCGAGCAGTCGCGTGCTGCCGAGACCCAGAAGCTGCTGACCTACGGCTTCCGCTTCTTCGAAACCCAGACCTTCTACCAGAAGGGTACCGAGCTGACCCAGGCACCGGTCTGGAAGGGCGCGACCGGCATTGTCAAGGCCGGCCTGGCCGAAGACCTGACCATGACCATGCCTAAAGGCCAATTGAAGCGCCTGCAGGCTTCGATGACCATGAACCCGCAGCTCACCGCGCCTATCGCCAAAGGTGACGTGATCGGCAAAGTGGAAGTCAAACTGGACGAGCAAGTGGTTCACAGCGCCGACCTGATCGCCCTCGATGGCGTCGAGGAAGGTGGTTTCTTCCGCCGTATGTGGGATAGCATCCGTCTATTCTTCTACGGGTTGTTCAACTGATACGTGACCTGCATGCCCCCGCGCGTTTCGCGGGGGCGTTGTTGTTGCCACGGCTTACGAGGCCGTTTCCGCCATGAGCGAACCAGACGTAAAGTCGCACAAGATCGAATTCCCCTGCGCCGATTACCCGATCAAGGTCATCGGCGATACCGTGGTCAATTTCAAGGACACGGTGATCGAGATTCTCAGGAAGTACGCCGAAGTCGACATGACCACGTTGGCCGAGCGTCAGAGCAAGGAAGGCAAGTACACCACGGTGCAGCTGCACATCGTTGCCACCAGCGAGGACCAGCTGCACGATATCAATAGCGCTTTGCGCGCTACCGGCATCGTGAAAATGGTGCTCTGATGTCCGCCTGCCTCGGTTTTCGCGAGCTTGGCCTGCAGCCCTACGAACCGGTGCTGGAAGCCATGCGTCGCTTCACCGAGCAGCGCACTCCGGACAGCCAGGATGAAGTCTGGCTGGTCGAGCACCCCGCAGTCTTCACCCAGGGCCAGGCTGGCAAGGCCGAGCACCTGCTGGTGCCGGGCGATATCCCGGTGGTGCAGACCGACCGCGGCGGCCAGGTGACCTACCATGGCCCCGGGCAGTTGGTAGCCTACCTGCTGCTGGATGTGCGCCGGCTGGGCTATGGGGTGCGCGAGCTGGTCAGCCGTATCGAGCTCACGCTCATCGACCTGCTCGGCAGTTACGCGGTCCAGGCCGCGGCCAAGCCCGATGCTCCGGGCGTCTATGTCGATGGAGCGAAAATCGCCTCCCTCGGCCTGCGAATTCGCAACGGCCGTTCGTTTCACGGCCTTGCCCTGAACGTGGACATGGACCTCGCGCCATTCCGCCGAATCAACCCCTGCGGCTATGCGGGGCTGGCCATGACCCAGCTGCGCGACCTGGCAGGTCCGATCGAACTCGACGAGGTCAGGACAAGGCTGCGCGGACAGCTGGTCAAGCACCTCGACTACGCTGAGCAGACGACCCTCACGGGCGGAATCGACTGAATATGACAACTGTGCAAGAAGCCGTGCCGAACCTGATACCCACCCAGGATGCTACCCCGCGCCCTGCGCCGAAGAAGGTGGAAGCTGGGGTAAAACTGCGTGGCGCCGACAAGGTCGCGCGCATCCCGGTAAAAATCATCCCAACCGACGAGCTGCCGAAAAAGCCCGACTGGATTCGCGTGCGCATCCCGGTTTCGCCCGAGGTAGACCGCATCAAGCAGCTGCTGCGCAAGCACAAGCTGCACAGCGTCTGCGAAGAAGCCTCCTGCCCGAACCTGGGCGAGTGCTTCTCGGGTGGTACCGCCACCTTCATGATCATGGGTGACATCTGCACCCGTCGTTGCCCGTTCTGTGACGTTGGCCACGGCCGACCGAAACCACTGGACGTCGACGAGCCGATGAACCTGGCGGTAGCGATTGCCGACCTGCGCCTGAAGTACGTGGTGATCACCTCGGTGGACCGCGACGATCTGCGTGACGGCGGTGCCCAGCACTTTGCCGACTGCATTCGTGAAATCCGCAAGCTGTCGCCTGGCGTGCAGCTGGAAACCCTGGTGCCGGACTACCGCGGCCGCATGGACGTTGCCCTGGAAATCACTGCGCAAGAGCCGCCGGATGTGTTCAACCACAACCTCGAGACCGTACCGCGTCTGTACAAGGCCGCGCGTCCGGGTTCGGACTACGACTGGTCGCTGGACCTGCTGCAGAAGTTCAAGCAGATGGTGCCGCACGTACCGACCAAATCGGGCCTGATGCTCGGCCTGGGCGAAACCGACGAAGAAGTGATCGAAGTGATGCACCGCATGCGCGAGCATGACATCGACATGCTCACCCTCGGCCAGTACCTGCAGCCGTCGCGCAGCCACTTGCCGGTGCAGCGTTTTGTGCACCCGGACACCTTCGCCTGGTTCGCCGAAGAAGGTTACAAGATGGGCTTCAAGAACGTCGCTTCCGGCCCGTTGGTGCGTTCTTCGTACCACGCCGACCAGCAGGCGCACGAGGCCAAGATCAAGCTCTGAGCCGGGCTTGATGCCAAAATGCCGATGTTTGCCGAAAGGGCAACATCGGCATTTTTGTTTGTGGGCTGCAAGCCATAAGCTACACGCGACAAGATGTCTGGAGCTGCATGATGAATTGTGTCGATAGCGTTCACGCACCATTGCCCAGGGCCATCCACAAGGATGCCTGCTTTGCGGTCATCGCGCCGGCGGGGCCGGCGCGCCTGGATACTCAGAAGGCCGGCGAGTGGTTTGCCGACCGTGGTTACCGCTGCCGTATCTACCCGGGGGCGAGCCAGGCCCAGGGCTACCTGGCGGGCAGCGACCAGCAGCGGCTGCAAGACTTGCACGACGCCTTCGCCGACCCTGCCATCGACGCCATCCTGTGCATGCGCGGCGGCTACGGCAGCATGCGGCTGCTGGACAAAATCGATTATGAGTTGATCCGTCGTCACCCCAAGCCGCTGATCGGTTACAGCGACATCACTGCGCTGCAGATGGCTATCTACCGGCGCACCGGGCTTGTCAGCTTTCATGGCGGGATGCTCAACGCCGATCTGCTGGGGGGTAAGTTGCAGCCGACCGAGGCTTCGTTGCTGGCGCAACTGGGTGGGCATCTAAGGGCAGGTGATCAGGTGGTGCATCCGCCCGCCTTCCCCTTGAGCAGCGTGTTGCCGGGCGCGGCCAGTGGGCCGCTGCTGGGGGGAAACCTGTCGATGCTGGGGGCGACCATGGGGACGGTTGCCGAGCTGGACACGCAGGGCTGCATACTGTTTATCGAGGACGTCAACGAGCCGCTGTACCGGGTGGACCGCCTGCTGACCCAGATGCGTCTGGCGGGCAAGCTGGACGGGTTGAGAGGGGTGCTGGTGGGGGATTTTGCCGGGATCACCACGGCGGCGCTGACGCCTTTGCTGGAGGATACTTTCGGGACACTGGGTGTACCGGTGCTGGCGGGGTGGCGCAGTGGGCATTGTGACCCGAATGTGTGCTTGCCGATGGGGGCCCGGGTGAGGCTGGACAGTGGTCAGCAAAGCTTGGTGTTGGAGCAGGACCTGTTCAGGGCCTGAGATTGTCGGGGCTGCGTTGCAGCCCATCGCCGGCAAGCCAGCTCCCACAGGTCCTGTGCTGCCTGTCAGGCCTATGATATCCCTGTGGGGGCTGGCTTGCCGGCGATGGGGCGCAGAGCGCCCCCGGCAATCTCACTGGCTACGCAGGCTCTCAAGCAGCTTATGGGTCGGATACCCGTCCGCCGGCCACCCCAACCCTTGCTGGGCGTTACGAATGGCCTTGCGGGTATTCGCCCCGATAATGCCATCTGCATTCCCCGCCTCATGCCCGCTGCTGTTCAGCAAGTTCTGCAGTTCCATGCGTTCGCTGCGGCTGAGCGGCAGGTCTTCTTTTGGCCAGCTGCCGGCAATGAACCCCCAGCCGCTGAAGCGATCCCCCAACAGGCTTACCGCCAGCGCATAAGATGACGAGTTGTTGTACTTGAGGATGGCGCGGAAGTTGTCCAGCACCAGGAATGCCGGGCCACGTGCGCCCGCAGGCAGCAGCAGGGCGGCAGACAGCTGGTTGCTGTTTGCCGGCAGTTGGGTGCCTGCAGGCAGTTTCACACCCATCGCCAGCCACTCGCTTACCGGCTTGCGCAACGCGCCATCGGCCTGCCAGAAGTCGAAACCAGCCGGCACCTGTACCTCGAAGCCCCACGGCTGGCCTTGTTTCCAGCCCGAGCTCTGCAGGTAGTGCGCGGTAGAGGCCAGGGCATCTGGTGTGCTGTTCCAGATGTCGCGGCGGCCATCGCCGTCGAAGTCGACGGCATGGGTGTTGTAGGTGGTCGGAATGAACTGGGTCTGGCCCATGGCACCGGCCCACGAGCCACGCATGGCCTCTGGCTGAATGTCGCCGTGCTGGATGATCTGCAGGGCGGCAATCAGCTGGTCCTGGGCGAACTGCGGCCGACGGCCCTCATAGGCCAGGGTGGCCAGCGAGCGGATCACCGACTTGCTGCCCTGGAACTGGCCGAAATTGCTCTCCATGCCCCACACCGACACCAGCACCTGGCGGTCGACGCCATAGCGCTGCTCGAGGCGCGTCAGCAACTCGGCGTTCTGCTCCAGCAGCTTCTTGCCGTTGCGCACGCGCAGGGGCGACAGGGCGCCTTCCAGGTATTCCCATACCGGGCGGCTGAACTCAGGCTGGCTGCGGTCGGCCTTGATCACGTCCATGTCGGGCGTGACGCCGAGGAAGGCGCGGTCGAATGTGCTGGGTGAAATGCCGGCCTGCAGGGCCTGCTGGCGGAAGCCTGCCTGCCATTGGGCGAAGGTTTGCAGCGGCTGGATTTCAGTACTGGCGTCTGGCGTTGCGCCGGGCACGGTTACCACTGGCGCGGGTTGCGCAGGAGCCAGCGGCAGTGCGTCTGCTGCGGTGGGTTTTTCCGCGCAGGCAACGAGCAGAATGAAGCTGGAGGCCGCGATCAGCTGGCGGGTTTCCCAACGGGGGAGAAGACGGAAGAGCATGCACAGATCCAGAATTGCAGGTCAGGTGTCGACCATACCATGCCTGCGCTTGCGATGCTTTCATGCCGCCAAAAAGTAGGAAGCCTCCCAATCTCTCGATTGGAAGGCTTCGCGGCGGTAGCTGCCTTTGCCCTTGTCCGGTTGTTCCTGGCGGCAGCGGAACAGTGGCTGGGCGATGATCGACTTGGCCTTGTTAGGGCCGTGTTTTTTCGGCTTTTTGCTCATGGCGGGTTCCCGTGGTGGGTGGGTTTCGGGGCGCACTTTAGGCTTCGGGGCGGGGTGGGGCCAATTGATTGTGTATATGGGTGGGGTGGTGGCACTGCCACGTAATACTGTGGGAGCGGGCGAGCCCGCGAACACCGGCGAAGCCGGTGCCATCCACCGCGCCGCCTGATTCGCGGGCATGCCCGCTCCCACAGAGGAGGGGTGTTATTCAGGAGGAAGCGCCAGGCGCTGACCAGCCATCAGCAATGACAGCCGCGAAAGCCCGGTCCAGGGCGAGCCTTCGGCCTGCCCCTTGATCTGCGCATCGATACGCTGGGCGTCCTGCAGCAGCTGTGCCCAGCGCTGTGCGGACAGGCGTTGCAGGGCTTTGCTGACCAGCGGTCGACGTTTGTCCCAGACGGGCGGGCGGGCCTGGCTGAAAGCCTTGTCCAGCGGCACGCCTTGGCTGAATTGCTGGGCCAGGCCGGCCAGCTGGCGCAGTTCCCGGGCCAGGGCCCAGAGAATCACCGGCGGCTCCACGCCCTCACCGCGCAAGCCTTCGAGCATGCGCAGGGCATGCGCGGCTTCGCCATTGAGAATGGCGTCGACCAGGCCGAAGACATCGAAGCGGGCGCTGTCGGCGACGGCGGCCTGCACGGTTTCGACGGTGATCTGGTTGCCGTCTGCAAGCAGTTTGAGCTTTTCGATTTCCTGCGCCGCAGCCAGCAGGTTGCCTTCGACGCGTGCGGCGATCAGGTCGACGGCGTCACGCTGTGCCGTCAGGCCGGCCTGCTGCAGGCGCTGGTTGATCCACTGCGGCAGCTGCTGGGCATCCACCGGCCAGATCTGGATGAACTGGCAATGGGCGCCTTCAATCAGGGCCTTGCCCCATTTGGTCTTCTGCGCGCTGCCGTCGAGTTTGGGCAGGCTGACGAGCAGCAGCGTGTCCTCGGCGGGCTTGGCGCAGTATTCCATCAGGGCCGCCGCGCCCTTGTCACCGGGCTTGCCCGAGGGCAGGCGCAGTTCCAGCAGGCGGCGCTGGGCGAACAGGGACAGGCTGGCCCCGGCCTGGAGCAGCGTGCCCCAGTCGAAGTTGGCGTCGGCACTGAACACCTGGCGTTCGTCGAAGCCTTGCCGACGCGCGGCGTTGCGGATGGCGTCGGCGGCTTCCTGGCACAGCAGCGGGTCATCGCCGCTGACCACGTAGACCGGTGCCAGGGCGCCTTGCAGGTGCTTGTTGAGTTGGGCGGGGGCGAGCTTCATGGGAAAAAGGCAGGGCACCCTGGGGTGCCCCGCGCGGGCTTAGTTGCCCGGCAGTTCCAGTGGTGACTGCTGAGGCGTTTCGGCCTGCTGGCGGCGAGCAGCCTCCAGCGCGGCGGCCTCGGCCTGCGCACGTTCATCGGCCTTGCGCTGCAGTTCGTCCAGCTGCGAAGGGGTCAGCTGCTGCAGGCGGACAACCATGGCGTTGACCAGGTCGCGGCGCATTTCCTCGCGGGCGCGCTTGGCTTCCTGTTCGGAGCCGGTGATGTTCGAGCCGTCACGTACGTAGACCTTGCGCACTTCCAGCTTGTCGCTCATCAGTTCCAGGTTGTTCAGGCCCTGGATGCTGTAGTTGAGGGCTGTGGTCAGTTCGTATTCGGCGGTGCGGTTACCGCTGTTGTAGCTTGCCGAACGCTCGCGCTCCTGCTCGTCGGTCAGCACCAGGCGGTAGGGCGCGCCGGTGTGCACATTGACGCCACTACGTTGCAGCACCTGGCGCAGCTGGGTCACGGTATCCCCGTAGGCATTGCGCGCGCTGACGTCCATTTCCTTGATGCTCAGCTCGTTGGTACCGGTACCGCGCAGCTGGAAACCGCAGGCGCTGAGCATGATGGCCAGGCCCATCACCAGCAGATTGCGTTTGATCATGTTGTTGCTCCCTTGTGGGCCGATACCGCCCACCCGCATCGACTGCAGGTGGGCGTTGCCATCAGTTGGCGACGATGTTGACCAGTTTGCCCGGCACGACGATGACCTTGCGGATGGTCAGGCCATCGATGAAGCGCAGGACATTCTCGTTGCTGCGGGCGGCGGCTTCGATTTCTTCGCGGCTGGCGGCAGCAGGCATTTCGACCTGGCCACGCAGCTTGCCGTTGACCTGTACCACGAGGGTGACGGTGTCCTGTACCAGGGCGCCTTCGTCGACCGCAGGCCAGGTGGCATCGATGACAGCTTGCTGATGGCCCAACGCATTCCACAGCTCGTGGGAAATGTGCGGGGTGATCGGCGCCAGCAGCAGGGTCACGGCCTCCAGGCCTTCGTGCAGCAGGGCACGGTCCTGCTCGGTGGCTTGCGGGGCCTTTTCCAGCACGTTCATCACGGTCATCACCTGGGCGATGGCGGTGTTGAACTTGTGGTACTGACCCACATCGGTGCTGGCCTGCTTGATCGCCGCGTGGATGGCACGGCGGATGACCTTCTGCTCGTCGCTCAGGCTGGCGAGGTCCAGTTTGCCCGGCAGGCCCTGGTTGACGTGGGCCTGGGCCAGGCGCCAGACGCGACGCAGGAAGCGGCTTGCGCCTTCGACGCCGGAGTCGGACCATTCCAGGCTCATGTCGGGCGGCGAAGCGAACATCATGAACAGGCGGCAGGTGTCGGCACCGTAAGCCTCGATCATCGACTGCGGGTCGACGCCGTTGTTCTTCGACTTGGACATCTTCTCGGTGCCGCCGATTTCCACCGGCAGGCCGTCGGTCTTCAGCCGTGCGCCGATGATCTTGGCCTTGGCATCGCGTTCGAGTTCGACGTCGGCCGGGTTGAACCAGTCCTTGCCGCCGTTGCTGGCGACGCGGTAGTAGGTTTCGGCGACGACCATGCCCTGGGTCAGCAGGTTCTTGAACGGCTCGTTGGACGTGACCAGGCCTTCGTCGCGCATCAGCTTGTGGAAGAAGCGCGCGTACAGCAGGTGTAGGATCGCGTGTTCGATGCCGCCGATGTACTGGTCGACAGGCAGCCAGTGGTTGGCGGCTTTCGGGTCTACCAGGCCTTTGTCGTAGTTTGGCGAAGCGTAGCGGGCGAAGTACCAGGACGACTCGACGAAGGTGTCCATGGTGTCGGTTTCGCGCTTGGCCGCGGTGCCACATTTCGGGCAGCTGCATTCGTAGAATTCAGGCATGCGCGCCAGTGGCGAACCGGCGCCGTCCGGCACCACGTTTTCTGGCAGGGTAACCGGCAGCTGGTCTTCCGGCACCGGTACGTCGCCGCAGGACGGGCAGTGGATGATCGGGATCGGGCAGCCCCAGTAGCGCTGGCGGCTGATGCCCCAGTCGCGCAGGCGGAACTGGGTGCGCGACTTGCCCAGTTGCTTGCGGATGAGCGCGGCTTCGATGGCGTCGAAGGCGCCAGCGAAGTCCAGGCCGTCGAATTCGGCGGAGTTGATAAGCTGGCCGTGCTCGCCATAGGCGACCTGCCATTCGCTGCCCACTTCATCGCCAGCACTGGTGCGTACCACTGCCTTGACCGGCAGGTTGTACTTGTGGGCGAACTCGAAGTCGCGCTCGTCGTGGGCGGGTACCGCCATGACGGCGCCGTCACCGTAGTGCATCAGCACGTAGTTGGCGACCCACACCGGCAGCTTCTCGCCGGTCAACGGGTGCTCGACCAGCAGGGAAGTGGCCATGCCCTTCTTCTCCTGGGTGGCCATGTCGGCTTCGGCGACGCTGCCGCTCTTGCACTCGTCGATGAACGCCTGCAACGCCGGGTTGCCCTGCGCGGCCTGGGTGGCCAGCGGGTGTTCGGCGGCGACGGCGACGTAGGTGGCGCCCATCAGCGTGTCGGGACGGGTAGTGAAGACCTTGAGGGTGCCTTCGTGGCCGATGCTGGCCTGGTCGAACGGGAACTGCACTTCCATGCCGCGCGACTTGCCGATCCAGTTGCGCTGCATGGTCTTGACCTGCTCAGGCCAGCCCGGCAGCTCGTCGAGGCTTTCCAGCAGCTCGTCGGCGTAGTCGGTGATGCGGAAGTAGTACATCGGGATTTCGCGCTTCTCGATCAGCGCGCCCGAACGCCAGCCACGGCCGTCGATGACCTGTTCGTTGGCCAGTACGGTCTGGTCCGCCGGGTCCCAGTTCACGGTACCGTTCTTGCGGTAGATGATGCCTTTCTCGAACAGGCGGGTGAACAGCCACTGCTCCCAACGGTAGTAGTCGGGCTTGCAGGTGGTCACTTCACGTGCCCAGTCGATGGCCAGGCCCAGGCTCTGCAGCTGGGTCTTCATGTAGTCGATGTTTTCGTAGGTCCACTTGGCCGGGGCGACGTTGTTTTTCATCGCCGCGTTTTCCGCGGGCATGCCGAAAGCGTCCCAGCCCATCGGCTGCAGGACGTTCTTGCCCAGCATGCGCTGGTAGCGGGCAATCACGTCACCGATGGTGTAGTTGCGCACGTGGCCCATGTGTAGCTTGCCGCTCGGATACGGGAACATCGATAGGCAATAGTAGGTGTCTTTGCCTGGCTGTTCGGTAACAGCGAACGATTGTTGCTCGTCCCAGAAGTTCTGGGCGGCGGCTTCGATATCACGGGGCGTGTATTGTTCGTGCATGGCTACTTTTGGCTGAGAGAGAAGAGACCTTGTTCCAGGCAGCGGAACCTCGCTGCGTCCGGCACTCCGGTGTCGTTTAGAGTGAACGCCGTAGCATACAGCAGCGCTGCGCATCGTGGGAAACCTTCGTTGCGAATGCCCGCTGGTCGCGGCACATCGCCGGTTTTTGCAGCGACGCTAAGCTCAGGTGTGGGGGAGATATTCTTATCTTCAATGAGGTGAACGGATGGGAGAGACGCAGCTGACCGCAAGCAGACCGGAGCTTTACGAACGCCTGATCGACCGGCTTGGCCTGGCACTGGAAGTGGCCAGGACCTCGGTGCGATTGCGCGACGAGAAGCCAGCCGAACTGGAGCTGAGTGGCCTGAGCCACGCGGAGTTCGAAGTGATCAAGGCGTATCTGGATTCCCTTCCTGAGCGCCACGATGGCCCTGTCGGCAGTTACCCACAAGCGGAGCCGGCATCGGCAAAGATCATCTGGCTAAAGGACAAAAAACGCACCGCCAGCACGGCGAAATCCAGGACGCTGCCACATCGTTAGCCGTTCAGGTCGCCAGGCGCAGGCCATCGCGCCGGTTGTTCATCACTACACATCTTATGATCGGCACCGGCCACACCCTTGTTGACCGGTGTCGATCCTTCTAGGCTGCACGCCTGCCAAGGAGGTGTAGCCGATGCCAATCCGATTCTTCATCAAACAATGGTTGATGCCGCCGGGCATCCTGTTCCTGCTGCTGCTTGCGGCCTGGTGGCTGCGCGCGCGGCGGCCCCGGCTGGCGGCGCTGTGCTTTACCGTGGGGCTGGGCGGGCTGTGGCTGATGAGCCTGCCACTGGTGGTGCAGGAAACCGCTCGCAGGCTGGAAGCCGAGCCGCCGCTGCCGGTGGCTGACTGGGCGGGCCTGGCGAGCCGGGCGGATGCAATTGTGGTGCTGGGCGCGGGCCGTGAGCGCGGCGACCCGGCCTGGGGCGGCAGCGACCAGCCCACGGCCACCGCCCTGGAGCGCATGCGCTTTGCCGCGCAGCTGGCCAAGGCCTCGGGCTTGCCTGTGCTGACCAGTGGCGGGTTGCACTATGGCACCCCGCCGAGCGAGGCACGGCTGATGGCTGACCGGTTGCAGGCTGACTTCGGCGTGGCGGTGAAGTGGCAGGAAGAGGGTAGCCGCACTACTTGGGAAAACGCCCGGCTGACGGCGCAGGTACTGCAGCCGTTGGGCATTCGCCGGGTGGTGGTGGTGACCCAGGCCTGGCACATGCAGCGCTCGCGCTGGAGCTTCGAGCAGGCGGGGTTCGAGGTGGTACCGGCGCCGGTGGGTTTCCTTGGACGCGATCATGCCCGGCCGTTCGCCGGCTTGCTGCCCGAGAGCCGGGCGATGTGGCAGAGCGGGCAGTTGTTCAATGAAGTGGTGGGGCTGGTGGGGTACCGGTTGTTCTATTGAGCCTTGTGTTGCCTGTACCGGCCTCTTCGCGGGTGAACCCGCTCCCACAGAGACCGCACAAACCCATGGCCTGCGGTGTACCTGTGGGAGCGGGTTCACCCGCGAAGAGGCCGGTACAGG
>NZ_JABMCN010000107.1:0-9421 GCF_013179515.1 Pseudomonas sp. CM27
GTCATGACCCACAACCATCAGCTCGACATGGAGCTGACCGCCGCCATTCTCAAGCGCAACGATTTCACCTGGTTCGGCCTGATCGGCTCGAAGACCAAACGCGTCAAGTTCGAGCACCGCCTGCGCGAGCGCGGCTTCGACGAGGCCGTGATGGCGCGCATGCGCTGCCCCATGGGCCTGGCGGAGGTCAAGGGCAAGCTGCCCATCGAGATCGCCGTGTCCATCGCCGGCGAAATCATCGCCACCTACAACGCCTGCTTCGGCCAGCACGATGCTGCTGCCAATGCCGGCCCCATTGCCCAGTTGCTGCCGCCCTCCCGGCGCAGCCAAGCCCTATGACGAGTGTGTTATGACCGTTACCCGCAAAGCCTACCGTGCCGCCATCCTGCACAGCATCGCCGACCCGGCCGAGGTGGGCCTGGAGGCTTCCCATGAGTACTTTGAAGACGGCCTGCTGGTAGTCGACGATGGCCGTATCAGCGCCGTTGGCCACGCCAGCGAACTGCTGCCAAGCCTGGATGCCGACATCCCGGTGCAGCACTACCAGGACGCACTGATCACCCCGGGCTTCATCGACACCCACATCCACTTCCCGCAGACCGGTATGATCGGCTCGTACGGCGAGCAGCTGCTGGACTGGCTGAACACCTACACCTTCCCTTGCGAAAAGCAGTTCGCCGACAAGAACCACGCCGACCAGGTAGCGAAGATTTTCCTCAAGGAGCTGCTGCGCAACGGCACCACCACTGCACTGGTGTTCGGCAGCGTGCACCCCGAGTCGGTCAATGCCCTGTTCGAAGAGGCCGAGCGCCTGGACCTGCGTCTGATCGCCGGCAAGGTGATGATGGACCGCAACGCCCCGGACTACCTGACCGACACCGCCGAATCCGGCTACGCCGAAAGCAAGGCCCTGATCGAGCGCTGGCACGGCAAGGGTCGCCTGCATTACGCCGTCACTCCGCGCTTCGCGCCCACCAGCACACCTGAACAGCTGACCCTGGCGGGCCAGCTGCTCAAGGAGCACCCGGGCGTGTACATGCACACGCACCTGTCGGAAAACCTCAAGGAAATCGACTGGGTCAAGTCACTGTTCCCCGAGCAGAAGGGTTACCTGGACGTTTACGACCACTTCGAACTGCTGGGCGAGCGCTCGGTGTTCGCCCATGGCGTGCACCTGTGCGACGACGAGTGCCAGCGCCTGGCCGAAACCGGCTCGGCGGTGGCCTTCTGCCCTACTTCCAACCTGTTCCTTGGCAGCGGCCTGTTCAACCTGCCGCAGGCCGAACGGTTCAAGGTCAACGTCGGCCTGGGCACCGACGTCGGCGCCGGCACCAGCTTCTCGCTGCTCAACACCCTGAACGAAGCGTACAAGGTGATGCAGCTGCAAGGCGCGCGCCTGCACCCGTACAAGTCGCTGTACCTGGCCACCCTCGGCGGTGCCCGCGCACTGCGCCTGGACGATCGCATCGGCAGCCTGCGCACCGGCAATGATGCCGACTTCGTGGTGCTGGACTACAAGGCCACGCCGCTGCTGGACTACCGCATCCAGCAGTCCAACAGCATCGAAGAGACCCTGTTCGTGCTCACCACCCTGGGCGACGACCGTACCATACGCGAAACCTACGCTGCCGGGCGCTGCGTGCACCAGCGCTAAGGTTCTTTCGCCAGGCCCCGGTACAATGCGCCGCCGATTGCAGCCCCTATCAGCGGCGCCACCCAGAACAGCCACAGCTGTTGCAACGCCCACCCACCGACGAACAAGGCGGGCCCCGTGCTGCGCGCGGGGTTGACCGAGGTATTGGTGACCGGGATCGAGATCAGGTGGATCAGGGTCAGGGCCAGGCCGATGGCGATCGGTGCGAAGCCGGCCGGCGCCCGGGCGTCTGTTGCGCCCATGATCACCACCAGGAACATCGCCGTCATCACCACTTCGCTGACAAAGCCCGCCCCCAGCGTGTAGCCACCTGGCGAGTGGTCGGCGTAGCCGTTCGATGCCAGGCCCGAAGACAGCTCGAAACCGGCCTTGCCGCTGGCAATCAGGTAGATCACCCCGGCCGCCAGGATGGCGCCGATCACCTGGGCTATCACGTAGGGCAACAGCTCTTTTGCCGGGAAGCGCCCGCCCACCACCAGCCCGAAGGACACGGCGGGGTTGAGATGACAACCGGAGATATGGCCGATGGCGAAGGCCATGGTCAGCACGGTAAGGCCGAAGGCGAAGGCGACACCGAGTACACCGATGCCCAAAGGGGAACTGGCTGCGATTACCGCACTGCCACAGCCGCCAAGCACTAACCAGAAGGTACCGATCAGCTCGGCACCCATTCGTTTACCCAGAGACATGGTCATGGACCTTTCCTCAACAAGTAGTGGAACGCAACGGATGCGCAAGCCCAACTGCTTGATGAAGGTTTGCCCACAAGAATTTAGCAGACCTTTGGCTGATGGCCAGAAATGACTGGGGCCCCTTCGCGTTCCATTCGCAGCACAAGGCTGCTCCTACAGGGGTTACGCGATGCCCGTAGGAGCAGCCTTGTGCTGCGCATGGGCGGCGAAGCGGCCCCCTTCAATCAGCCAGGCAAACGATCAACCCTTGGCCGAAACCTTGGGCTTTTTCAGCAAATGCGAGAACACCGCATGCAGGTCGTCCGAGGCGCTCTCCTCGTCCAGGTTCAGCTTGCTGTCGATGTGGTCCATGTGGTGCATCATCAGGTTCACTGCCAGGTCGGCATCGCGCGCCTCGATGGCGTCGATCAGCTGCATGTGCTCGTCATACGAGCAGTGCGAGCGGTTGCCGCTTTCGTACTGGGCAATGATCAGCGAAGTCTGCGACACCAGGCTGCGCTGGAAGCTGACCAGCGGTGCATTGCCCGCCGCTTCGGCCAGCTTGAGGTGGAACTCGCCGGAAAGCCGGATGCCAGCACCCCGGTCACCCCGGGAGAAGCTGTCGCGCTCCTCACGCACCATCTGCCGCAGCTCGTTCAACTGCTCGAGGGTGGCGTGCTGCACGGCCAGTTCGGTAATGGCACGTTCGACCATGCGCCGCGAGAAAAACACCTGGCGCGCCTCTTCTACCGTCGGGCTGGCCACCACCGCACCGCGGTTCGGCCGCAGCAGCACCACGCTTTCGTGGGCCAGGCGCGACAGCGCGCGGCGGATGATGGTGCGGCTGACGCCAAAGATTTCGCCCAGTGCTTCCTCGCTCAACTTGGTGCCTGGTGCCAGGCGCTGCTCGAGGATCGCCTCGAAGATGTGCGCGTAGACGATGTCGTCCTGGGTACCACTGCGGCCGGCCTTGCCGACACGCGCAGGTTTCTTCAGAGGTTGCAGCTGTTCGTTCATGGGCTCTCGAGGCACGAAGAGAAAGTATGGCGCCATTGTACACAGGCTGAGGCGATTCCGCAGGGGGCGTTTTACCTATATAGCCGTTGTACGACGCATTGCGCACACAAAAGATAAAACATTATTTGCATTCTTTGTACACAAAAGCATAATCCACCGAGCAACTTCTTGACCCATGAGTCAACAAACAGGTCGGACGTCTGCCTTCCCTCTTGGGGCTACCAAGTGCATCGCTCAGGAACTGGCCCCTACAACAACAAGAAAGACTTGAGGAGTACTCGCTGTGGAAAGCCGCAAATCCGAAGCCCCTGCGCTGGATCTCGCCCCACCGCTCGAAACGAGCTGGCTGGAGCGGATTTTCAAACTCAAGCAACACGGCAGTACCGTCAAAACCGAGATGATCGCCGGGGTGACCACCTTCATCACCATGGCCTACATCATTTTCGTCAATCCCAACATCATGGCCGACGCCGGCATCGACCATGGTGCAGCCTTCGTCGCCACCTGCATCGCCGCCGCGCTGGGTTGCCTGCTGATGGGCCTGTACGCCAACTGGCCTGTGGGCCTGGCGCCGGGCATGGGGCTCAACGCCTTCTTCACCTACACCGTGGTCGGCACCATGGGCTACAACTGGGAAACGGCACTGGGGGCGGTGTTCGTCTCAGGCGTGCTGTTCATGTTCCTGACCTTGTCGAAAGTGCGCGAATGGCTGCTGAACAGCATCCCGGTCAGCCTGCGCCATGCCATGGGGGCCGGCGTCGGATTGTTCCTCGGGCTGATCGGCCTGAAGACCGCCGGCATCATCGTCGACAGCCCGGCCACGCTGATCAAGCTGGGTTCGCTGCATGAGCCAGGGCCGCTGCTGGCAGCCGTGTGCTTCCTGTTGATCGCCATCCTCAGCTACAAGCGGGTGTTCGGTGCGATCCTGATCAGCATCATTGGCGTAACCGTGGCTGGCTGGGGCCTGGGCCTGGTCAAGTTTGGCGGGGTGATGTCGATGCCGCCCAGCCTGGCACCCACCTGGATGGCCATGGACGTGGCTGGCGTGTTCAACGTCAGCATGATCAGCGTGGTGCTGGCGTTCCTCTTCGTGCACATGTTCGACACCGCAGGCACGCTGATGGGCGTGGCGCAGCGGGCCAATCTGGTGGCGCCGGACGGGCGTATCGAGAACCTCTCGCGGGCGCTAAAGGCTGACAGTGCTTCGAGCGTGTTCGGTGCGGTGGTCGGCGTACCGCCGGTGACCAGCTATGTGGAGAGCGCTGCGGGGGTCGCTGCCGGTGGTCGTACTGGTCTGACGGCGGTGGTGGTCGGCCTGTTGTTCGTCGCCGCGATGTTCTTCGCCCCGCTGGCCGGGATGATTCCGGCGTACGCGACGGCGGGTGCGCTGATCTATGTGGCCATGCTGATGATGGGCAGCATGGCGCACATTCATTGGGACGAAGCCACCGACAGCATTCCGGCGATCGTCACGGTGATCATGATGCCGCTGACGTTCTCTGTAGCGGACGGTATTGCGCTGGGCTTCATCAGCTATGTGGCGCTGAAGGCCGGTACCGGCAAATACAAGGAAATCTCGGCCAGCTTGTGGGTGTTGTGCGCGATCTTCATAGCCAAGTTCGTGTTTCTCTGACCCCTCATTGCACCAGTCAAGGGCGCCTCGGCGCCCTTTCTCTATTGCTTTAGCCTGTGCCTGCCTCTTCGCGGTGAACCCGCTCCTGGGGTTAGGTGATAGATGTTTGTGTGCGGCGGTGCGGCGATCCGATTACCCGCAAAGAGGCCAGATCAGACAATGCAAAAACAGCAGACGAAAAAAAGCCCGCCAGTGTGAGAGCGGGCCAAAGGACCTACGAAGATTCTTCTAGCGACCAACTAGCTTCCACGATAGGTCGAATAGCTGTACGGCGAAATCAGCAGCGGCACGTGGTAGTGCTCTTGCTGTTCATCGATACCAAAGCGCAGCACCACAACGTCCAGGAACGCCTGGGCCGGCAGCTGCACGCCGCGGGCGCGGTAGTAATCACCAGCGCTGAACTGCAACTGGTAGACACCGCTGCGATAGTCGTCACCCTGCAGCAGCGGCGCGTCGACGCGGCCATCGCTGTTGGTCAGGGCGGTGTTCACCAGCTCCAGCTGCTGGCCTTCGACGCGGTACAGCTCGACCTTGATCGAGCTGCCGGGGCAGCCATGCGCGGCATCCAGTACGTGTGTGGTCAAACGTCCCATTGCTTGTCGCCTCTTGTTCAATCTGTGGGCAAAAAATACACGGCCATCACCACGCCAAAGGGCCTGCGATGTGCGGGAATGACGCTATTAAGACATTCCGATGCAAAATTGTACACAATTTTTTGGGCCCTTCTTGCGCTCCTCCCCGATCATGCCCATAAACGACCCATCGGTCGCAAATACACGCTGCGTGCCGACGTCAACATCATTAGCTGACCGATCAGGCAGGTTTCTTGCACTGTATTTCCAGAGCGCTGCGAAGCGACAAAAGGGAAGAAATGCGGAAAAACAGGCTTACAAAAGATTTCAGAAGTTGTATACAATCAGCCCATCCGGTGGTGCGACATACCGACGCGGCCCGCCCACCACCCGCACTAACGCACAAGAAGGAAGACTGCAGTGAGCGCTGACTACCCTCGCGACCTGATCGGTTACGGCAACAACCCTCCTCACCCGCACTGGCCGGGCAACGCTCGCATCGCGCTGTCTTTCGTTCTCAACTACGAAGAAGGTGGCGAACGCAACATCTTGCACGGTGACAAGGAATCCGAAGCCTTCCTGTCCGAGATGGTTGCCGCCCAGCCGCTGCAGGGTGCGCGCAACATGAGCATGGAGTCGCTGTACGAGTATGGCAGCCGTGCCGGTGTGTGGCGCCTGCTGAAGCTGTTCAAGGACAGCGGCGTGCCGCTGACCGTGTTCGCCGTGGCCATGGCCGCCCAGCGCCACCCCGACGTGATCCGTGCCATGGCCGAAGCCGGCCACGAAATCTGCAGCCACGGCTACCGCTGGATCGACTACCAGAACATGGACGAGGCCCAGGAGCGCGAGCACATGCTCGAAGCCATCCGCATCCTCACCGAAATCAGCGGCAAGCGCCCGGTGGGTTGGTACACCGGCCGCACCGGCCCGAACACCCGCCGCCTGGTGATGGAAGAAGGTGGTTTCCTGTACGACAGCGACACCTATGACGACGACCTGCCCTACTGGGAGCCGAACAACCCCACCGGCAAGCCGCACCTGGTGATCCCCTACACCCTCGACACCAACGACATGCGCTTCACCCAGGTACAGGGTTTCAACTGCGGCGAACAGTTCTTCCAGTACCTGAAGGACGCGTTCGATGTGCTGTATGCCGAAGGCGCCGAAGCACCGAAAATGCTCTCCATCGGCCTGCACTGCCGCCTGGTGGGCCGCCCGGCGCGCCTGGCCGCGCTGAAGCGTTTCATCGACTACGCCAAAAGCCATGACCAGGTCTGGTTCGCCCGTCGTGAGGACATCGCCCGCCACTGGCACGCCACCCACCCGTACAAGAAAGAGACCGCCTGATGACCGCTTTCAAAACCCTCAAGCCTTCCACCCTGGGCCGTGACGCCTTCGTCGAGGCGTTCGCCGACATCTACGAGCACTCGCCGTGGGTTGCCGAAAAAGCCTATGACCTGGGGCAACTGGCTGAACTGGACGAGATCGAGGCGCTGCACCAGCGCATGAGCGACATCCTGCTCAGCGCCAACCACTCCGACCAGCTGGCGCTGATCAACGCTCACCCGGACCTGGCCGGCAAGGCCGCCGTCCAGGGCGAGTTGACCGAATCGAGCACCAATGAGCAAGCCGGCGCCGGTATCCACCAGTGCACCGCCGAAGAGTTCGCCCGTTTCACCGAGCTGAACGATGCCTACAAGGCCAAGTTCCAGTTCCCGTTCATCATGGCGGTGAAGGGCAGCAACCGGCACCAGATCCTGGCCGCCTTCGAAAAACGCATCCACAACGATGCCGATGCCGAATTCAAGGAAGCCCTGGCGCAGATCAACCTGATCGCCCTGTTCCGCCTGCTGCAGTTGTAAGCGACAGCCGAACCTTTTTCAGTACAACGAACATATAAGAGAGACCCGCATGCGCACCCTGATGATCGAGCCCCTGACCAAAGAAGCCTTTGCCCAGTTCGGAGACGTGATCGAAACCGACGGCAGCGACCACTTCATGATCAACAACGGCTCGACCATGCGCTTTCACAAGCTCGCCACGGTCGAAACCGCCGAGCCTGAAGACAAGGCGATCATCAGCATCTTCCGCGCCGACGCGCTGGACATGCCGCTGACCGTGCGCCTGCTGGAACGCCATCCGCTGGGCAGCCAGGCTTTCATTCCGCTGCTCGGCAACCCCTTTCTGATCGTGGTCGCGCCAGTTGGCGATGCACCTGTATCAGGTTTGGTCCGCGCCTTCCGCAGTAATGGCAGGCAGGGCATCAATTACCATCGCGGCGTCTGGCACCACCCGGTGCTGACGATCGAAAAGCGGGATGACTTCCTGGTGGTTGATCGCAGTGGTTCTGGCAACAACTGCGATGAGCATTACTTCACCGAGGAACAAATGCTGGTCCTCAATCCCCACCAATAAGAGAAGGTCGGTCATCCGGGTTTCGACCTGAACGGTGACTGGCAGAGGTACATACTGTGGAAGCACACCTTCACGAATGGCTGAACCTGAGCATTCGCTGGGTTCACATGATCACCGGTGTCGCCTGGATCGGTGCATCGTTCTACTTCGTCTGGCTGGAGAACCACCTGAACCGAAGCAACCCGCGCGATGGGTTGTCGGGTGATCTCTGGGCGATTCACGGCGGTGGTATCTACCACCTGGAGAAATACAAGCTCGCACCCCCGAAAATGCCCGAGAACCTGCACTGGTTCAAATGGGAAGCCTACTTCACCTGGATGTCCGGTATCGCCCTGCTGTGCGTGGTGTTCTACTGGAACCCGGCGCTGTACCTGCTGGCCCCTGGCAGCACCCTGAGCGGCGCCGAAGGTGTGGCCATCGGTATCGGCTCGCTGGTCGCCGGCTGGTTCATCTACGACTTCCTGTGCGACTCGCCTCTGGGCAAGAAGCCAGCGCTGCTCGGTGGTGTCCTGTTCGTGCTGATCATTGCTGCATGCTGGGGCTTCAGCCTGGTGTTCAGCGGCCGTGGTGCGTACCTGCACACCGGCGCGATCATCGGCACCATCATGGTCGGCAACGTGTTCCGCATCATCATGCCGGCCCAGCGCCAGCTGGTGGCGGCGATCGAGAACAACCAGACACCTGACCCGGTACTGCCGGCCAAGGGCCTGCTGCGCTCGCGTCACAACAACTACTTCACCCTGCCGGTGCTGTTCATCATGATCAGCAACCATTTCCCGAGCACCTACGGTAGCCAGTACAACTGGCTGATCCTGGCTGGCATTGCAGTGGCCGCGGTACTGATCCGCCACTACTTCAACACCCGCCATGACAGCAACAAGTACGCCTGGACCCTGCCCGTCGGCGCCCTGGCAATGATCTGCCTGGCCTATGTCACCGGCCCGAAACCGATGGCCGTAAGCCCGGAGCAAGCCGCAGCGAAGATCGAGTACCAGCCGCTGCCGGCGACCGCCGTAGGTGGCAAGACCGCTGCCGAGCAGCGCGCCGAGGACGCCGCCAAGGCTGCCGAAGCACCCGCCGCTGAAGCCCAGACTCCTGCCCAGGCCACGGCGCAGGTTGGCGGTGACGCTTTCGACAAGATCCACAATGTCATCCAGGAACGCTGCACCGTGTGCCACTCGTCCAAGCCGACCAGCCCACTGTTCAGCGCGGCTCCTGCCGGCGTGATGTTCGACACCCCGCAGCAGATCCAGGCCCAGGCCGCGCGCATTCAGGCGCAAGCGGTCGCCAGCCAGATCATGCCGCTGGGCAACATCACCCAGATGACCACCGAAGAGCGCAAGCTGGTCGGTGACTGGATCGCCAAAGGCGCCCCGGTGAACTGATACACAACTCTCGGGATCTCGCCGCTCCTGTGGGAGCGGGTTCACCCGCGAAGAGGCCGGTATTGCCGGCCTCG
>NZ_JABMCN010000107.1:9520-18413 GCF_013179515.1 Pseudomonas sp. CM27
GAAGAGCGCAAGCTGGTCGGTGACTGGATCGCCAAAGGCGCCCCGGTGAACTGATACACAACTCTCGGGATCTCGCCGCTCCTGTGGGAGCGGGTTCACCCGCGAAGAGGCCGGTATTGCCGGCCTCGGTTTCAAGCCATACGCAACAAGCTAGCATCGAGCGTTCAGACTCAAGCGGGAATTCCAGGCTCTCTTCACCGGGAGCCTGCCGCTTGGGCCTGCCGCTTGGATCCGAGAATAAAAACAAAACTCGAGGTGCTGCATGTCCGAGTCACGCAAGGCGTACATCCCTGTTGCGCCGCCGCGAGAACCTCTGCCCTTGTTCCAACTGATACTGGTTGGCCTGCAACACGTCCTGCTGATGTACGGTGGCGCAATCGCTGTGCCGTTGATCATCGGTCAGGCCGCCGGTTTGTCCCGTGAAGAAGTCGCTTTCCTGATCAACGCCGACCTGCTGGTCGCCGGCGTCGCCACCATTATCCAGTCATTCGGTATCGGCCCGGTGGGCATCCGCATGCCGGTGATGATGGGTGCCAGTTTTGCTGCCGTCGGCAGCATGGTGGCCATGGCCGGCATGCCGGGCGTAGGCCTGCAGGGGATTTTCGGTGCAACCATCGCCGCCGGCTTCTTCGGCATGCTGATCGCGCCGTTCATGTCCAAGGTCGTACGCTTCTTCCCGCCACTGGTCACCGGCACGGTGATCACCTCGATTGGCTTGTCACTGTTCCCGGTGGCAGTCAACTGGGCCGGTGGCGGCCATGAAGCGGAAGCCTTCGGTTCGCCAATCTACCTGATGGTAGCCGGCCTGGTGCTGGCGGTAATCCTGCTGATAAACCGCTTCATGCGTGGCTTCTGGGTCAACGTGTCGGTGCTGGTGGGCATGGGCCTGGGCTACATCCTGGCCGGTTCCATCGGCATGGTCGATCTGTCCGGCCTGAGCGACGCACCGTGGGTGCAAGTGGTAACCCCACTGCACTTCGGCATGCCGACCTTCAGCCTGGCGCCGATCCTGTCCATGTGCCTGGTGGTGGTGATCATCTTCGTCGAGTCCACCGGCATGTTCCTGGCCCTGGGCAAGGTGACCGATCGCGAAGTTACCCCAGGCATGCTGCGTCGCGGCCTGCTGTGCGATGCCGGTGCATCGTTTATCGCCGGGTTCTTCAACACCTTCACCCACTCCTCGTTCGCCCAGAACATCGGCCTGGTGCAGATGACCGGGGTGCGCTGCCGGTTTGTCACGATCGTCGCCGGTGCACTGCTGATCGTGCTGAGCCTGCTGCCCAAGGCGGCCTTCCTGATTGCCTCGATCCCGCCTGCCGTACTGGGCGGCGCCTCCATTGCCATGTTCGGCATGGTCACCGCCACCGGGATCAAGATTCTGCAGGAAGCGGACATCGGCGACCGCCGCAACCAGTTGCTGGTTGCCGTGAGTGTCGGCTTCGGGCTGATCCCCGTGGTGCGTCCGGAGTTCTTTGCGCAGATGCCGCAGTGGATGGAACCCATCACCCACAGCGGTATTGCCATGGCCACGGTCAGTGCCCTGGTGTTGAACGTGTTGTTCAACATCCTCGGTGGCGCCGATCGCGCTGTGCACAACGACGCCTGTCACCAGCACTGAGTCGCAGGGCGGCGCAACGCCGCCCTTTCTCCCCTTTGCATTGATCGCAACACCGTCGGCCCGCCGGAATGGGCCGCCCGGGGCGCCTGCGCGCCAAAAAAACCCAACAAAAACAATAAGTCCGGGAACCACAACATGAAACGCATCGCATCAAGTCTCTTGCTGGGCAGCAGCCTGCTGGCCACCCTCCCCGCTCACGCTGGCGAATGGCTGCAGTGGCACGGCGAAAGCCTGACCTACCTGTACGGCAAGGATTTCAAGGTCAACCCGAGCATCCAGCAGACGGTGACCTTCGAGCACGCCAACAAATGGAAGTACGGCGACACCTTCATGTTCGTCGACAAGATTTTCTACAACGGCAAGCCCGACCCGGGCAAAGGCGTGACCACCTACTACGGCGAGTTCAGCCCGCGCCTGTCGTTCGGCAAGATCTTCGACCAGAAGCTTGCCTTCGGCCCGATCAAGGACGTGTTGCTGGCCATGACCTACGAGCGTGGCGAGGGCGATAACGAGGCCTACCTGATCGGCCCCGGCTTCGACCTGGACATCCCCGGTTTCAACTACTTCACCCTCAACTTCTACGTGCGCAACACCGAGGGCAGCCGCCCCGGTGACAATGTCTGGCAGATCACCCCCGGTTGGTCGTACACCATCCCCGTGGGCAGGTCAGACATTCTGATCGACGGCTACCTGGACTGGGTCACCGACAACGACCAGACCCGCCGCGGCACCTATCACGCCAACCTGCACATCAACCCGCAGGTCAAATACGACCTGGGCAAGGCGCTGAACCTGGGCGCCAAACAGCTTTATGTCGGCTTTGAATACAGCTACTGGAAGGACAAATACGGCATCGACAGCCGCGGTAACCTGGACAGTAACCAGAGCGTCGCCAGTGCCCTTGTCAAGGTACACTTCTAGAAAGTTGACCAAACGCACAAGTTTGTATCACCCCGCTCCAGGACGGAGCACTTGAGGCCCGGCGCGCAAGCCAGTAATCTGCGCGCCCCCTCGATCAGGGCAGAACGGATTCTGCCTGCGTTTACTGACCGCTCAGTCAATGAATACGGGCGGTTGGCCAACGTGTTGCCAGCCTGAAAGACCCTTTTCATCCGTTCAGAACGAAGTCGAGCAGGAAGGTTTTGCCAACCCGGAAAAGTTGGCCCAACCCTTGCCAAACAGCTGTGGCCTATCGAAAAAAGCTGACCCAAAAGACAAGAACAGCGCCACCACCGAGCGCTGACAACAGATCAACCAAGGGAGCGACACTCGCGATGCGTACCATCAATAGCCTGATCCTCGCCGGCGGCCTGCTGGCCTGCGGCGCCACCCAAGCCGACGACCTGCTGCAGTGGCAGAACAACAGCCTGACCTACCTGTGGGGCAAGAATTTCAAGGTCAACCCGGCGATCCAGCAGACGGTCACCTTCGAGCACGCTGACGGCTGGAAATACGGCGACAACTTCATCTTTGTCGACAAGATCTTCTACCAGGGGCAGAAAGACGCAGGTAACGGCCCGAACACCTACTACGGCGAGATCAGCCCGCGCCTGTCGTTCAACAAGATCTTCGACCAGAAGCTGGAATTCGGCCCGGTCAAGGACGTGCTGCTGGCGATGACCTACGAGTTTGGCGAGGGTGACACCGAAAGCTACCTGATCGGCCCCGGCTTCGACCTGGCCATCCCCGGCTTCGACTACTTCCAGCTGAACTTCTACAACCGCACCACCGATGGCAGCCGCGCCGGCGACAACGTGTGGCAGATCACCCCGGTATGGTCGTACACCATCCCGGTCGGCGATTCCGACGTGCTGATCGATGGCTTCATGGACTGGGTGGTGGACAATGACGAGAACCGCCGCGGCACCTACCAGGCCAACTTGCACTTCAACCCGCAGATCAAGTATGACCTGGGCAAGGCGCTGCACCTGGGCGAGAAACAGCTGTACGTGGGTGTCGAGTACGACTACTGGAAGAACAAGTACGGCATCAAGGACAGCGATGCCTTTACCACTGACCAGAACACCATGAGCTTCCTGGTCAAGGTGCACTTCTGACCTGATTGCGGGGGTCGCTTTGCGGCCCATTCGCGGGTAAACCCGCTCCCACAAGTTCCGCGCCGGGCTCAATGCAGGCGCTGCACCTGTGGGAGCGGGTTTACCCGCGAACCGGGGCAACGCCCCGGCCATGCGCACTAGCTGGCCGGCCGCACTAGCCGCCAAAGCTTGCCGGCCACCGCCACCACTGCCAGCACCACGGCACCGGCCACCACCCCGGCAACGCCGTTGAGCAACGCCCCGGTCAGCGCCCCGCCGCGCCCTTCGCTGAACGCCTCGATGGCGTGATGCAAAGGCGCGATGCCATGCACCAGAATCCCGCCGCCTACCAGGAACATGGCCGCGGTGCCGATCACCGACAGGCTCTTCATCATGTATGGCGCCGCCCGCAGGATGCCGTTGCCGAGCCCCTGCGCCAGGCGCGATGCCTTGGTAGTCATCCACAACCCAAGGTCATCCAGCTTGACGATGCCGCCGACCAGCCCGTAAACGCCAATGGTCATGACAATGGCGATGCCCGACAGCACGATGATCTGCTGGGGCAGCGGCGAGTCGGCGACGATGCCCAGGGTAATGGCGATGATTTCCGCCGACAGGATGAAATCAGTGCGCACCGCGCCTTTGATCTTGGCCTTCTCGAAGGCCACAAGGTCAACACTGGCATCCGCCACCGCCTCCTTGCGTGCCTCGTGTTGCGCCGCGTCATCCTCCTTGCTGTGCAAGAACTTGTGGGCCAGCTTCTCGAAGCCTTCAAAGCACAGGTACGCCCCGCCCAGCATCAGCAACGGCGTCACCGCCCAGGGGATGAAGGCACTGATCAGCAACGCCGCCGGCACCAGGATGGCCTTGTTCACCAGCGAGCCCTTGGCCACCGCCCATACCACCGGCAGTTCGCGGTCGGCACGCACTCCGGTGACCTGCTGGGCATTGAGCGCCAGGTCGTCGCCCAATACACCTGCGGTCTTTTTTGCCGCGACCTTGGTCATCAGCGAAACGTCGTCCAGCAAGGTGGCGATGTCGTCGATCAGTACCAGTAGACTGCTTCCTGCCATGTTGAGCTGTTTCCAAATGTGTGAATGAGCGGGAGTCTAGCCCAAAGCCGCTGCCTTGAGCGCCCGTCGAGCCCGGTGCTACCATGCCCGATCCCTCTTAGAGGTGGCCAGACACGAGGAAGATCCCTGACCATGAGCACCATTCGCGAGCGCAACAAGGAACTGATCCTGCGCGCGGCCAGCGAGGAATTCGCCGACAAGGGCTTCGCCGCCACCAAGACCAGCGATATCGCGGCCAAGGCCGGCCTGCCCAAGCCGAACGTGTATTACTACTTCAAGTCCAAGGACAACCTCTACCGCGAGGTCCTGGAGAGCATCATCGCGCCGATCATGCAGGCATCCACGCCGTTCAATGCCGACGGCGATCCGAAAGAAGTGCTGAGTGCGTACATTCGCTCGAAGATTCGCATTTCGCGGGACCTGCCCCATGCGTCCAAAGTGTTTGCCAGCGAAATCATGCATGGCGCGCCGCACCTGTCGCCGAACCAAGTGGAACAGCTGAACGAACAGGCCCGTCACAATATCGAGTGCATCCAGCGCTGGATCGACCGCGGGCAGATCGCCCACGTCGATGCCCACCACCTGATGTTCAGCATCTGGGCAGCGACGCAGACGTACGCGGATTTCGACTGGCAGATTTCGGCAGTGACCGGCAAGGCCAAGCTGGCTGACAGTGATTATGATGCGGCGGCCGAGACCATCATTCGCATGGTGCTCAAGGGTTGTGAGCCAGAGGTGGCCTGACAGGGCCAGTGGGGCTGCTTTGCAGCCCATGCCGGCAAGCCAGCTGCCACAGGTCCTCCACAGACCTGAAGATCGGTGAAGCACCTCTGGGAGCCAGCTTGCAGAAAACCATACAATCTCCCGCAGGGCCATCACAGATCTGACTGTGGTGTCCCTGTGGGAGCTGGCTTGCCGGCGAGGAGGCCAGAACAGGCAATAAAGGTTTAAGCTGCTACACCCGCATCCGCCCGCAACCCCACCTCCTCGATCGCACTGATCGCACACTGCTCGTCGATATCCGACGTATCGCCGCTGATCCCTACCGCACCCAGCACCTTGCCATCCTGATCACGAATCAGCACCCCACCCGGTGCCGGCACCACTGGCCGTTCCCCCAACCCGTTAAGCGCAGCAAAGAACGCCGGACGCTGCTGTGCATCCAGTGCCAGCAAACGCGAGCCCTTGCCCAGTGCAATCGCCCCCCAGGCCTTGCCCGTGGCCACCTCGGGCCGGATCAGGCTGGCACCATCCTCGCGCTGCAGCGCCAGCAGGTGCCCGCCGGCATCCAGCACCGCCACGGTCAGCGGCGCGGCGTTGATCTTGCGGCCCGCTGCCAGCGCGGCATTGACCAGGCTGACGGCGAGTTTCAGGTTCAAAGCATTCATGCAAAAGGTCCTCTTCTTGTTGTGAGAAGCCCTGAGGGCAGTTGAAAACCGATCACACAAATAGAACACAACGAACGGCATTTTTGTATACAATATTTTCAAATGATCGTATGCGATAGCGCAAACCCCTGTTTTCACGGGCGCTCAGACGAAAGCCAGCTGACCCGATGAAAACCCATTGACCTAAACCGTCAGGCGTGAATACACTCTGTCGCAAAGCAAGTTGTATACAATTACAAAATCGATGAGGCACAACCCATGAGCAAAATGAGAGCAATCGATGCAGCCGTTCTGGTCATGCGCCGTGAAGGTGTAGATACCGCGTTCGGCATCCCAGGGGCTGCCATCAACCCGTTGTACTCGGCCCTGAAGAAAGTCGGTGGCATCGATCACGTCCTCGCTCGCCACGTCGAAGGTGCCTCGCACATGGCCGAGGGCTACACCCGTGCCAACCCAGGCAACATCGGCGTGTGCATCGGCACTTCCGGCCCGGCCGGCACCGACATGGTCACCGGCTTGTACAGTGCCGCTGCCGACTCCATCCCGATCCTCTGCATCACCGGCCAGGCCCCACGTGCGCGTCTGCACAAAGAAGACTTCCAGGCTGTCGACATCACCAGCATCGTCAAGCCGGTCACCAAGTGGGCCACCACCGTTCTGGAGCCAGGCCAGGTGCCTTACGCCTTCCAGAAGGCCTTCTACGAAATGCGTACCGGCCGCCCAGGCCCTGTGCTGATCGACCTGCCGTTCGACGTGCAGATGGCCGAAATCGAATTCGACATCGACGCCTACGAGCCACTGGCAGTCAACAAGCCGTCCGCCACTCGCGTTCAGGCCGAAAAAGCCCTCGCCATGCTCAATGACGCCGAGCGCCCACTGCTGGTAGCCGGCGGCGGCATCATCAACGCCGACGCCAGCGACAAGCTGGTCGAGTTTGCCGAACTGACCGGCGTACCGGTGATCCCGACCCTGATGGGCTGGGGCACCATCCCGGATGACCACGCACAAATGGTCGGCATGGTCGGCCTGCAGACCTCGCACCGCTACGGCAACGCCACCCTGCTGAAATCCGACCTGGTGTTCGGTATCGGCAACCGCTGGGCCAACCGCCACACCGGCTCCGTCGACGTCTACACCGAAGGCCGCAAGTTCGTGCACGTCGACATCGAACCGACCCAGATTGGCCGCGTGTTCACCCCGGACCTGGGTATCGTTTCCGATGCTGGCAAGGCGCTGGACATGTTCCTCGAAGTGGCCCGCGAGTGGAAAGCCGCTGGCAAGCTGAAAGACCGTGCCGCCTGGCTGGAAGACTGCCAGCAGCGCAAGGCCAGCCTGCAGCGCAAGACCCACTTCGACAACGTGCCGGTGAAACCGCAGCGCGTGTACGAAGAAATGAACCAGGTGTTCGGCAAAGACACCTGCTACGTCAGCACCATCGGCCTGTCGCAGATTGCCGGCGCGCAGTTCCTGCACGTGTACAAACCACGCCACTGGATCAACTGCGGCCAGGCCGGCCCGCTGGGCTGGACCATCCCGGCAGCCCTGGGCGTGGTGAAAGCCGATCCGAAGCGCAAGGTTGTAGCGCTGTCGGGTGACTACGACTTCCAGTTCATGATCGAAGAACTGGCAGTGGGCGCGCAGTTCAACCTGCCATACGTCCACGTACTGGTGAACAACGCCTACCTGGGCCTGATCCGCCAGGCGCAGCGTGGCTTCGACATGGATTACTGTGTACAACTGGCGTTCGAGAACATCAACTCGACCGACGCCGCCAGCTACGGTGTGGACCACGTAGCCGTGGTCGAAGGCCTCGGCTGCAAGGCCATCCGCGTATTCGAGCCGGCCGAAATCGCCCCTGCCCTGCTCAAGGCGCAGAAGATGGCCGAAGAGTTCCGCGTACCGGTGGTTGTCGAAGTGATTCTCGAGCGTGTCACCAACATTTCGATGGGTACCGAGATCAACGCGGTCAACGAGTTCGAAGACCTGGCCCTGGTCGGCAACGACGCGCCTACCGCGATCTCGATGCTCGACTGATTGCCTGACGCCCCCGCGCCAGCACGGCCGGGGGCTCTATTCTGCAAGGAGACAACCATGCCTCGCTTCGCTGCCAACCTGTCCATGCTGTTCACCGAACAGGACTTCCTGGCCCGCTTCAAGGCTGCCGCAGACGCTGGTTTCAGCGGCGTCGAGTACCTTTTCCCGTATGACTTCAGCGCCGCCGAAATCAAGCAGCAGCTGGACGCCAACGGCCTGACCCAGGTGCTGTTCAACCTGCCGGCGGGCGACTGGGCCAAGGGCGAACGTGGCATCACCTGCCACCCCGACCGCGTCGAAGAGTTCCGCGCCGGGGTCGACAAGGCCATCGAATACGCCAAGGTGCTCGGCAACACCCAGGTCAACGCCCTGGCCGGCATTCGCCCGCAAGGCCTGCAGTGCGCCGACGTGCGCAAAACCTTCGTCGACAACCTCAAGTATGCCGCCGACAAGCTCAAGGCCGCCGGGATCCGCCTGGTCATGGAAATGATCAACACCCGCGACATCCCGGGCTTCTACCTGAACACCACCCAGCAGGCCCTGGAAATCCAGGCCGAAGTGGGCAGCGACAACCTGTTCCTGCAGTACGACATCTACCACATGCAGATCATGGAAGGTGACCTGGCTCGCACCATGGAAACCAACCTGAAGCTGATCAACCATATCCAGCTGGCCGACAACCCCGGCCGCAACGAGCCAGGCACCGGCGAGATCAACTACCGCTTCCTGTTCGAGCACCTGGAC
>NZ_JABMCN010000108.1 GCF_013179515.1 Pseudomonas sp. CM27
ATTTCACCGCTACACAGGAAATTCCACCACCCTCTACCGTACTCTAGCTTGCCAGTTTTGGATGCAGTTCCCAGGTTGAGCCCGGGGCTTTCACATCCAACTTAACAAACCACCTACGCGCGCTTTACGCCCAGTAATTCCGATTAACGCTTGCACCCTCTGTATTACCGCGGCTGCTGGCACAGAGTTAGCCGGTGCTTATTCTGTCGGTAACGTCAAAACAGCAAGGTATTCGCTTACTGCCCTTCCTCCCAACTTAAAGTGCTTTACAATCCGAAGACCTTCTTCACACACGCGGCATGGCTGGATCAGGCTTTCGCCCATTGTCCAATATTCCCCACTGCTGCCTCCCGTAGGAGTCTGGACCGTGTCTCAGTTCCAGTGTGACTGATCATCCTCTCAGACCAGTTACGGATCGTCGCCTTGGTGAGCCATTACCCCACCAACTAGCTAATCCGACCTAGGCTCATCTGATAGCGCAAGGCCCGAAGGTCCCCTGCTTTCTCCCGTAGGACGTATGCGGTATTAGCGTTCCTTTCGAAACGTTGTCCCCCACTACCAGGCAGATTCCTAGGCATTACTCACCCGTCCGCCGCTGAATCCAGGAGCAAGCTCCCGTCATCCGCTCGACTTGCATGTGTTAGGCCTGCCGCCAGCGTTCAATCTGAGCCATGATCAAACTCTTCAGTTCAATACTGCTTGGGTTTTTAAGAAACCCTAAACTTGGCTCAGCAATCTCAAATGACTATGTGATTTCTCGCATGGCCACTTGTGATGCTGATAATCTTTCTGACTATCAGTCCGTACTCACAAGCACCCACACGAATTGCTTGATTCAATTTGTTAAAGAGCGTTTGGTTAAGAGCTTTTCGTCTCAACCGAGGCGCGCATTCTACGCTTTCCTCAGAGCCTGTCAAGCGTTTATTTTGAAGTTTTTCCGAGAAACTCGTTTAGCTTCAAACACTTGGCTCGCTGCGATCTCTCGTAGCGGGAGGCGAATAATACAGCGTTTAAACCCGCTGTCAACTGCCTTTATCACCGCTGCCGATCTTTCGATCGAAGCCCTTACAGCATCTTCTGAACTACCTAACTCGTTGAATATCAAGGAGTTTGTCGTTCCATTGTCGCTGGAAGTGGGGCGCATTATAAGGGGATTCGAAAGGGCGTCAACCTTTAATTTCAAGAAAGTGAAATATAGGGGCAAAGACCGTATCAAGGCCGACAAGTGCCTACCACAACCCTTCCCTCGCCTGTGAGATCCAAGGCGAACAACCCCAAAAACAAAGCGGGGAGGCCTACCGGCCTCCCCGCTTCTATATAGCTACACCACCAGCCGCTCACTCAGCCTTGAGCGTGACCCGCGCAAACGACTTCTTGCCTGCCTGGCACACATGTGTCGCGCCCAGCGCAAATACGAAGTCACGATCCACCACCGCACCATCAACCTTGACGGCACCACCACTCAGCAAGTCCCGCGCCTGCGCCGAGTTCTTCACCAGCCCCGCCCGGTTCAGCACGGCAGCAATCGGCAAGTCCTCAGCCGCGGCCACTTCGACTTCCGGCAGATCTTCCGGTAGCTCCCCCTCTTTCATGCGATTACCCGCCGCACGGTGAGCATTAGCCGCTGCCTCCTCACCATGGAACCGAGCAACAATCTCTTCCGCCAGCTTGATCTTGATATCCCGCGGGTTGGCACCATTGGCCACATCGGCACGGAACTGCTCGATCTCTTCCATAGAACGGAAGCTCAACAGTTCGAAGTAACGCCACATCAAAGTATCCGGGATCGACACCAGCTTGCTGTACATCACGCCCGGCGCTTCCTGGATACCTACATAGTTGCCCAGCGACTTGGACATCTTCTTCACGCCATCAAGCCCTTCGAGCAGCGGCATGGTCACGATGTTCTGCGCCTCCTGGCCGTAGGCACGCTGCAACTCGCGCCCCATCAGCAGGTTGAACTTCTGGTCGGTACCACCCAGCTCGACATCCGCCTTGAGCGCCACCGAGTCATAGCCCTGCACCAGCGGATAAAGGAACTCGTGGATCGCGATCGGCTGATTGGTGGTGTAGCGTTTGTCGAAGTCATCGCGCTCGAGCATGCGCGCCACGGTGTACTGCGACGCCAGGCGAATGAAGTCGGCCGGGGTCAGCGTGTCCATCCAGGTGGAGTTGAACGCGACTTCGGTCTTTGCCGGGTCGAGGATCTTGAACACCTGCTGTTTATAGGTCTCGGCGTTGTCGAGCACCTGCTCGCGAGTCAGCGGCGGGCGCGTGGCGCTCTTGCCGCTGGGGTCGCCGATCATGCCGGTGAAGTCACCAATCAGGAAGATGACCGTATGCCCCAGCTCCTGGAACTGGCGCAGCTTGTTGATCAGCACCGTGTGACCCAGGTGCAGGTCGGGTGCGGTCGGGTCGAAGCCGGCCTTGATGCGCAGAGGTTGGCCGCGCTTGAGCTTCTCCACCAGTTCCGACTCGACCAGTACTTCTTCCGCACCGCGCTTGATAAGCGCCAGCTGCTCTTCAACCGACTTCATAGACAAACCCGCAAGGCTCAGATTCAGGGGGAGCCAACCATACAAGATCGGCCGTCAATTACAAGTTTCGCAAAGGAATGTGACCCGGACACGGGGTTGCGGCGTCTATGCGCCCTTGCGTGAAACTGGATTTGGTTATATTTTATACAGTTATTTCATCTTCATCATGTCATTCATCTATTCCATTTCACTTTTTTCAAAGTCACCTTACTCATGACCAACGAACCGCCTAAAGCGCCCCCGCTTTATCCGAAAAGCCATCTGTTGGCCGCCAGCGGCATCGCCGCCCTGCTCAGCCTGGCTTTGCTGGTGTTTCCCTCCAGCGAAGTGGAAGCCAAGAAAACCACCCTCAACCTCGAGCTGGAGAGCCCGGCCGAGCAACTGAAAGACGAATCTCGTGCTGCTCCCCTGGTGCAAACCAATGGGGAGCAAGGCTCGCCGTTCGCCCAGATCGAAGACGCCACCGCCGAGACCCAGAACGCCGAGCAACAAGCCCCTGCCGCCGAACCGGTCGTCGAGGCTGCCAAGGAGCCCGGACATCGCGAAGTTACCGTGGCCCGCGGCGACACGCTGTCTACCCTGTTTGCCAAGGTGGGGCTGCCAACCAATGCAGTACACGACCTGCTGGCGAGCAACAAGCAAGCCAAGCAGTTCAGCCAGCTCAAGCATGGCCAGGTGCTGCAATTCGAACTGGACAAGGACGGCCAGCTGGCGAGCCTGCACAGCAAGGTCGGCAACCTCGAGACCATTCGCCTTACCAAAACCGCCAAGGGCTACACCTTCAACCGTGAAATCAGCAAGCCGGTGGTGCGTACCGCCTATGCCCACGGCGTGATCAAGAGCTCCCTGTCCGCCTCGGCCCAGCGCGCCGGCCTGTCTCACAGCATGACCATGGACATGGCCCGAGTGCTGGGGTACGACATCGACTTCGCCCAGGACATTCGCCAAGGTGACGAATTCGATGTGGTCTACGAGCAGAAGGTGATGGACGGCAAGGTCGTCGGCACCGGCAACATACTGTCCGCGCGCTTCACAAACCGCGGCAAGACCTACACCGCCGTGCGCTACACCAACAAGCAGGGCAATACCAACTACTACACCGCCGATGGCAACAGCCTGCGCAAGGCCTTCATCCGTACCCCGGTAGATTTCGCCCGCATCAGCTCGCGCTTCTCCGCTGGCCGCAAGCACCCGATCCTGAACAAGATCCGCGCCCACAAAGGTGTCGACTACGCTGCCCCACGCGGTACCCCGATCAAGGCTGCCGGTGACGGCCGCATCGAGCTGGCCGGGCGCCGTGGCGGTTACGGCAACACCGTGATCATCCAGCATGGCAACCGCTACAAGACGCTGTACGGGCACATGCAGGGCTTCGCCAAAGGCATCAAGACCGGCAGCTCGGTGAAGCAGGGCCAGATCATCGGCTACATCGGTACCACCGGCCTGTCCACCGGCCCGCACCTGCACTACGAGTTCCAGGTCAACGGCGTGCACGTCGATCCGCTGAGCCAGAAAGTGCCAATGGCAGACCCGATCGCCAAGAGCGAACGCCAGCGCTTCATGCAGCAGAGCCAACCCCTGATCGCGCGCATGGACCAGGAAAAGGCCACCATGCTCGCAGCGAACAAGCGCTAAGCCATGGCGCTTTACCTGGGGGTGATGTCTGGTACCAGCCTCGACGGCCTGGACATTGCCCTGATCGAGCAAGGCGAGCATCTGAAACTGCTCGCCACCCATTACCTGCCAATGCCCGTCGACCTGCGCCAGGAGCTGCTTGCCTTGTGCAGCAGCGGCCCTGACGAAATCGCGCGTGCTGCGCTGGCAGAAAACCGCTGGGCCAGCCTGGCAGGCGAAGGTATTGGCCAATTGCTGGCCCGCGAAGGCCTGCAGGCCGGTGCCATCCGTGCCATCGGCAGCCATGGCCAGACCATTCGCCACGAGCCCGCACGCAGCTTTACCGTGCAGATCGGCAACCCGGCGCTGCTGGCCGAGCTTACCGGCATCAGCGTGGTCGCCGACTTCCGCAGGCGCGACGTTGCTGCCGGTGGCCAAGGTGCGCCGCTGGTGCCCGCCTTCCACGAAACCCTGTTCAGCCACCTCGGCCAGCGTCTGGCGGTGCTCAACGTGGGCGGTTTCAGCAACCTGAGCCTGATCGAGCAAGACCAGCCGGTCCACGGCTTCGACTGCGGCCCCGGTAACGTGCTGCTGGATGCCTGGATCGAGCGCAAGCGCGGCGCGACCTACGATGCCGATGGCGCCTGGGCCGCTTCCGGTGCAGTGCAGGCGGACTTGCTGCGCACACTGCTGGCCGACCCGTTCTTTGCCGGGAGCGGCCCGAAAAGCACTGGCCGCGAAGTGTTCAACCTGCACTGGCTGGATGGCCACCTCGCCCGCCTGCCCGCTTACCGCGACGAGGATGTGCAGGCAACGCTGCTGGAGCTGACCGCACGCAGCATCATCGACTCGCTGAGCAATGCCCAGAAGAGCACCGAAGCACTGCTGGTCTGCGGGGGTGGTGCGCGTAACGGGGCACTGATGGCCCGCCTCGGCCAGCTGCTGCCGGCAGCCCGCGTCGCCAGTACCGGCGCCCATGGCATAGACCCGGACTGGGTAGAGGCCATGGCATTCGCCTGGCTTGCCCACTGCTGCCTGGAAGGCATCGCTGCCAACCGTCCCAGCGTCACTGCCTCCAGGGGCCTGCGCGTACTTGGCGCGATCTACCCGGCCTGACGGTTACGCCACAAAGTAAAACGCCGCGCAATTGCGCGGCGTTTTCATAAGCTCAGGGCTCAAATCGAGAACGAGGAACCGCAGCCACACGTGGTGGAGGCGTTAGGGTTCTTGATCACGAAACGCGAACCTTCCAGGCCTTCCTGGTAGTCCACCTCGGCGCCAGCCAGATACTGGAAGCTCATCGGGTCGACCACCAGAGACACGCCCTCGCGCTCGACAATGGTGTCATCCTCGGCCACATCTTCATCGAAGGTGAAGCCATACTGGAAGCCCGAACAGCCGCCACCGGTGACGAACACGCGCAGCTTCAGACGATCATTGCCTTCTTCGGAAACCAGGTTCTTCACCTTTTGTGCAGCGCCGTGGGTGAATTCCAAAGCCGTAGGGGTGAAGGTTTCGACGCTCATGTTGATTCTCCCGGCGCAGTAGCCGCCATAAAACTCGATGACGCGCATTATCCGCTTCTCCGAGAAAATTGGTCAAGAATTGTGCGCCTTTAGTCGTGACCGACAAAAAGGCCCGCACATGGCGGGCCTTTTCCTGCACCACAGGCTTACGGCAGCAGGCCGGCGTGCGACAGGCCCATGCGCTCGTCCAGGCCGAACAGGATGTTCAGGTTCTGCACCGCCTGGCCGGACGCGCCTTTGACCAGGTTGTCGATCACCGACAGCACCACCACCAGATCGCCGCCCTGTGGGCGATGCACAGCAATGCGGCAGACGTTGGCGCCGCGCACGCTGCGGGTTTCCGGATGGCTACCCGCCGGCATCACGTCGACGAACGGTTCATCGGCGTAGCGCTTCTCGAACAGCGCCTGCAGGTCGACCGAGGTATCGGCAACGGTTGCGTACAGGGTGGCGTGAATGCCACGGATCATGGGTGTCAGATGCGGCACGAAGGTCAGACCGATGTCCTTGCCGGCAGCCAGGCGCAGGCCTTGGCTGATTTCTGGCAGGTGGCGGTGACCCTTGACCGCGTAAGCCTTCATGCTCTCGCCAGACTCACAGAACAACGAACCCACCGCCGCACCCCGGCCAGCACCGCTGACACCCGACTTGCAGTCGGCGATCAGGCGCGACGGGTCGGCCAGGCCAGCTTCGAGCAGCGGCAGGAAACCCAGCTGGGTCGCGGTCGGGTAGCAACCCGGTACGGCGATCAGGCGCGCCTGGCGGATTTTCTCGCGGTTGACTTCAGGCAGGCCGTACACTGCGTCCTTGAGCAGCTCTGGCGCACCGTGTGGTTGACCGTACCATTTGCCCCACTCGGTGGCATCCTGCAGACGGAAATCGGCCGACAGGTCGATCACCTTGGTGCCCGCCGCCAGCAACTCGCCGGCCAAGGCGTGGGCAACACCGTGCGGTGTGGCGAAGAAAACCACATCACAGGCAGCCAGGGCCTTGCTGTCCGGCACGCTGAACGCCAGCCCGTCATAGTGGCCGCGCAGGTTCGGGTACATATCCGCCACCGCCACGCCCGCCTCGGAGCGCGAGGTGATGACCGCCACTTCGGCCTGTGGATGCTGTGCCAGCAGACGCAACAGTTCGACGCCGGTGTAACCCGTGCCGCCGACGATACCGACCTTGATCATAACGCTTGCCCCTTATCAACGAGCCGTCTGGAAAGCGCACGATAATAGGGGCGCACAGCGTCTGTAACAACTCTTGGGGTGCCCCTGTGGGCGCTTGACCACTACTATCTGACGACCGTGATTACCTGAAGGAACTCCCTCCATGCTTTACCTATGGATCAAAGCGCTGCATATCGTCAGCGTGGTCTGCTGGTTCGCCGGCCTGTTCTACCTGCCGCGGCTTTTCGTCTACCACGCCCAGAGCCAGGACAGCGTCAGCCAGGAACGCTTCGTGACCATGGAGCGCAAGTTGTACCGCGGCATCATGAACCCGGCGATGATTGCCACCTACGTGTTCGGTGCCTGGATGCTGTACCTCACCCCAGGCTGGCTGAGCCAGGGCTGGCTGCATGCCAAGCTCACCCTGGTCATCCTGCTGACCGGCTACCATCACATGTGCGGCGCCCAACGCAAACGCTTCGCCAACGGCGGCAACACCCGCAGCCACGTCTACTATCGCTGGTTCAACGAAGTGCCCGTGCTGTTCCTGCTGGGCATCGTAATTCTGGTGGTGGTCAAACCGTTCTGACATAGCCACCCGCCCAAGGAGCCTTGCCATGTCGCTACCCGCCTCGCTCGAACAACGCCTGCGCCTGCCTGTGGTTGCCGCGCCGATGTTCCTCATCTCCAACCCCAAGCTGGTGCTGGCCTGCTGCGCCAGCGGTGTGGTCGGCAGTTTCCCGGCCCTGAACCAGCGCGACAGCGCCGGCTTCAAGGCCTGGCTGGAGCAGATCGAGGCTGGGCTGGCGCAACTTCAAGCGCCAGCGCCCTACGCCGTCAACCTGATCGTTCACCCGACCAACCCGCGGCTACAGGCAGACCTGGCCCTGTGCGTGGAGCACCGCGTGCCGATCGTCATTACCAGCCTGGGGGCGGTGAAAGAAGTGGTCGATGCGGTGCACAGCTACGGCGGGCTGGTGTTCCACGATGTCACTACCCGCCGCCATGCGGAAAAAGCCGCCGAAGCCGGTGTCGATGGCCTGATCGCAGTCGCCGCTGGCGCGGGCGGCCATGCCGGCACCTGGAGCCCGTTCGCCCTGGCTGCGGAGATTCGCCAGTTCTTCGACAAGACCCTGCTGCTGGCCGGCTGTATCAACCACGGCCACGAAATCGTGGCCGCGCAGCTGCTGGGGGCAGACCTTGCCTACATGGGCACGCGCTTCATTGCCACCACAGAAAGCCAGGCCCAGGACGCCTACAAGCAAATGCTGGTGCATGCCCACGCCGTCGACATCATCCACACCCCAGCAGTGTCCGGCATCCCTGCCAGCTTCCTGCGCCCGAGCCTGGAGCAGGCCGGCTATGACATGAACGCCCTCCAAAACGCCCACGAAACCGGCAAACTGAAACCCATAGACGACGAGGCCAAAGCCTGGAAGACCGTATGGTCGGCTGGCCAGGGGGTCGGCGGCATCACCGATCTGCCCAGCGCCAGCTTGCTGATCGAACGCCTCCATAACGAGTACCAACACGCACTGGAACGCTGCCAGGGCTTGCGCTTGCGCACCGTGTAGCAAAAGGCAACACCTTGCCCGGCCAAGTTGTACACTAGGCGCCTTCTACAGCCCCCAGGAGCCTTGCATGACCCGTTACGCCATGATCACTGGTGCTTCCAGCGGCCTGGGCCTGGCCCTGGCGGAAGCCCTGGCACGGCGCGGGCGCAACCTGATCCTGGTGGCACGCCAGCGTGAAACGCTGGAACCTGTGGCCATGGAGCTGACCCAGCGTTTCGGCGTCGAGGTGCTGTTCCGCGCCTGCGACCTCAGCCAGCCCCTGCGCCTGTCAGGCTTCGTGCTGGAACTGGAAGAAGGCGAACGGCGTATCGACTTGCTGGTCAACTGTGCCGGCCTGCGTACCTACGGGCCGCTGCTGGCCCACGAGTGGGCCGACGAGCAGGACCTGCTGGAGGTAAACGTGCTGGCCTTGAGCCGTCTTTGCCACGCCATTGGCAACCTGATGGCCGTGCAGGGTGGCGGGCAGATCCTCAACGTCGCCGGCCTGGCCGGGGTGGCACCTGGGCCGTGGATGGCAGCCTATGCTGCCAGCAAGGCCTACGTCCTGAGTTTCTCCCAGGCACTGCGCGAAGAACTCAAGCGCACGGGCATCAAGGTCTCGGTGCTGTGCCCCGGCCCGGTGCGCTCCTCGCGCCGGCGTATTCCACGGCTCGATGGCAAGCCGCGCTGCCTCGGCGCAGAGGAAGTAGCGCTGTACACCGTGCGCGCCCTGGACAAGAACCGCGCGCTGATCATGCCCGGCCGGCGCAACCGCTGGCTGGCGTTTGCCCCGCGCCTGCTGCCACGCTGGCTGGTGCGCAAGCTGGCCGGGGCCATCCACCGCCGCTACTGCCCCGCCGGCATGGAATAGCCACTGGGCGCGCGGCGCCTGGCTGAGTACACTCGGCCCGACCCTCACCATGGAGCAAGTGCTGTGGACGATCTATTCCTCAAAATCATCAACCGGGAAATCCCGGCGGATATCATCTACGAAGACGACCAGATCCTGGCCTTCAAGGACATTGCACCCGCGGCACCGGTACATTTTCTGGTTATCCCGAAGAAACACATCCGTACCCTCAATGACCTGACCGAAGAGGACAAGGCCCTGGCCGGCCACATCCTGTTCACCGCCCAGCGCCTGGCTGTGGAGCAAGGTTGCGAGGAAGGTTTCCGCGTGGTCATGAACTGCAACCCGAAAGGTGGCCAGACCGTCTACCACATCCACATGCACGTGCTTGGCCAGCGCCAGATGAACTGGCCACCGGGCTGATCCACGGCAAGCGACCCTGGCGCTATTGCGGTAAACTGTCGGGCACATTCTTGCGGAGGTGCCCGATGGCTACCGAACGTCACTACTCGCCGCTCGACCGCTTGTTGCTGCAGGCCGATACCGCCATGCGCACCTTGCTGCCCTTCAGCGGCCAGCCTGCCCGCCCATCGCCGGCCATCATCCAGCCGGACATCGAGCTGGACGAGCAGCAGTCCCGCCACGTAGCGGGGCTGATGCGCATCAACCATACCGGTGAAGTCTGCGCGCAGGCGCTGTACCAAGGCCAGGCGCTGACCGCCAAGCTGCCTGAAGTACGCAAGGCCATGGAACATGCAGCCGAGGAAGAAGTGGACCACCTGGCCTGGTGCGAGCAGCGCATCCGCCAGCTGAACAGCCACCCGAGTGTGCTCAACCCGCTGTTCTATGGCATGTCGTTTGGCATCGGCGCCCTCGCCGGGCTGGTCAGTGACAAGGTCAGCCTGGGCTTCGTCGCCGCCACCGAGCACCAGGTGTGCAAGCACCTTGACGAGCACCTGGAGCAGATCCCGCACGAGGACGAAAAATCCCGGGCCATTCTCGAGCAAATGCGCATTGACGAAGAGCAGCACGCCGAATCGGCCCTGGAAGCCGGCGGCTATCGCTTCCCGGCCCCAGTCCGCTTGGGCATGAGCCTGTTGGCCAAGGTCATGACCAAGAGCACTTACCGCATCTGAAGGATTAGCATGACGGACCGATTCGACGCCAAGGACCTGGCGCGCGCCGTGCACGCCGGCGTTCTCCAGCAGGGCCAGGACCAGGCCCTGCTGGCATTCCTGCGCAAGCAACCGGCGCAGCGCGGCAGCTTCCAGCTGGCGCATGTCGCCTTCTATTTCGGCGCCTTGTTGATCATGGCGGCCATGGGCTGGCTGCTCACTGAAGCGTGGCTGAGCATCGGTGACTGGGCGCTGTTGATCATCCCCAGCCTCTATATCTTGCTGATTACCTTGTTCGCGCTCAACCTGCAGCGACGCGCCCAACCTGTTGCCGCCGGGGTGCTGGCGGCAGTCGCGGTCAGTATCGTACCGCTGGCGGTATTCGCCATCGAGCGCCTGATCGGCTGGTGGCCGCTGGATGACGCGCAGGCGCGCTACCACCAGTACTACACCCATGTGCAGGCCGGCTGGCTGGGCATGGAAGCCGCCACAGTGTTTGCCGGGCTGCTGATGCTGCGGCTGATCCCCTACCCGTTCATCGTCATGCCGATTGCCGTGGCCTTGTGGTTCATGTCGATGGACCTGAGCGAATGGTTCTTCGGCTCGCCGTTCAACTGGGACCAGCGGCGCGAAGTTTCGCTGTGGTTCGGGCTGGGCTTGCTGCTGGTGTTCCTCGGAGTCGACGGGCGCACACGTGAGGACTATGCCCACTGGGGTTACCTGGCAGGGTTGGCAGCATTCTGGGGCGGCCTTACCCTGGTGGACAACGGCAGCGAATGGGCCAAGGCGATGTACTGCCTGATCAATATCGCGCTTATGGGCATGGCGGTGCTGTTGCGCCGGCCTGTGTTCATGGTGTTCGGGGCGCTGGGGGTGGCGGCGTACCTGGGATACCTGTCGTATGAGGTGTTTGCCCAGTCGCTGCTGTTCCCGCTGGTAGTTACCTTGATCGGCTTGGGGGTTATCTGGTTGGGGCTGGTCTACCAGAAGCGGCGGGAGAAGCTGAGCCAGGTGATGCGAGGATGCTTGCCGGGCTGGGTGCAGGCTGCGTTGCCGGCGCTTCGCAACTGATCTTGCCCCACAAGGGCCGCGAAGCGGCCCTGAAGTCTCAGCCTTAACCCAGCTCTACGATTTCGTATCCATGGGTAATCTCGACCCCGGCACGCTCAAGCATGATCGACGCCGAGCAGTACTTCTCCGCCGACAGTTCTACCGCGCGCTTGACCTGTGCCTCTTTCAGCCCACGCCCCTTGACCACGAAGTTCATGTGGATCTTGGTGAACACCTTCGGGTCTTCGCTGGCACGCTCGGCTTCCAGGAACGCTTCGCAGCTTTCCACCGCCTGGCGCGACTTCTTCAGAATGCTGACCACATCAAAGCTGCTGCAGCCACCCAGGCCCAGCAGCAGCATTTCCATCGGTCGCACACCCAGGTTGCGGCCGCCGGCCTCGGGCGGACCGTCCATCACGACGACATGGCCGCTGCCCGATTCGCCGAGAAACATTGCCTCACCGGCCCACTGGATACGTGCCTTCATCTACCCGGACTCCTGATTTTCGGAAAAGGGTGTCAGCTTAGACCTTGTGCGGCTGTGGGAAAAGCACGAGACGTGTCGGTTTAGTACCGAAACATCCTGTAGTGTCTGATAAGCTGGCGCCAATTGACTGGCGCCTGCCGCCAGCCCCACCCCTATAAAAAGCCTATGCCTCGTATCGAACAGGATTTCGTGATGGTTGCCTCCGCCCTAGCCGCCAAGATCAAGAACATCGACAAGCTGCTGGTCCATTGCCAGCGCCGCCGCTACACCGCCAAAAGCAACATCATCTGCGCTGGCGACCGGGCCGAGACACTCTCGTTCATCATCAAGGGTTCGGTCACCATCATCATCGAGGACGACGACGGCCATGAAATGATCATCGCCTACCTCAACCAAGGTGATTTCTTTGGCGAGTTGGGCCTGTTCGAGCCCGTTGACGGTGAGCAGCAGCGCAGTGCGTGGGTACGCGCCAAGACCGAATGCGAAGTGGCCGAAATCAGTTACGAGAAGTTTCGCGAACTCGCTCGCCAGGACCCGGAGATCCTCTACGCCCTGGGTGGCCAGATGGCCCAGCGCCTGCGCAACACCACCCGCAAGGTCGGCGACCTGGCATTCTTTGATGTTACCGGGCGGGTGGCACGTTGCCTGCTGGAGCTGTGCAAGCAACCCGATGCCATGACCCACCCGGATGGCATGCAGATCAAGATCACCCGCCAGGAAATCGGCCGGATTGTCGGCTGCTCACGGGAAATGGTCGGCCGCGTCCTCAAAGACCTCGAGGAGCGCAGCCTGGTACAGGTCAAGGGCAAGACCATGGTGGTCTACGGCACTCGCTAGTCCTTGGGCAGGTCAGCCAATACCTTGGCATAGGCCTGCGACAAGCGCTCGAACCACGGCGCTTCTGGCGCTACTTCGTGCAGCGCGATGTGGGCATCGGCACGGCAGCGCTGCTCCAGCTCGCAGCACTCGTTGAAACGGTTGACCGCCGCCACCATCGACTCACGCTCGTTGTCCAGCAGCAGTGCGCCATGCACCAGCACCACCGGGCGCTTGCCGCCCAGCCCCTGGCGCCAGCGCTGGGCGGTGCCGACCAGTTTGCGGCCATTGAGGTTGACGTTGTAGCGGCCGTCGCAGAAGGCCCCATCGATTTCGCCCACCGAGGCCACCCCACCCCACTCGCGCAGCACATCGCACAATGGCAGGCACAGCCGTTCGTAGGCGTTCTCGATACGTCCATGGTCGCCCTCGCTGCGCGGGGCTACGTAGACCAGCGCCACGTTCACCGTCGAATGCGACTGCGGCACCGGCTCCCCGCCGGTTTCGCGCAGCAGCACCGGCCACCCGGCAATCGCCAGCTCCGAGCAGGCGGCTTCGAAATTGTCCAGCCGGCTCATGCGCCGCGGCATGACCAGGGCGTGGTCGTTCGGGCGCCAGAACAGCACACCACTGTCTTGTTCGCCTCGGCAGACGGCAGCCAACAGTTCCTGTTCGGCGTGCAGGCCTTGTTCGACGGTCAGGGCCAGGGGTTGATCGGTCATTGATCCACCTTTGATGTTGTTATTGATGGCCTGTTCAGGCATACAAAAAAGCCGGCAACAACGCCGGCTTCGTTTCGATCAGTCCAGTTGCTGAACAGTCTTCTTCACCTGTTCCGGGAAGAACAATCGCTGCAGCTCCAGCCCTGGCTGTTCGGCGCGCATGAATGCCTCACCGACCAGGAACGAGTAAACCTCGTTGATTGCCATCAGCTCGACATCGGCCCGGTTGAGAATGCCGCTCTCGGTAATCGCCAGGCGATCACGTGGAATGCGCGGCAGCAGGTCCAGAGTAGTTTCCAGGCTGACTTCAAAGGTGTGCAAGTTGCGGTTGTTTACGCCCACCAGCGGCGTATCCAGGGTCTTCAGCGCACGCTCGAGTTCATCACCGTCGTGCACTTCCACCAGCACATCCAGGCCGACATCCTTGGCCGTGGCAGCCAGTTCGGCCATCTTCACGTCATCCAGCGCCGACACGATCAACAGCACACAGTCTGCACCCAAGGCTCGGGCTTCGACGATCTGGTAAGGGTCGACCATGAAATCCTTGCGGATCACCGGCAGCGAAACTGCTGCACGTGCCTGCTGCAGGTATTCGTCGGCACCCTGGAAGTAATCGACATCGGTCAGCACCGACAGGCAGGTCGCCCCGCCCCTTTCGTAGCTGACTGCGATTTCCTCTGGCACGAAGTGCTCGCGGATGACGCCCTTGCTTGGCGAGGCTTTCTTGATTTCGGCAATCACCGCCGGCTGCTTGCGCTTGGCCTGCTCGATCAGCGCGTTGGCAAAGCCACGCGGGGCATCGGCGACCTTGGCCAGGCGCTCCAGCTCGGCGAGGCTGACGCGTGCGCTGCGCTCGGCGACTTCCTGAAACTTGCGGGCAATGATCCTTTCCAGCACCGTCGGCACACTCATGCTTCGTTCTCCACCTTGAATACTGCAGTAAAGGCACCCAGTTCCTGCAACTTTTCCCAGGCCAGACCGGTGTGCAGCACGTCATGGGCGAGTTCAACGCCCTGTGCCAGGGTCATCGCATGATCCGCCGCGTACAACGCGGCGCCGGCATTGAGCACGATCATTTCTGCGGCTTTCTGGCCATTTTCAGTCTTGCGCCGACCCAGCGCATCGCGGATCAGCTCCAGCGATGCCTGCGGGTTCTCGACAGCCAGCCCGTGCAGGCTCTGGCTCTTCATGCCGAGGTCTTCCGGTTCGACCCAGTACTCGGTGACTTCGCCATTCTTCAGTTCGGCGACGAAGGTGGGCGCGGCCAGGCTGAACTCGTCCAGCCCATCCTTCGAGTGCACCACCAGCACATGCTTGCTGCCCAGGCGCTGCAGCACCTCGGCCAGTGGGCGGCACAGGGTCTGGGCGAACACGCCAACCACCTGATGCCTGACCCCTGCCGGATTCGTAAGCGGGCCGAGCATGTTGAACAGGGTACGCAAACCCAGGTCACGACGCGGACCGGCGGCATGCTTCATGGCCGTGTGGTGGCTTTGCGCGAACATGAAGCCGATGCCCAGGCTGTCGATGCAGCGGGCGACCTGGATGGGTGTCAGGTTCAGGTAGATACCGGCGGCTTCCAACAGGTCGGCACTGCCGCTCTTGCCCGAGACTGCGCGGTTGCCATGCTTGGCCACGGTGCAACCCGCCGCCGCCAGGACGAACGAGGAAGCGGTGGAGACGTTGAAAATATTGGCGCCATCACCGCCGGTACCGACGATGTCGACCACGCCATCAAGGCTCTTCAGCTCGACCTTGTCGGCCAGCTCACGCATCACCGATACCGCACCGACGATTTCGTCGATGCTTTCGCTTTTCATGCGCATGCCCATCAGGAAGGCGCCAATCTGTGCCTCGGTGCACTGGCCGGTCATGATCTGGCGCATGACATCGCGCATTTCGTCTGTGGAAAGATCCAGTTGGCCAACGATACGGCTCAACGCGCTCTTGATATCCATGTTCGGTCCTTAGCGGCGGCCGCCGGTTTGCTTGAGGAAGTTGGCGAACAGCTCGTGGCCCTGCTCGGTCAGGATCGACTCGGGGTGGAACTGCACCCCTTCGATATTCAATGTCTTGTGGCGCAGGCCCATGATCTCGTCGACCGAACCATCTTGATGGGCAGTCCAGGCAGTCACTTCCAGGCAGTCAGGTAGGGTCTCGCGCTTGACCACCAGAGAATGATAGCGGGTGACGGTAAGCGGGTTGTTCAGCGTGGCGAATACGCCCAGGTCGCGGTGGTGGACCGGGCTGGTCTTTCCATGCATTACCTGGCGCGCACGCACCACGTCGCCGCCAAAGGCCTGGCCGATGGACTGGTGGCCCAGGCAAACGCCAAGGATCGGCAGCTTGCCGGCAAAGTGCAGAATGGCCTCGATGGACACGCCCGCCTCGCTAGGCGTGCACGGCCCCGGGGAAACGACGATGCGCTCGGGGTTGAGGGCTTCGATCTGGGCAATGGTCATTTCGTCATTGCGAATGACCTTGACCTCGGCACCGAGCTCGCCAAGGTACTGGACGACGTTGTAAGTGAATGAGTCGTAATTGTCGATCATCAGTAACATTGGGTTAAACCTCTTGAATCTACTGACTTCAAAATTCGAACCTTCCCGCACAAGCCACAGGCGCGGCTTTGCCACCAGGGGCGCAAAAACAGAAAGGTAAACGGGGGCGGGCCGGACGGGCCGGCAGGGAATAGAGTCAGGCGCGCCAACGCCAACGGGCGTGGGCCTTGATTACGCGCATCAAGAGTTTGCTGACGATCAACACAGGATAGGTCTCGCTCATACGTCCCGGCACAGTAGCCTACCGGGGCGATGGGCGCAATATGCCCGTAAACACGGGGAAACGAATGGACTTGGAAGCGAAGCCCTGCGATTTGCTAAGGTCGGTCAGGTTGTTCCGACAAAAACAATGAAAAGGATGTTCCCTGATGCGAAAAGCCCCGTTAAAAGCTCCGTTGTTGCGTTTTACCCTGGCCTCGCTGGCGTTAGCCTGCAGCCAGGCGTTCGCTGCACCCTCGCCCTACTCCAGCATGATCGTGTTCGGCGACAGCCTGAGCGACGCCGGGCAGTTTGGCGGCATGCGCTTCACCAACCGCGATGCCGATGGCAACTACGCCCCGGTATCGCCGATGATCCTTGGCGGGCGACTGGGAGTGGCCCCATCGGAACTAGGCCCTTCCACCTCCCCCCTCAACCCGGTGCTGGGGCTGCCCGACGGTAACAACTGGGCGGTGGGCGGCTACACCACCCAGCAGATCCTCGACTCGATCACCACCACGTCGAAAACCGTAATCCCGCCAGGTCGCCCCGGCGCCGGTGATGTATTACGAGAAAAACCGGGCTACCTCGCCAACGGCCTGCGCGCCGACCCCAACGCGTTGTACTACCTGACGGGCGGCGGCAACGATTTCCTGCAAGGCCTGGTGAGCAGCCCGGCCGACGCTGCTGCAGCCGGTGGCCGCCTGGCGGCCAGCGCCCAGGCTCTGCAGCAAGGCGGTGCCCGCTACATCATGGTGTGGTTGCTCCCCGACCTTGGGCAGACGCCAAACTACAGCGGCACCCCATTGCAAAATCCACTGTCGCAGCTCTCGAGTGTGTTCAATCAGTCGCTGCTTGGACAGCTGAGGCAGATCGATGCCGAAATCATCCCGCTGAATGTTCCCATGTTGCTGGGCGAGGCCCTGGCCAACCCCAGCCAGTTCGGCCTGGCCACCGGGCAGAATCTGGTCGGCACCTGCTACAGCGGCGAAGGCTGCGTGGCCAACCCGGTGTACGGCATCAACGGCTCCACGCCAGACCCGACCAAGCTGTTGTTCAATGACTCGGTACACCCGACCATCGCCGGTCAGCAACTGATCGCCGACTACGGCTACTCGATCCTTTCCGCCCCTTGGGAACTGACCCTGCTGCCGGAGATGGCCCATGCCAGCCTGCGTGCCCACCAGGATGAACTGCGCAACCAGTGGCAGACACCTTGGCAGGCCTTTGTCGCCAGCGGTGCCCAGGACCTGGACTTCGACGGCCAGCGCAGCGCGGCCAGCGGTGATGGCCGCGGCTACAACCTGACCGTGGGCGGCAGCTACCGGGTGAACGACGCCTGGCGTCTGGGCCTGGCTGGGGGTGTCTACCGACAGAAGCTGGAAGCTGGCCAGCAAGATTCGGAATACACGCTGAACAGCTACCTGGCCAGCGCCTTCGCCCAATACCGCCAGGACCGCTGGTGGGCCGATGCCGCACTGACCGCAGGGCATCTGGACTACAGCGACCTCAAGCGCACCTTCGCTCTGGGCGTAAACGATCGCAGTGAAAAGGGCGATACCGATGGCGAAGCCTGGGCCATGTCAGGGCGGCTTGGCTACAACCTCGCAGCCGAAGGCAGCACCTGGCAGCTGGCGCCGTTCATCAGCGCCGACTATGCGCGGGTAAAAGTCGACGGCTACGACGAGAAAAGTGGCCGCTCGACAGCACTGGGCTTCGATGACCAGGAGCGCACCTCCCGCCGCCTGGGGGTAGGGTTGCTCGGGAGCGTGCAGGTGCTGCCGAGCACCCGGCTGTTTGCCGAGGTGGCGCAGGAGCACGAGTTCGAGGATGACCGGCAGGATGTGACCATGCACCTGACCAGCTTGCCCGCCAACGACTTTACGCTGACCGGGTACACGCCAAATAGCGATCTGACCCGAGCGAGCCTGGGGGTGAGCCATGAAGTGGTGGCGGGGGTGCATTTGCGCGGGAACTACAACTGGCGCAAGAGTGATGAGTTGACGCAGCAGGGGGTTAGCTTGGGGGCTAGGAGGGTGTCAGAAATTTTGTGTTCGGGCATAACATGAGTAAGAGGTGCATGTATGCCAACCAAAAAAAAACCGCTCCGAGAGTTACCAAAGGTTCCGAAAGAGCTGCTGGAACAGTTTTCCGCTGT